>NZ_MAOG01000130.1:0-199291 GCF_001884205.1 Bacillus sp. NH11B | reverse complement strand
GTTTGTCTAGCATCTAAAAATAAAAATTGACGTTCACGTTGTTTGTTTCGTTCAGTTTTCAAAGAACTTGTCCGCCGCTTCAGAAGCGACTTCATCATATTAACATCTTCATTTTTCGATGTCAACTATGTTTTTTAATTTCTTTTTGTCGTTTTCTGCGTTTCCGCATCAGCGACGTTTATTAATATACCATCATGGTTTTTAAATAACAAGTATTTTTTATAAAAAAACACAAAAAATTATCTAGCCTACTTTCTTCTATAGAAAGAACCATTATCCTTTCTACTGAAAACATTCATTTTGCTTGCAGACAACTTACTATACACTATCATCAACCAGACAGTATCCCACATGAATCCCTAATCCTTAGCCCTCTTCCTTTTAAATTTTACAATAACCATAACTCTACTCAAGAAGGACAAATCCTCATTTAAATGTAGAGTAACAAAAAATGAGTCCACTATACTAGAGCAAAACTTTAATTAATGCTTCTCTTCAACAATCAGGAATTTCACTTGCAGAAATTACGAACTTCCCTTCAAAATATTAACTTAAGATTATTGTTAGAATTTTTTTACATTTAATTAATGAAAATTATCCATTTTTTGTTATATAGTAAGAAAGTGCCCACACAACTATAAATAAACTAATGGAGGAATTATCTTATGGATAGGTTAACAAAGTTTTCATTAAAAAACCGAGCCGCTATTATCATCATGGTTTTTCTCATTTCCATACTCGGCGTTTATTCCGGATCTAAATTACCTATGGAGTTTTTACCAAGCATCGATAACCCCGCAATAACTGTTACGACATTGTCTCAAGGGCTCGATGCTGAAACGATGACCAAAGACGTGACTGATCCTCTCGAAAAACAATTTCGTAATTTAGAACATATCGATGGCATTACTTCTTCTACACATGAAGGGTTATCACGCATCGACATCGCATATACATCCAAGGCAAATATGAAAGACGCGGCACGCGAAGTCGAGAAAGCAATTAATACAATTAAATTACCTAAAGATGTAACTAAGCCTGTAGTTAGTCAATTAAATACTTCTATGATTCCACTCGCTCAAATCACCATCCAGAAGCAAAACGGATTTTCAAAAGCTGACGAAAAACAAATCGAGAAAGAAATCGTACCACAACTCGAAAGCATTGATGGTGTTGCCAATGTTATGTTTTTCGGAAAATCAACTTCCGAATTATCAATCGTACTTGATCCTAACCAACTAAAAGATAAAAACGTAACATCACAGCAAGTATTAACAGTTTTACAAGGAAAAGAAACCTCCACTCCAGCCGGAGCAGTTACCGTTAATAAGGAAGAATACACTCTTCGTGTCATCGGAGATATAAAAAATGTAAATGACATAAAAAACATCACCGTTACACCTCAAGTAAAATTACAAGATGTCGCTCAAATTGAACTAAAACAACATTACGATACAATCTCACACATAAACGGAGAAGAAGGAACAGGATTAGTCATCATGAAAGAGCCGAGTAAAAACGCGGTTGCAATTGGAAAAGAGATTGATAAAAAGATTAAAGATATAAGTAAGGAATATAAAGATCAATATTCTATTAAACTTTTAGCTTCAACTCATGAGCAAGTTGAAAATGCTGTTACTAGTATGGGAAAAGAAGTAATCCTTGGGGCCATTGCCGCAACTCTCATTATCTTAATCTTTTTACGTAGCTTTCGAACAACACTCATCGCTGTCGTCAGTATCCCATTATCTATCCTATTAACACTATTTTTACTCCACCAATCTAACATCACACTTAACATTTTAACTCTAGGTGGCTTAGCCGTTGCAGTTGGACGTCTCGTCGATGATAGTATCGTTGTCATCGAGAATATTTTCCGTCGTTTACAAAAAGAATCTTTCTCTAAAGATATTATTCTCGATGCAACAAAAGAGGTCGCCGTCGCAATTACCTCTTCTACTTTAACAACAGTCGCCGTTTTTTTACCTATCGGTCTCGTATCGGGAGTAATCGGAAAACTAATGTTACCTATGGTGTTAGCAGTTGTGTATTCTATACTTTCTTCCTTAATTGTGGCATTAACAGTCGTTCCACTTATGGCTTTTTTACTGCTCAAAAAAACAAAACGTCGCAATTCACATTCTTCACCGCGATATGTCGCCACATTAAAGTGGGCTCTTTCTCATAAGTTTATCATTCTACTCACTTCTTTTTTATTATTTGCAGGATCAATTGCAGCCTACATACTACTTCCGAAAGCGAACATAAAGTCTGAGGACGATACAATGCTTTCCGTTAACATGACATTTCCAGCTGATTATGATTCTGAAGCTAAAAAACAAAAAGCCTTTGATTTCGAAAAGAAACTCCTCTCTAATTCTGATGTAACAGATGTTATTTTGCGAATGGGATCTAGCGCAGAAGATGCACAATGGGGACAGACAACTCAAAACAACCTTGCAACTATATTTGTAGTCTTTAAAAAAGGATCTGACATCGACCAATATATTAAAGAATTAAAAAAGGAACATACAGCTTTCGAACCAGCTGAACTTGATTATATAAAAACGAGTTACTCTGACTCCGGCGGCGGAAACAACTTACAATTTAATGTAACAGCTACTAACGAAACAAATTTACAAAAGGCCGCTAACATCGTCGAAACAAAACTAAAAAGCATGGATTCTCTTTCCAAAGTAAAAACAAATATAGAAGAATCTAAAAAAGAATGGCAAATTCATATCGATCAAACAAAGGCTGAGCAACTAGGTTTAACACCAGAATTAGCAGCACAACAAGTATCATTCCTTATGAAGAAATCTCCTATTGGGGAAATCTCCATCAATAATGAAAAAACAACTATTATGATAGAACACAAAAAGGCATCCATTAACAAACAAGAAGATATTTTAAACACAAACATACTATCACCTATTAACGGACCAATTCCTTTAAAAGACATTGCAACTATTTCAGAAAAACAACTTCAAACGGAAATCTTCCATAAAGATGGGAAAGAAACGATTCAAATTACTGCAGAAGCTTCCAGTGAAGATTTAAGTAAAGTAAGCGCAGAAGTAAACAAAGCAATAGCTGACTTAAATTTACCTAACGGGGCAAAAGTAAATATCGCAGGTGCTACTGAATCTATGCAAGAGAACTTCACTGATTTATTTAAAATTATGGGGATTGCAATCGGGATTGTATATTTAATTATGGTTATCACATTCGGGCAGGCGCGCGCTCCTTTTGCAATTTTATTCTCTTTGCCATTAGCTGCTGTCGGAGGCATTTTAGGATTAATCATTTCCAGAACACCAGTTGATGTAAATTCCTTGATTGGCGCATTAATGTTAATCGGAATTGTCGTTACAAATGCTATTGTATTAATAGAAAGAGTCCAACAAAATCGAGAAAACGGTATGGAAACCAGAGAAGCACTATTAGAAGCCGGCTCCACTCGATTACGCCCAATTATTATGACAGCCATAACAACAATCGTCGCTATGCTACCACTTCTATTCGGCCAATCTCAAGCGGGCAGCATGGTATCAAAAAGTCTAGCTGTCGTTGTAATTGGCGGCTTAGCCGTTTCAACCATTCTTACATTAGTAGTTGTTCCTGTTATGTATGAACTATTAGATAAAATCGGGAGAAAAAGACGCTCCCGCAGAAAAATAAGTACTTCAACAGAAACACCTGATATTTAAACCCAAAGGCGTTATCTTCATAATTGAAGATAACGCCTTTTGTATTCCTCTACCTATCCATAAAGTGAAACTTTAATCAGCAGGGTTTTGTCCACCCCCCCACTGATTATTAGCCCGCACCAATCGGGCGTTTACTGCCAGTTTAGCTCCCGTCTAACTTCTTTGCTCCAGCTGAATTTTGAGGTAGGAGTTTTACCACCCACAAATAGCGGGATAAATATAGTCCAGCACTTTTTTACCATACTTCTCTAGTGGTTCTCCAAAATCCACAATAAGATATTCACCATGTAAAGGCCTTTTACTGCCAGACAGACATTTTTTAAATGCTACTTCTGATTCTACTTTTGTAATTTGATTTACCTTACGTTCGCGCGTTTGTAACCTACGATTAATTTCTTCTATATTATTAAGATAACATTCAATATATTTAAATGTAGCACCATTTTTCTGACATAAATCTATTCCTTTTTTAATCATCCCTTCGTAGAGACATGGACTATCTAATATCACACTGTGCTTTTACTCCAACAAAAAAACAATCAGTTCCCACTCAATATCATAGGAGATTCCCCCAACCACTGTTGATTCAACACCTTTTTCCTTTAATGATTTTAATAAAGCTGATTTCGCAACGTCATGATCTACAATAACAGCACCTGTTAATTTAGCGATATACTTAGAAAATGTCTATTTCCCAGATACAGGAAATCCCTACATTTGCAAAAAAAACACTTTCAAATCCCCTCCCTATTTCTATCCGGATTTCCATATATCAAGTTACCTATTCAGCCACCCTTCTTCTTTTCCTACCAACAACAAAATGACCGTAAAAAAACTCCCTGTTTTATAAACAGAGAGTTTTCATCTTCAACTTATGCCGCTTTTACCTTCTTCGTCGTTTTACTTTTTCTTTTCGTTCCTGTAAAACGCTTGTGTAATACAGATGCTATAAAGCGTGAAATAACATTGAATAGTAGTACCATAATAATTAATACAGCTGCTGATTTTGTCGCAATTAACTTTGCATCTGGGATAACCCCTTCAGAATTTAACTTCCAAATGTGAACCGCCAACGTTTCAGCTGGTCTAAATGGATTTAAAGGGTGCGAAGGACTGGATAATTCCACTGCTGAATTTAAAATTGGAGATGTTAAACCCGCTGTGTAAATTAACGCTGCCGCTTCCCCGAATATACGACCCGCCGCTAAAATAATCCCTGTAATAATTTGTGGTAAGGATGAAGGAATAATAATACGAGCGATCGTTTGCCACTTCGTTGCACCTAATCCAAGGCTTGCCTCTTTTACATTAGGAGGAACTTCTGAAATCGCATTTTCACAAACACGTGTTAAACCTGGTAAGTTTAAAATAGTTAAAGCAAGAGCACCACCCATTACTGTGTATCCCCAACCTGTCATTGTAACGAACACTAACAAACCGAATAACCCAACAACAATAGAAGGTAAGGATGCCATTGTCTCAATGCATAAACGTACAAAACTTAAAAAACGCCCTTGTTTTGCATACTCAGCTAAATATATTCCAGCACCTAATCCAAGAGGAATAGATATAACAAGCGTTATAACAAGCATGTAGAAGGAATTGAATAACTGCGGACCAATTCCACCACCAGCTCTTGTATTGCTTGGTTCTCCAAACAAGAAATTAGGATCCCAAAATCCCCATCCCTTTTGTAAAATTTCAAACACTAAGAACACTAGCAGCGCTACAACTAAAGCCGCAACTGCATAAAAGATACCCGTCCAAATTTTATTTACCGTTCTTGCATTCATTATTATCGCTCACCTCTTTGTCCAATCGCTCGAATTACTAAAATAAACAGGAATGAAATAACAAGTAAAATCATCGCTAAAGTCCATAGCGCATTGTTCCAAGCAGTTCCGTTCAATGTATTTGTCATATCCATTGTCAAAATACCTGTTAACGTTGCTGTCGGACTATATATTCCTTCTGGTAATTTAATCGTATTTCCGATTACCATTTGAACCGCTAACGCTTCACCAAAAGCACGCGCTAAACCTAAAACAATGCCTGTTAAAATCCCTTTTTTAGCAGCAGGAACAATTACGCGGCTAACCGCTTGCCATTTCGTTGATCCTAGTCCATAAGAAGCTTCTAAATAATCAAACGGAACAGAACGTATTGCATCAGAAGCGATACTAGCAATAGTAGGTAAAATCATAATACTTAGTACAACAATACCTGCAATTAAACTAAAACCTACTCCCCCAAACGAATCACGTAATAACGGAACTAAAATTGTAACCCCTAATAATCCGTATACAACTGAAGGAATACCAACTAATAATTCTAATACAGGCTTCAATACTCTATTTCCAAACTTCGGCGAAATTAAATTCATGAATATAGCAAGAGCTATAGCAATCGGCGCACTAATAATAACCGCACCCAACGAAACCACTGTTGAACCTACAATAAAAATCAAAGCCCCGAAGCTTCCTTCGTCAGCATTTGGATTCCATTTTGTCGATGTTAACATCTCAGTAAATGAGATACCACTTTGCGTAAAAGATTGAATTCCTTTACCGCAAATAAACGCAATAATAGCTAATGTAATTAAAACAATTAAAATACCACAAAACGTAACAAGTGATCTTCCTATATATTCACTCTTTACGTAATTTATTTGTTTTTTCCCCTTCATCACAGGACAGACCCCACTTCACAGATTGAAATGAACAGGACTGGCCTTGCAGCCAGCCCCATAAATTTGATTACTTATTTAATTTAGACATTGGAATGTAACCCATATCTTCTACTTGTTTTTCAAAGTCTTTACCTTTTACATAATCAATGTAAGCTTTTGTTGCTTCTTTCGCTTCACCTTTCGTTACCATGTATTCGTAAGACCAGAATGGATATTTACCAGACGAAATATTTTCAACTTTCGGTTCAGCGCCATCAATTTTTACTGTTTGTAGCGCACCTTTTTTATCACCAACCATGTAAGACATTGCTAAATAACTCACTGAGCCTGGCGTAGAATTAATCGCTTGCTCTACTGCACCGTTAGAATCTTGTGTTGTACCAGTTCCATCATTAATTTTTGCGTCTTTCATAACTGTTTTTTCAAATGTAGCACGTGTACCAGATGAAGCTGGACGGTTAATTACGTTGATTTTTTCATCTTTCCCGCCTACCTCTTTCCAGTTCGTTACTTTTCCAGTGAAGATATCTTGTACTTGTTTTACTGTTAGGTTATCAACTTTTACATCTTTATTTACGACAAGTGCGAATGCAATACCCGCTACCTTGTTATCTACTAATTCTTTCGCCTTTTCAGCATCTTTTATTTTATCTCCAGACGGAACATCTGAATTACCAATTTGTACTGCACCCGATGCTACTTGGTTAATCCCAGTTCCACTACCGCCACCTTGAACTTGAATAGAAACTTTCGAGTTTTTCTCCATGAATTTCTTTCCAGCTTCCTCCGCAAGAGGTAGAAGAGCTGTCGAACCAGCCGCTGCAATCGTACCTGATAATTCTTGTTTTGCATTATCGCTTCCTTTAGCAGCCTCTTTATCCGTACTTTCTGCTTTTCCACATCCAACTAATGCACCTGCCATAACTAAAGCTGCTAAAGAAAATTTAATACCCTTTTTCATAACCATGTCTTGTACCCCCATTTGGATTATCGCTTTTCGAATTCATTTTCTTTCGAACACAAATTCATTGTAGGACAACAATATTATGTGAGTGTTAAGCAATTTTTAAGTTTAAGTAAATAGAGATAACATCCCGTAAAAGCTAGACATTCCAACATTTATAGTTAAAAAAGCCAACAAACTCCACATTAAACACGAAGTATTGTAAATTTAATCTTAATAATGTAAATCCAATGTAAATAAATTTCTACGTTTTGCCCTTTAGCTTAAAACTACATTTACAATTCCACTATCTTTTTTAACTTTTACGCTCTTACTTTATTTACATTAAAAAGAATTTTAGTAATATTTTTTAGTACAACTAAATAAATTGGAACAATTCTAAAAATAATTGAATATTTTTAAAGTACTAATTGACAGCATCATCCAATGTGGTCTACTATATTACTAACAAAAAGTTTACCTTAGGAAACTTTTTAAACTTAAACTAACAATATAGAGATGAGGTAACTTTTATGGTATCGGCTAATACAAAACCACTTTCTGAATTTAAAACAGGAGAGTTTGTACAAATTGAGAAGATACAATTAGAAGGAACTATGAAACGACGTTTATTAGACTTAGGATTTATCCCTGGGGCAACGATTAAAGTATTACAACGCAGTCCACTTGGAGATCCGGTCGCTTATCAAGTAAGCAACACAACTATTGCACTACGTAAGGAAGAAAGTTCCCTTATTTTCGGGGTATTAATAGGAGATGATTTCAGATGAGCAAACATCGCATTGCTTTAGCTGGCAACCCGAATACCGGGAAAAGTACATTATTTAATACTTTAACTGGCTTAAAACAACATACTGGAAACTGGACGGGAAAAACTGTTTTAAAAGCTGAAGGGGAATATGAACATAACGGAAGTAAATATACATTAATAGATTTACCTGGAACCTACTCACTGTATTCAAATTCTGCGGATGAGGAAGTAGCAAGAGATTATATTATATTTGAAAAGCCCGAAGTAACTGTAGTTGTTATAGACGCAACTGCCATGGAAAGAAATTTAAATTTAGCACTCCAAGTAATGGAAATGACAAATGATGTAGTCATTTGTATTAACTTAATTGATGAAGCGGAGAAAAAAGGCATTGTTATCGACGAAAAGAAATTAGCAAAATCACTTGGTGTACCGGTAGTTAAAATTTCAGCCCGAAACCGAGTTGGTATCGGACATTTACTAAGCGTCATTGCTAAAGTAGCAACTAAAAAACTCATTCCAACACCAATTAAAATTACTTACAGCGAAAAAATTGAAAGTATGATTCAGGAATTAGAACCACAAATTTATAAAGTGTTCGGTGATACGTATCCAGCACGTTGGATTGCGTTACGTATATTAGATGGAGATAAAAATTTCTTAACTACACTTCAAAAACACCATAATGAACCACTTGTAAGGGAGGTCGTAATTAATGGAATCTCACTCAGCCAGTAAAGCTCTTCCATTAGACTATATTATTCAACATGCACAAACACTCTCAAAAGAAGATATACGAGATGATATTGTCGGAGATATTTATCGAACATCTGCAAGCATATGTAAAGAATCCGTTCAATATACAAATACAGACAAATTGTATCGTTCCGAAAAGCTAGATAAAATTTTCACATCTCCCATCTGGGGATTCCCAATTATGCTCGGTATTTTATCTATCATTTTTTATCTTACAATTGCAGGCGCTAACGTACCGTCTGATATGATTGCTGAATTCTTCGGATGGACCGAAGGATATTTAACATCTTGGTTCCAAGCAGCGCATGCACCTGAATGGTTACATGGCATTTTAATACTTGGTTTATTCCGTGGTATCGGTGCTGTTATTAGCGTTATGTTACCACCTATGGCAATCTTCTTCCCTATGTTCGCACTATTAGAAAACTACGGATACTTACCACGTGTTGCATTTAATATGGACCGCTTATTCAAACGCTCCGGTGCACATGGCAAACAATCTTTAACAATGGCAATGGGCTTTGGTTGTAATGCAGCCGCTATTATGTCAACACGTATTATTGAATCACCACGTGAACGTATGCTTGCAATCTTAACAAACAACTTCGTTCCTTGTAATGGTCGTTGGCCTATGTTAATTTTAATGGCTTCATTATTTATGGCTGCTGGTTATACAGGTAGTATGCAAACATTAGTTACTGCTGGCGTTGTAGTTGGGATGGTTGTAATTGGTGTTATTATGACATTAACTGTTTCTTGGGTACTATCAAAAACAGCTTTAAAAGGTGTGCCAACTCACTACACCCTTGAGTTACCACCGTACCGTAAGCCAAAAGTTTGGAATACAATTGTACGTGCAACACTCGATAAATCTATTTATGTTTTAAAACGAGCTGTCGTTGTAGCTGCCCCTGCGGCTGCATTAACTTGGTTACTTGCTAACATTTTCATCGGTGACACAAGCTTACTTATGTATTTTGTAAACTTCCTAGATCCATTCGCTAAAATGTTAGGGCTTGACGGCTTTATTCTAGCTGCATTCATTCTTGGACTACCAGCTAATGAAATTGTTATACCTATTTTATTAATGTCTTACTTATCAACTGGTGCTTTAACTGAAATAGATGATTTTAATCAAATTAAAAATCTATTCTTAGAACACGGTTGGACTTGGTTAACTGCGTTAAATACAATGTTGTTCTCACTTCTTCATTTCCCGTGCGGTACAACACTAGTTAACATATATAAAGAAACCAAAAGTGCAAAATGGACATTCTTATCGTTTGCAATCCCTACCGTTATCGCCATTGTTGTTACATTCCTCTCTACACAATTGGTACATTGGTTAGGGCTTATATAAAGTGAAAATTTACTCAGTAGGGGGCTCTTTCCTACTGAGTATTAGCCCTCACCAATCGGGCGTGTACGGGCGGGCAGTTAACTTCCTATCTAACTACCTTGTTTCCACCGAATTTTTTAGGTAGGAGTCTTACTGCCCGTTAACGCGGGATAAAAACAAAGCATACATAGAAGGTATCCTCCTTCACATATGCTTTGCGCGAAAGAAACCTGAAATTATTCAGGTTTCTTTTTTTCTTTCCACGGCTGAGCTCCATACGTTGTGAGTTTTTTATGAATAAAGTATATGGCTCCCGGAAGAACCGCCATTAATATCGTGCAACTAATTCCTAATCCAGTAAACAACTTTCATCACCTTATTTCACTCTCTTCGGTAAAGCTGAACCTGAATGCTCAATTGTCGGATGAACATGAACAGTAACCTCCGCATTACTAAAGTAATTTTCACCTTGATCCCAATTCTTATCTATCTTCTTCCATTCTTTATAATTATGCCGCTTATATACTTCCCCTAACTCCAATACATCTACCTTATATTTTTTTTGAACAAGTTTAATCGATTTTTGGATACGCTTCTCCATTTCCTCCGCGATGTTTTTCTTTAATTGATTTTCGTTCATAATTTGTTTATGATCACTAAAATGCAACTCAGCTAAAGTCCCATCCAAATATAAATGAATATCAAACTTCGGTTTTGTAGCATTTTTCGTAGCTACTTTAATCTTTCGGTGCATCTTATGAATTTCATATGTAATAAGCTGACTCTTTTTACGTATAGTAAAAAAACCTCCAATTTTTTTACCTATTATATAATTCATTCCTAATGTTTCTTCCCCACTCAAAATACCTACACACTTATTATCCTTCCCGCGAAACAACGCTGCCCCGTTCATTTGTACCCCTTGTTTTGTTAGTTCGAGAATAGGTAATACGAAACTTTGGTTAGAAATCATCTTTTCCTGTACTTCACCAATTCTTGCTGCTTCAATCATTTGAGCATTTTTCGGAGGATGTTCAGCTAACATATCAATATACTGCGCCGGTAAATTTTCAGGCTTGGCACTCTGCTTTAAAATAGCTTCTGCATTTTTCTTAGAAACGAACAAACGAATATTTCTTCTCATCTCGTGATCACGAATATATACATCTAACGTATTTTGTAAAACATATGGATTCGCTAGTAAATCTTTAGAAAAAATTATCACTTGTATATGTGGAAAGAATAATGAGCGACTAACTTTTTTAGCAATAATTCGTATTTGCTCAAAAACACTATCTGCTTTCGCACTAACATTAATATAATTTTCACTATCTCCACCGCCTTGGCCACCTTGTTGCGCTAACTTACTAGGAAGTACCATCTGATACGTCCCTTTCATAATTGGATTTGATTTCTTTGCCTTCACAATATCGTAAGCTGCGCCTACTACAAATCCTCTTTCTTCTATTTCTTCTAGCTCAGAGCACCCACTTATAGATCCAACTAAAACCATAACCATAATAATATTAAGAAGGTGTTTCATTTCTACCATTCCTTCTTTTTATTTTGTATACAATAAAAACTAACAAAGGCGCTAGCACGACAAACCCCATATCTATCCAAGCTAAATAAGTCCCATAACTTGACAAAGTATTCAAATTACTAGGGATCATATTCAACATAAAAATAATCGGGGCACTTACAAAAATGAAAATATGTTTCTTCACTTTCGGAAACATAGCGCAAAATAATAAAGATGCGACGTCATAATACATTGCTGTAGTGTTATAAATAGTAATAATCCAAGTAGTAAAAAAAATGGCATCAAATCTTTCTAAAAAACCTCCACCAATTTCTATTTCTTTACCCAATTCAATTGTAGGATATGTCAATCCACGGGTTGTCATATACGTAAAAACGCTAATACAAGTTACATAAATTAAAATGTATGACAGCACATTTACCATCACTGCTTTTGCAACTGCCATTGGCGCTTTTTTCGCTGTCTTATCGTTCAACAACACAGCATAAAACAGAGCTACCTCAAATCCGATAAATGTGAAAATAGAATTTTTAACTCCTACAGCATATTGACTTACGTTCGTTTGAAAAGCCGGTAGTAAATTGTTTATTTCCATTAAGTTCACATTCAATAAAGAAAGAAGCACTATCGCAATTAAAACAATTGGTAAGAATAGAACACTTAACCTTAATAAAGCCGCTCTCGATCCTGCTACACCATAAATAACAACTAATAAGAAGAAGAAAGACAATAGCTGTATTGGTGTATCACTAAATAAATATGTTTGTGAAATAACCGAAATCATTCGCGATTCATATGCTGTCAAAGCTGCAAACGTTAATACTAAAATGCTACTAATTGTGTATGCAACAGGCTTCGTCAAATGCGCACTTGTATATTGAACAAAGTTTTGTTTTGGGAATAAAATAGCTACCCTCGTTACAAACCAACCTAAAACCGCACATATCACTCCACCCAAAAGCAAAATAATCCAACCGTCTGAAAATAAAGTTTGCATAGCAATATCTCGAGGCATAGATAATGCACCTATACCGATAATTGTTGACGATACCGCAAAACCAAGTTCCCGAGATCCAATTTCTTCATCCCCATATTCAAATGGCTTCAATTACTCTCGCTCCTTTGGACGTAGTGTAGAGTCTTTCGTTTGTAAATATTCTGGTCTATCTTTTAACATTGATTTTGGTAGGCGAACCAATTCTTCTTCCCAATCTTTATAAAAAGCAGGAGCAATAGGTGTTGTATACGGTACCCCAACACTCTTTAAATTTGTAATATGGACCGCAAGTGCAATAAGAGCTAAAATAATCCCGTACAATCCAAAAGCAGTCGCGGCTAATACAAAAACGAAAAGTAAAATTCTAAACGTAATCGTAATACTATACACAGGCAGTGAAAATGTAGCAATTGCAGTAACCGCAATAATAATTACTAAAAACGGATTTACAATCCCCGCATTTACTGCCGCTTCTCCAATTACAAGACCACCTACGATGCCAATTGTTTGTCCCATCGGTTTCGGAAGCCTAATCCCGGCTTCTCGTATTAATTCCATCGTTAATGCCATCATTAACGTTTCTATATAAGCAGGAAACGGCACCCCTTCTCTCGCTCCCGCAATGGAATAAGCTAGTTTAGATGGAATAAGCCCTTGATGATACGATACAAGCGCTACGTACATGGCAGGTAATAAAACAGCAGCGATACCTGATCCCATACGTAAAATTCTTAATAACGTTCCAATTACCCAACGCTCATAATGGTCTTCTACAGATTGAAAAATATCAACAAACACTAGTGGAGCTATAAGAGCAAATGGTGACCCATCTACTAAAATGGCCGCTTTCCCTTTCGCCAATGCAGCCACTATATTATCTGGTCTTTCTGTATTTAAAAACTGTGGAAACGGCGACAAATTATTATCTTGAATTAATTGCTCAATCGTTCCTGTCTCAAAAATGACATCTGTCACTATTGATTGAAGACGCCGATCTAGCTCTTTTACGATGTAAGGGTTAATAATATCCTCTATATATACTAGGGTTACTTCTTTCTGCGATCGCTTCCCCATAATATAAGATTGAAACCGTAACTTCGGATCACGTAAACCACGGCGAATTAACATTTTATTCACATTAACATCTTCATTTAATCCAACCCTCGGTCCACGAATTAAATCTTCTGTCACTGGCGGTTCTAGACTTCTTTTCTCCCAAGCCCTACTGTTAACAACAATAGCCGTTTGAATATTATCAATTAATATAACTGTGTCTCCCGCTAGAATCGCATTTATAATATCCGGAAACGTTGTCTTCATGCCGACTTCTGCGATAGAAATAAAACGATCCAATAACGTTTGAACAACAGCCGCTTCTTTTTCTATTTCTTCATATTGAAGCGTACGAACTACATATTTATAAACATTATCCTTATCTGTTAACCCACATAAAAAAATGACAGCGCAGCGTGTAAAACTACCAGCAAGAGCAACTTCTCTAATTGTTAAATCATTAGGTGAACCTAACTCATCTCTAATTTCCTTCATAACTTCAAACAAGTTACCTTTTAGCTCTAACAATTTCCCCACCTAACTTCCTTTTCAACAAGTTTTTAGTTAGATTCCGCTAATAGAAGAAAATATATACAAAAAAGAGCTATCTCTTTTCGAAGATAGCTCTAACACACGAATTACTTTTCTACTATTATATTGTCGGTCTTTACAGATACATTTCTTGTGAATCCACTAACTACAAACATCACAATAATGTTAACTAACAACGCGACTATACCTACATTCAAATCTTTCATATACTGCGGGACACCCGGGAACATCGTAGCTATAGTAGAACCAGATAAGGTGATATATGCGACAATTAACAACCCAATCCCCATCCCCGCGATCGCACCTTGTTTCGTAATAATTTGACGAGGAAACAAACTACATACAAGCGCAGGGAAAAGTTGCGTAACTATACTGTATCCCATTAAAAGAAGAGCCCCTATCGTTTCTCCCCCTTTAAATGTAAACAATACTGCAACAAGCGTTACAACAGGTACAAATAACTTAGCTACTTTTGCAACTTGTCTATCTGAAGCAGATGGCACCATTGTTCGGTAAATATTTTTTGCTAACAACGTAGATGCCGCCATAACAAGCATGGAACCTGGAACTAATGCCGTTAACACTCCTGCACTACCAATAATACCAATAAACCATGGATCAAACGTTTGAAGAGCCAGACGGAATAATGAAAGATCTACATCCGCTCCCTTTAACCCTGGAACTTGCAAGATAGCAGCAAACCCTGCAAAGAATACGAAAAGCAACACTAAAGAATAAAGAGGCATAATCGCCGCGTTTTTCCTAAATACTTTTTCATTTTTTGCAGAGAAGGCCGAGGCGAATGTATGGGGCCACATATAGAAACCAAGAGCCGTTAATATAATAGTAGAAACAAACCAAGAAATACTCATTCCTTCTTCAGATAAAGATAAAAAACCTGGTTTCGCTGCTTCTACAGCTTCGAACATCGGCTGCAATCCCCCGTAATAATGGTACGGTAAATATATACCTAAAAACATAACGATAAATAGTATCATAATATCCTTCAAAGCAGCTGTCCAAGCCGATCCATGTATACCTGAAACCATTACATATATAGTTATAACAATAGCACCAATCCATACCGCAATAACTGGCGATACTCTTCCATAAGATGCTTCCGAAACGATGATCCCTAATCCCTTTAGCTGCAAAACGAGATATGGGATGATAGAAATTACACCAATAATTGAAACAATTATCCCAAGCGTCTTACTACTATATTTTTTCGCAAAAAAATCGGACTGCGAAACGAGGTTATGCTCTTTTGCATATTTCCAAATTGGAGGCAATAAGAAATACGATAAAATATAGGCTAATGCACCATATCCTAAAATATAAAAAGTAGGGGCTCCTTTACTATACGCCCAGCCACTTCCTCCTAAAAATGTGAATGTCGTATAAATTTCGCCTGCCATAAGGAGAAAAACGAAAATAGTTCCAAACCCTCTTCCTCCAACTGACCATTGCTCTAAATTCATATCTTTTCCACGTTGTGCTCGAATCCCTAAAAATAGTGCTGAAAATAAGAATAAAATAATAATAAGTAATGCTATCATTTCACATCCCCCTTATTAGCAGGGTCGAATACGTACACAAGCCCCATACAAAGAGACGTAATGAGCACTGATAATAGTATCCAAAATAATAGAAATGGCATCCCCAATACGTAAGGAGTTACTGAATTTGCAAATACTGGTCCAACTACTAAACAAAGAACTGGAATAAGTGCTAGCACGTGTATTTTCTTCATCTCATTCTCCTTTACTTATAAAATTCATAATGGATGATACAAAGACTTCCACTCCAATTGGTAATGCGTCTTCGTCAATTGTAAAACGAGGGTGATGATGCGAATATATAATTCCCTTCTCTTCATTTCCTGCCCCTATAAAAAAGAACGTCCCTGGTGCCTTTTGTAAAAATGCTGAAAAATCTTCTCCTGCCATCGTTGGTTGTAAACGAACAACCCTTTCTCTTCCATAAAGCTGTAATGCCGTATGTTCGATAAGCTCTGTAACTTCATAATCGTTCACAACTGGTCGATATCCATATTCATAAGAAAATGTATACTTAGCACCGTAGGATTCTGTAATATGTTTGACAATCCGTTCAAGCTTCTTCTTTGTGTCTTCTCTTAATTCATGCCTTAAACTTCTCACTGTCCCCTCAATCTCCGCTTGTTCCGGGATAACATTATGGGTTGTCCCAGAATGAAATTGCGTAACAGATACTACGAGAGAATCTAACGGGTTCGTGAGGCGAGATACAATTTGCTGGATTTGCGAAACTACTTGCGCACCAATGGCGATACTATCAACTGTTTCGTGCGGAATTCCAGCATGCCCACCTTTTCCCTCTATCGTAATTTTAAAAACGTCCGGTGCCGCCATCGCCGGACCATAAATTACCCCTACTTTCCCAACCTCTAACGACGCCCAAAGGTGAGCACCAATAATGTAATCCACACCTGCCATCACTCCCGCTGCGACCATTTCCTCTGCACCGCCCGGAAAGTTTTCTTCTGCATGCTGAAATAAAAAGCGAATTTCTCCTTTAACTTTTTCTCTTTCTTCTACTAACTTATGTACAACCCCAAGTAATATCGCCATATGCCCATCGTGACCACACGCATGCATCACACCTGAATATGTAGAAATAAAATCAAAATCATTTTCTTCATGAATAGGAAGAGCGTCCATATCTGCTCGAACCGCAATTGTTTTACCCGGTTGTTTACCGATTAGTCTTGCCATTACACTATATTTAGTAGGCTTTGATACCTCTAAATATGGGATTTTCCGAAGTATGTCGAATACAAATTGAGATGTTTTTTCTTCTTGAAAAGATAACTCAGGATATTTATGAAAGTGCCTCCTCCACTCAATCAACTGATTTTTTAACAAAACAAGTTCCTTTGCGACATCCATTTTTCTACTCCCCTTCTTCATCAAGTTAAATGTCATTATAACGTGAATTGTTAACTTTTAAAAGAATCTTCTGAATTTTCTATATTATAAACTTAAAAATAAAAAGCCATCCAAAAGATGACTTTTTCATTATTACAAAATAGTAATTGCTTGTTTCCCCATTTGCTCCCAAGCTTTCTCAAATTCTGCTCGCGGAACAGCGAAACGTGGATTATTTTTAAGAGGATCATTTACATATACAAAGTTTTGATCATATCCAATTACTACTGCACTATGTTCATAATATGTAATTTTCACTTTACCTGAGTTTGTATTCCATGTTTCAAAACTACTTTCGGCTAATGGTTTAAACGTTGTATTAATAATGACCCATACCGGAGAACCAGAACTAATTACTTTATATATATCTTGCATATCTCTACCTGTTAAATTAATTACTTTTTCAGGAACATACTTTTCTGCTAAATTAAAGATCGGTTGATTATATACACCGTATCCTCGCTCGTTTTTCGTATAAATATTTCCAACAAATCCCTCGTAAGGATTTCCACGCAAACCATTTTGTTCAAATGGAACACGATGAATTTCACTAGCAAGCTGCATCTTATCTACTTGTACACCTTTATATTGCAGCAACATAGCTAAACTGGTCACTTCACATCCACGGGGTAATTCTGGTAATTGTTTTATAAATGGAACATCTTCAATCATAGCCGCTTCTTTCATTTCAGATAGAAAATCTAAGCGTAGCACTTGCGCCTTTTGTATAATTTTATCTTTCCCTATAAAAAACGCGGCAGCTAGTATAATTCCAAAAACAAAAAGATATTTTAGCTTTTTCATTATAAACAAAACTCCATTAATTATTATTTTACAGACACAACTCTTATCATTGTACCTTTCTTCTTACTAGTTTGCTAGAAAGATTCTGTGAATTATTATTCACAAATATCGTTTTAAAATTCTAATTATTTTTAATAAAAAGAAAAAACAATATACTTTTTCAGAATTTTTTGCTAAAATGAAAATTATTAACCTGGTGAAGGAATTAAATTTCTTTCACTAGGTTAATAAACATTCTAAGGTATTTAGTCATAGTTATCTTTTACATACTCAGTTCACAACAAAATAAGCCGAGTATGTTTTTCATCCCCCACTAATGATTAAAAGCCCAGAATGAAATCAAGTTAACACATACAAGAAAATATGGGGTGAGGGGCATATGAACCAACAAGTAGAACAAACAGATTTAAAACGAACAATGAAAAGTAGACACCTATTCATGATCGCACTTGGTGGAGTCATTGGAACGGGATTATTTATGGGTTCTGGACAAATCGTCCATAATGCAGGACCAGGCGGAGCTATTCTCGCATTTTTAGTCGGTGGTTTCGTTATGTATTTAACGATGTTATGTCTTGGCGAATTATCAGTAGCTATGCCAGAAGCGGGTTCCTTCCAAAGTTACGCAAGCAAATTTATTTCACCTGGTTTTGGATTTGTTGTCGGTTGGATGTATTGGTTAAATTGGGCTGTTACAGTTGGAGTAGAGTTAACGACTGTTAGCATTTTAATGAAACGGTGGTTTCCAGACGTTTCTTCTTGGATTTGGTGTGTTACTTTTGCAGTAGTACTCTTTCTTGTGAACGCTTTATCAGCAAAGGCATATGCAGAAGCTGAATTTTGGTTCGCTAGCGTAAAAGTGGCAACGATCGTTATCTTTATCGTTCTTGGAGGAGCGGTTATGTTTGGTCTCCTCGATTTTAATGGAAAGCCAGCTCCAATGCTTCACAATTTCACTGAAAATGGCGGGCTATTTCCAAACGGTGCATTAGCTGTTCTTCTTACGATGATTACAGTTAATTACTCATTCCAAGGAACAGAGCTTATCGGAATTGCTTCAGGAGAAAGTGAAAATCCTGAAAAAACAATTCCAAAAGCAATCAAAAATACAATTTGGCGTACTCTATTCTTTTTCGTCTTAGCAATTTCAGTTGTTGTCGGCTTACTCCCATGGCAAGAGGCTAATCTAGTTGAAAGTCCATTTGTACTTGTATTTGATGTGGCTGGTATCCCTTATGCAGCGGACATTATGAACTTTGTTATTATTACAGCTGTATTATCCGTAGCTAACTCTGGTCTATACGCAAATTCTCGTATGCTTTGGGCGATGGCAAAACAAGGCATGGCTAGTCCAGCTTTTACGAAGTTAACTAAAAGAGGTGTACCACTAAATGCGTTAATTTTCAGTCTGATTTTCGCGAGCCTTTCTTTATTAACAAGTATATTTGCAGCAGATACTGTCTTTTTAATTTTAACTTCTATTGCAGCAATGGCTGCTGTTGTTGTTTGGATGTCGATTGCAGCTTCACAGTTTTTCTTCCGTAGAAATTTCGTGAAAAACGGCGGCGACATAAATGATTTAAAATACCGTACACCACTTTATCCAATAGTTCCAATCGTAGCTTTCTCACTCAATTTCATTACATTTGTTAGTTTAGCTTTCATTCCAGATCAGAGAATCGCTCTTTATTGTGGGATTCCATTTATGATTATTTGTTACATTTTATACCAAGTAAAATATAAAAAAGCTGTCACATTTGAACAGAAAAAAAATATAACTCAGGGAATAAACTAAATATACAAAATATTCAGCTATCTTTCTTATAATAAGATAGCTTTTTTCTATTTCTTGGATATCTTGGTATAACTTTATTTATCTTAAAATTTCCACAATCATGTTTTTCTCTGGAAAATAGTTTACAATGTTATCAAGTTACAAATGATATTCACCTTAAAAAGTGTGCATTTGTGTCTATTTTTTAACAATATGACAAAAACTATTGCCTTCTATAAATTAATAGGTTTATATTGTTTTATTGGCATAGTTTCAATCCAAGGAGAAAGGAGATTTTCAATCGTGCAACTAAAGAAAACGTTTTGGAAGTTGGCTTCACTTCTTCCGTTATCATTACTTCTGTTCCTCGGTGGCTGTGATAAAAAACTCGCAGTATTAAACCCGCAAGGACCTGTTGCAAAAGCACAGTATGATTTAATTGTTTGGTCATTCTTGCTTATGTCATTAATTATCGCAATTGTATTCATTTTGTTTACAGTCATCTTGATTCGTTATCGTGAAAAACCAGAGAATATGGACTATGAGCCACCTGATCAACACGGTAACACATTATTAGAAATCATTTGGACGATTATTCCTGTTATTATCGTTATCGCATTATCGATTCCAACAGTTAAAGCAACTTATGCTTCGGAAGAGGTTCCGCAAGAGTCCAAACATATTAAACCAGTTGAAATTTATGTTACATCTGCAAACTGGAAATGGTTATTTAGTTACCCGGAGGAAAAAATTGAAACCGTTAACTATTTAAACATCCCAGCTGGTGTACCAATTCAATTTAAGCTTACTTCTGTAGGTCCAATGAATGCTTTCTGGGTACCAGAACTTGGTGGTATGAAGTATACAATGGATGGCATGATCATGGACTTATTTTTACAAGCTGACAAACCAGGTTCTTACCTAGGTCGTAGCTCGAACTTCTCAGGTGAAGGATTTACTCACATGGAATTCGAAGTTGAAGCAAAAACAAAAGAAAAGTATGACAAGTGGGTAAAAGAAGTACAACAAACTGCTCCTAAACTAACAGAAGATAAGTACAACGAAATTGTTAAACCTGGTGTAGTTGGTCGTATGACATTCTCTAGCCACCACTTAAGTTATGTAGATCCAAAATCACTTGAATATTGTGATTACAACTACTACAAAAACAAAAAATAATAGCTATTATTCCAACAGATTGGAGTGAACACAGTGAAGCTTGATGAATTTTTTGTCACAGGTGACCCGATTATTTACGGAGCTGACGCATCTATCGTTCTTGTGACATTAGCGATTCTTTTCGTACTAACAAAGTACAAAAAATGGAGATGGCTTTGGGATGAATGGTTAACAACTGTTGACCATAAAAAAATAGGGGCCATGTATATTATTTCTGCCGTTATAATGTTATTCCGTGGTGGTATGGATGGTTTAATGATCCGTGCCCAGTTAACATTCCCAGATACAACATATTTAAACGCTGAACACTATAACGGAATCTTTACAACACATGGTACAGTAATGATTCTTTTCATGGCAATGCCATTCGTTATGGGATTAATGAACCTTGTAGTACCATTACAAATTGGTGCTCGTGACGTTGCATATCCGTTCTTAAACGCTTTAAGTTTCTGGTTATTCTTTATCGGAGCAATGTTATTCAACATCGCTTTCGTAATCGGTGGTTCTCCAGACGCTGGGTGGACTTCTTACTTCCCAATGGCGGGTACAGAGTTTTCTCCTGGTGTAGGAAATAACTTCTATGCAATCGCCTTACAGATTTCAGGTCTTGGTACGTTAATGACAGGTATTAACTTCCTAGTTACGATCTTAAAAATGCGTACACCTGGTATGAAATTAATGAAAATGCCAATGTTTACTTGGTCAATCTTAATTACAACAATTATCATTATTTTTGCTTTCCCAGTATTAACAGTTGCTCTTGCATTAATGACATTTGACCGTCTATTCGATGCTCACTTCTTTACGATGGCGAGCGGCGGTATGCCAATGTTGTGGGCCAACCTATTCTGGGTATGGGGTCACCCTGAAGTATATATCGTTATTTTACCGGCATTCGGTATTTTCTCTGAAATCATTAGTACATTCTCACGTAAACGTCTATTCGGTTACAGTGCGATGGTATACTCAATGGTTGCAATTTCTTTACTAAGTTTCGTCGTATGGCTTCACCACTTCTTCACGATGGGTGCAGGTCCAGCGGTTAACTCATTCTTCTCGATCTCGACAATGGCGATTTCGATTCCAACCGGGGTTAAGATCTTTAACTGGTTGTTTACACTGTATAAAGGACGTATTCGTTTTACAGTGCCAATGCTTTGGTCATTGGCATTTATTCCAAACTTCGTAGTTGGTGGAGTTACAGGGGTTATGCTTGGAATGGCAGCAGCTGATTATCAATACCATAACAGCTACTTCCTAGTCGCTCACTTCCACTACGTATTAATTGCAGGTACAGTATTCGCTATGCTTGCTGGATTCACATTCTGGTATCCAAAAATGACAGGTCATATGCTAAATGAACGTCTAGGTAAATGGACATTCTGGATCTTTATGAGCGGATTTAACATCTGTTTCTTCCCAATGTACTTCTTAGGATTAGACGGTATGACTCGTCGTATGTATACTTACTCTGAAAGCCTTGGATGGGGTTGGTTGAACCAAATCGCATCTGTCGGCGCAGTAATGATGGGTATCGGATTCGTACTTCTTTGTTACAACGTAATTTGGAGTGCACGTCATGGTGAACGTGACGTTACTGGAGATCCATGGGACGGCCGTACACTTGAATGGGCAACTCAATCTCCTGTACAACATTACAACTTCGCGAAACTTCCTGAAATTAAAGAAGCTGATGCTTTCTGGTACATGAAACAACGCGGAGAAACAGTTACACCAGCTGCAGAAGACATCAAACCAATTCACATGCCAAGTAATTCTGGTGTGCCTATTATTGCGTCTGGATTCTTCGGTCTTGCAGGTTTTGCATTAGTATTTAGCTGGTTCTGGCTTGCAGCAATCGGTGGAGTTGGTATTTTAGCTTGCTTAATCTATCGTTCATTCGATTATGACGATGGTTACTATGTAAGTGTTGATGAAATTAAAGAAACAGAACATATAGCATGAGAGGTGAAATGACATGGCGGCTTTAGATAAAAGCTTACCTTTGGAATATCAATCCGAGCAAAGCAGATTGAATATCCTAGGATTCTGGATTTTTCTTGGGGCTGAAATTATGCTGTTCGCAACACTTTTCGCCTCTTATCTAGTCCTTGCTGGTCGTACGGCAGATGGCCCAACACCAGCGCAACTGTTTGAAGTTAAAACACTTTTAATTCAAACGCTATTACTTTTAACAAGTAGTTTCACATGTGGTATCGCAATTCACGAAATGCGTAAACACAACCAAAAAGCAATGCTTGGATGGTTCATCTTTACATTACTTTTAGGTGCAGGTTTCCTATTCTTCGAGATCGAAGAGTTCATTATGTACGTTGGTGAAGGCGCAACAATTCAAACAAGTGCTTTCTTATCTGGATTCTTCGTTCTTCTTGGAACGCACGGAGCCCACGTAACAGGTGGTATCATTTGGGCAACTTGTGTTATTATCCAAATTTTAAAACGAGGTTTAACACCAGTTACAGCTCGTAAAGTATTCATTATCAGCTTATACTGGCATTTCCTTGATCTTGTTTGGGTCTTTATTTACACACTAGTTTACTTGAACGGGATGGTGGCGTAAATGGGTCAAAATAACCATCAAGCAAACGGGCATGCGCATAGCGGATTCCCATGGTCACACGTTTTCGGATTTATTTTATCGCTTGCACTAACGTTTCTAGCTTTATACGTGGCACTTTATACAACCCTGCCACTTTCAACGATTTTAACAACTATTATCATAATGGCTGTTGCGCAAGCGTTATTACAATTAATTATGTTCATGCATTTAAAAGAAGGAGAAGGAAGAATTCAAGTTCTTACAATGATATACAGTTTCTTCGTTGCAACTGCAACAGTTGGTTTAACTGTATGGATCTTCTTCTCAATGTAATTTGCATGAAAAAGACTGCTGAGATTCCTCAGCAGTCTTTTTTTATGCCCCTCCCCTATTACATCCACATTACGGAATTCACAACAGAATCATGAAAAATATACTTATTATGACAAATGTTAAGAAAACTCTTTCTTTATGAAATCGAATCCATATGCGTTGATTTTCTTCCTATTATATGGCTAAATAGGTACTATATTTATTCGAAGGGAGAGAACGCAATGGAACATCATACTTCTGTTCTATCACTTATGGTTGTCGTTGCAATCGCGTTTTTCGTTCCCCTTTTGTTACAACGCTTTAAATTAAAAGCACTTCCTGTCGTTGTTGCAGAAATTATTGCAGGAATCTTTGTAGGTAAAAGTGGGTTTAACATCATTGAGCCAGATATGTGGCTTCAAGTCTTATCGACACTAGGATTTATCTTCCTAATGTTTTTAAGTGGGTTAGAAATTGACTTTTCTATTTTTAAACAAAAAGGGAAAAAGAATACGACAAACGAACCAAATACATTCCAAGCAGCAAGCATTATCTTCTTATTTATTTTCATATTATCTTATGCCCTATCATTAATATTCGTATGGCTAGGATTTGTAGACAATGCAATGTTCATGACTTTAATTATTTCAACTATTTCTTTAGGTGTTGTCGTACCAACATTAAAAGAAAATAACTTAGGAAAGACTGCAATCGGGCAAATCATTTTATTAGTCGCTGTTATCGCAGACTTAGTTACAATGATTTTACTCGCTGTATTCGTCGGATTAAATTCCGAAAGTGGCCAAAGCATGTGGCTTCTACTTCTTCTATTCGGTGCTGGTATTGTAATTTACTTTGTCGCAAGACGCTTTAAAAATATTCCATACCTAGAAAGCTTAAAAGCCGGTAGTGTACAAATTGATACACGAGCTGTTTTCGCACTCATCTTAATATTAGTTGGATTATCTGAATCTGTTGGGGCAGAAAACATTTTAGGAGCCTTTTTAGCAGGTGTACTCGTATCTTTATTATCACCAAATGAAGATATGGTTGAAAAACTTGATTCCATCGGATATGGTTTCTTCATCCCTATTTTCTTCGTAATGGTTGGTGTAAATCTAGAAGTATGGTCTATTTTTAAAGAGCCTTCTAGCATGCTAATGATCCCAATATTAATTGTGGGACTATTTATCTCAAAACTGTTACCATCACTCGTCTTACGAAAATGGTACCCACGCAATATCGTACTCGGAAGTGCTATTTTGTTAACATCAACACTTTCTTTAGTTATTGCGGCTGCACAAATCGGTGAAAAGCTAGGCATCATTAGCCCAAGTTTATCAGCATCCCTTATTTTAAGTGCAGTTATTACTTGTATTTTTGCACCTATATTATTTAACAAGATGTTTCCAAAAGTGGAAACACCAAAACCTAGAGTATCTATTATTGGCGCAAGCAGAATTACCCTTCCGTTATCACTTGATTTAAAACGTGAAGATTATGACGTAACACTATATATGATGCGTCAAAATAAAATAAATGATGATGAAGCGAAATCTCATGACTTCCCTATTGTAAAATTAGATGAGATTACTATTCAATCTTTAATGGAACAAAAAGCTTTCGAAGCAGACCGTGTTGTTGTTGCGACAAGTGATGATGAACAAAACTTATCATTAGCAGAACACGCCAAAGAATTCGGTGTTGAACACGTCATCGCAAGTGTAGAAGATCCGCTTCTACAAGAAAAAGCGACTCAAGAACATATCGCTGTATTCTCGACTATTAACTCTACACGTATTTTATTACGTGCACTTATTGATAAACCAAGTCTCGTTCGCTTAATTACAACAGCAAATGAAACGGTACGTGAAGTTGAACTACGAAGCAATAAATATAACGGCTTAGCACTTCGGCGCCTTCCGTTTTTAGGTGATGTACTTGTTATTCAAATTTACCGTGGTAATAAAGCATTAATTCCACATGGTGATACGAAGTTACAGCATGGCGATACTTTACTTGTAACAGGTTCAAAAGAACATATTGATACAATGAAAAGCATATTAGAATAGAAAATGCCCCTCACATAATTGAGGGGCATTTTTTCATTTCCATATGGTAAAATGTTACTATCATATATTATGGGGATGAATCACATTATGTCTATTGTAACTTTAGCTCTCTTATTATTAGCGGAAGTACTCATTGCCATTATTCTTATCGGTGTTAGCATTGAAATTTGTAGTTATGGCTGGAAAAAATCAAATGGAGTCAAATACACTTGTCTCTTACTTTCGCTTCTTCTCGGAACTGCTAGCATACTAGGCCTTCTCATTGCACCCACATATTTCTTCTTACAACTTATAGAAAAGGGCCTATAAGAAAGGATGATATTATGATTACAGTGAAACATATTGATGCATCTGAAACATACTTATTACGCCAAAAAATTTTACGTCCTAATCAATCATTAAAAAATTGTAAATACCTTTCCGACTACGAAATAGACTCCTTCCACTTAGGTGCGTTTCTAAACGATAAACTTATTAGTATCGCTTCCTTTTCAAAAGAACTATACCCAGACTTACAAACTGGTATCCATTATCGCCTACGAGGAATGGCAACATTACCTAACTTCCGAAACCAGCGTGCTGGCACTTCTTTAATCCGTAAAGCTGAACAAATCCTCCAAGAACGTGGTGCAAGTACTTTATGGTGTAATGGCCGAATCACTGTAACAGACTATTACAAACGATTAGGTTTCCATGAGCATGGTGAAATCTTTGAAATTGATACACTTGGACTACATAAAGTAATGTATAAAGAAATATAAGAAAGGCTTTTCCTAATATGGGAAAGCCTTTCTTATATTTCAATCTTCACTTTTTATTTTTTTCATATATATGTATATAAACAAACTAGGAACTAAAAAACAAGCAAACATAATAAGTGCTGTCAAACTAATTTCCTTTATCGAAATATCAGGTGTTGCCACGATACAAATAGCTAAAATTCCAATAACAATACCTACTGGAATTAATAATAGCTTCATAAAATAACTACGCGATACTCCCCCTGTATGCTCATACACTTCCACCGAATTTTTTAAGTTTAAAAAGTTAATAACTACTATCCCGCCCATAAATACCATTAATAAATCTGAAACACTTTCATATCCTGCACCTTGCAAAACATAGCGATAAAAAACAATACCTAGTATGACGATATTTTGTAAGATGAAAGCTAGTCTAATATGTTTTAACCCCTCAATCATTAAACGTTCATCTTTCACGATTTTCACCCTATCACTCCTTTTCCTCCCAGAACAAATCATTCAATGTTTTATCTACTGCATAACAAATTTTCAAACATAAATCTAAAGACGGATTGTATTTCCCCTTCTCAATTAAACTAATCGTTTGCCTTGTAACGCCTACTTTTTCTGCTAATTGTTGCTGTGTTAAATCTAACTGAACACGCGCGACTTTTATTTTACTTACAGCCATTCATGTTCCTCCTCTACCTTTATTGTAACATATATATTCCATTAAGTAATTTATATTTTACGTAACTGATTTAATTTTCACCTTACCCTACATTAACGGATAGTAAAACACCCGATTGGTGAGGGCTGCTAAGCAGTTGGAATGAACAAAAGCCCCACCGTTTATAGTTTCACTTTATTATACACAAAAAAGGGCCTCTCATAAGAAGCCCCCTTTCTATATCTATATTATAAGAATAAATGACATCCAAATAAAATTGTAAATAAGTATAGTAACGGATGTACTTCCATTCCTTTTCCCTTCGCAATTTTTAAAATTGGATACACTAAAAATCCGATTGCAATTCCATTCGCAATACTAGATGTTAACGGAATACCAACGAAAATTAAAAATGCCGGTAATGCATCTTCGAATTCATTCCAATTAATATCACGAATGCTTTGTGCCATTAAACTACCTACTATAATTAAAGAAGGAGCTGTAATAGCTGCTACACTTGATAAAGAGGCAATAACAGGGCTAAAGAATGCCGTTATAATCGTTAAACAAACGACCACAATACCTGTCAATCCAGTTTTACCACCTGCAGCAATTCCTGCTGACGATTCAATTGTCGCTGCTGTCGGGCTTGTCCCAAAGATAGAACCTGTCGTCCCGCCAATTGCATCCGCAATGAACGCCTTACCAAAGCGCTTTTCGGTGTTATCTGTATTTAAACCTGCTTGTTTAATTAAACCTAGTAAAGCACCTGTTGTATCAAATAAAAGTACAAGTAAGAATGAAAAAATAACTCCATATAACCCATATTGAATTACATCCGAAAATGCATTGATAGGGTTTGAAACAATGATGCCTTCTGGTAAATGTGGCATTGCGACAATGTTATTTTCAAACTTTAATTGCCCTGTAAAGAAAGCAATAATCCCTGTCACAATCATACTAATAAACAATGCACCACTAACACGTAATACCATTAATACCGCCGCTAATATTAAACCAATTAGAGTTAAAATAACGGCTGGAGAATGGAAGTCACCAATCGTAACTAAGTTAGATGGATGATCAACGATAATTCCAGATAGACGTAATCCAATAAAAGCAATAAATAACCCAATTCCACCTGCAATCGCATGTTTTAAACTGTCAGGAATTGCGACAATTAGCTTTTGCCTAAATGAAGTGAACGATAATAAAAGAAAAATGATACCTGTTACAAATACTGCCGAAAACGCAATGACATATGTAATCCCCTCTGCCTGTTGAACAACAGAATAAGCAAAATACGCATTCATTCCCATAGCTGGAGCAATAACAATTGGATAGTTAGCTAAAAACGCCATACATAGCGTTCCAACAACTGTCGCAATAATAGTTGCCGTAAATGCTTGATCAAATGGTACACCTGCATCAGATAATATTTTCGGATTGATGACAAGAATATACGCAAATGTAAAAAAAGTTGTGATGCCAGCCAAAATTTCTTGCTTCACAGAAGTGTTATACTTTTGTAATTGAAACATACTTATGTACCCTTCCTACACCTGAATTATTATCACACATTCTTTTCTTATTAGTATGTGAGAAAATGTAATACTTAATCTTAACAATCAATAAAAAGAAGAGTCAATATATTCTCTAATAGTTAGAATTTTAAGTTTAAGTCTGACAAGCTCAGATGTAGTACAGTGTATTATGATTATTTTTGTAGCATAACAGATAGAAATGTTTTATAATTTGAAATAGTTAAATATTTAGTAAACGCATTCAAATATCGTTCACTCTACAGGGGGTATTCTTCTTATGCAGCAAACAAACAAATCTGAAACTTTAAACCGCGGTTTAAAACAGCGCCATATTACTTTAATGTCTCTCGGTTCAGCAATTGGCGTTGGACTATTTTTAGGATCAGCTTCCGCTATTAAACTAGCTGGACCATCCATTTTACTAGGTTACATGATTGCCGGACTCGTTATTTTTTTCATTATGCGCGCACTCGGAGAAATGGCAATTGAACAACCGGTTGCTGGCTCTTTTAGTAAATATGCAAATGATTACATCAGCCCACTAGCCGGGTATATTACAGGCTGGAATTATTGGTTTTTATGGGTTGTTACTTGTATGGCGGAAATTACAGCGGCAGGAATTTACATGCAGTACTGGTTCCCAGATATCCCGCGTTGGATCTGGGCGTTACTAGCTCTTTTATTAATGAGTGCTTTCAACTTCTTATCTGTAAAAGTATTTGGAGAACTTGAGTTTTGGTTTGCTCTCGTTAAAATTGTCACAATTATCTGTATGATAGTAGTCGGTGCTGGGATTATTTTATTCGGATTTGGAAACGGAGGCGTTGCCACTGGCATTTCAAATCTTTGGGAGCACGGAGGCTGGTTCCCAAATGGATTCTCTGGATTACTACTTTCCTTACAGATGGTATTATTCGCTTATTTAGGAGTCGAACTTATCGGGGTTACAGCTGGTGAAGCTCAAAATCCGAAAAAAACACTTGCAAAAGCAATTGATAACGTATTTTGGAGAATCTTATTATTCTACGTTGGAGCTCTATTCGTTATGATGGCAATTTATCCATGGAACGAATTTGGTGAGAAAGGAAGCCCATTCGTATTAACATTCGAGCAAATCGGTATTGCAAAGGCAGCAGGTATTATTAACTTTGTCGTTTTAACAGCTGCTCTTTCTTCTTGTAACGGTGGTTTGTTTAGTACAGGCCGTATGCTATTTACATTAGCACAACAAAAGAAAGCTCCTGAACGATTCGGCCGTTTAAATAAAAACGGTATTCCAAGTCAAGGAATCGTCGCAACAGCAATCGTTTTACTCGTTGGCGTTATATTAAACTATCTTGTTCCTGCAAAAGTGTTTACATGGCTAACTAGTATTTCAACTTTCGGTGCAATTTGGACTTGGGGAATTATATTAGTCGCGCAAATTAAATTCCGTAAAGGATTACAGACTAATAAAAAGGATAAGCTAGCATATAAAATGCCTTTACACCCATTAAGTTCATATTTCTCACTCGGCTTCCTTGTACTTGTACTAGGTATAATGGTCTATTCAGAAGATACACGAATCGCATTAATCGTCGGTCCAATTTGGCTTATCGGCTTGGCTATCGTGTATTATACGAAAGGTTTTCATAAGATTGATCAATCATCTAATTCAAAAATTAGTTAAGTCCACGATCTCTTCCTAATTTACTAGGGAGAGATTTTTTCATTATTCGCGCAAATATTTCTCAATTAAATTAACGTTATCTTTGCACTATTTAATATTTTCTATCTTTATTTTCATAGAAAAATCAATTACATTATTAAAGCACATATATTTATTTTTAGGGGGATTCTTCTATGAAGAATAAAAAATGGATTCAATTTTCTTTAGCAACAGCAATCACACTTAGTATAGGGAGTTCCTACATTCCGTCTACTTATGCCGAAAGCTCCGTAGACCCAGCTCCTGAAATTGCTGCAAAAGTTGTAAACCAAAACAATGGGAAGAAAGTATTATTCGATAATACGCACGGTCAAACGGCTGGGACAGCTGACTGGGTTATTGATGGCGGTTTTTCTGATTTCGGAAACGGCATTGCCCAAAACGGATATTATGTAAAAGAACTTCGTAAATCAACATCTATTACATACGACGATTTAAAAAATTACAATGTATTTATCGTTCCAGAAGCAAATATTCCTTATAAAAAATCTGAGCAAGATGCAATGTTACAATACGTGAAAAACGGTGGCAGTATTTTCTTCATTGCCGATCATTATAATGCAGATCGTAATAAAAACCGCTGGGACTCCTCAGAGGTGTTCAATGGATATAGGCGCGGGGCATGGGATAATCCAGCAAAGGGTATGTCTAATGAAGAAACAACATCACAAGCTATGCAAGGAGTAGAAAGCTCTGATTGGCTATCCGATAATTTTGGCATTCGCTTCCGTTACAATGCACTTGGTGATGTTTCAGCTAAAAATATCGTCTCACCTGCACAATCATTCGGAATTACAGAAGGCGTTTCATCGGTAGCAATGCATGCTGGCTCTACTCTTGCGATTACAAATCCAAAACTAGCAAAAGGTCTTGTGTATCTTCCAGAAAATCCATCAAAATGGAATAACGCTGTTGATAGCGGCGTTTATAACGGCGGTGGTGTTGCAGAGGGGCCTTATGCTGCTATTTCAAAAGTTGGTCTTGGAAAAGCAGCCTTTATTGGTGATTCTTCCCCTGTTGAAGATGCATCGCCAAAATATGTTCGTGAAGACTCCGGTCAAACGAAGAAAACTTATGATGGTTATAAAGAAGAAAACGATGCTGTTCTATTAAAAAACATAGTGAATTGGTTAGCGAAGCAAGAAACATTTACAAGCTTAGATCAAGTAAGTGGTTTACAGCTTGATGCACCTACAGCTCTACAAACATTTGAACAGCCAAGTCTATCAACAGAACCACAACCAGAACCTTGGAGCGCACCAAATCAAGGTTACCAGTGGTTCAATACAAATACTTTTAAACCAGGTTCATACGGCTATAACGGTGCAGTGACAACGAATGATTACGTAATTACACACCCTAGTACTCTACCAAACAATGAAGTGTTCCAAATGAAGATTCAAGTAAATAACTTATTACCAAATACAACGTACAATAATTATTCTTTAGGTATTTTCACAACTGGCGGAACACAGGTAGCAAAAGTTCAAAATACAAATGGCACTTGGCCGTCTTCTTTCGGATATAGCAGTACATTCTCTTTCATAACAAATAACCAAGGATCTGCTGAAAAAATTGTGAACGTACAACTTGATCCAAATACAACTGGACAAGCAACACTTCGTCTACGTCAAAACACGACAGCGAAATATAGTGAAACTGTAACGATTAATAAAAAATAATGAAAAAGGCAATCCACATATGGATTGCCTTCTTCTCACTTCTCTTCTTTTGAGAAAAACATTCTTGAGATAACAATGCCTATACTACCGACAATTAAGAATAATACTGCCCTAATCATCATAGACACCTCTGGTAAGTCGAGAAGGAATAACTTCCCTACTGTTACTACTAATACGACTAATCCCGCATATAATATTTCATTCATCTGTCTATAACGGCCAAACCAAACTGCAAATAAAGCATATACCATCCATAATAATGATACAGATACGCTAATGATACTTCCATCTGTAGAAAGAACTTCACCGATTCTAGTAATTGTAATAAATACAATGATCATTAACGAGTAGAGCGCTATAGAATAAACATATTTACCTAAACTCACTAACACTTCTTTCGCTTGTCTCATGCAATAATAGAACGTTCCTATTAATATAATATGAGCAACAAACCCTGCTGAAATGAACTCATCAAATGGGCTAAAAATCGTCTGTACCATTCCAATCGCATAAATCGTTGCACTTACATACAATTTAATATTTTGCTTTACTTTAATAGCAGTCACCATACCGAGGAAACCTTGTAACAATAATACGATCGCTGCATTCACCAAACTATACTCATATAAAATCGCTAAACTAAATGATCCCATTGCAAAACCAAATAACAAATCTGTAAAGATAGATTGCTTATTCTTCCTATATTCAAGTACGAACATAACAGCATGCACAAATGCACTTATAACTAATCCCCACGTTGTAAATTCAGGAATTTGGGAGATGGCTAAAATAAAGAAAACTGCATTCGCACTAAATATCGCCGATCTTGCTTCTTGTATGAATGTTCTTTCCGAAAACATATGCCAAAATAACAGTAAATGAATGGCACCGTATACAACTGTTAACTGCACTTGCACGTTTCCTACTAATATTGACATAACAGCAAAGAAGACAAATAGGACAATTGCCGCAACCACATAAGAAATCATATACAGGTACTTATAACGGTTTCTCAATGCATACCATAATAAACTAATTGTTAATATCGTCTCATAACTAAAGAAAATATACGTATTAGGAGTCGTACTATTTAACAAGAAAGGAACAAAAAATGCTCCAACCGCCACAAAAATAGCGAGGTATTCCGATCTATATCTTTTCGCTAAATAAATCCCTAAAATAACCCATACAATATTACAGATAAACGCAATACTTGCAGGAATAAACTCATATAAATAGTGTGCCGCAAACGTTGTTAAAACAATTCCCGTAATACTTCCTCCAGCTAATACTAGCCCTAACGCTTGCCGCTCTCTTTTAATTTGTATATCTCCTACGTAATACAAACCGGCAGATAGTACTATACCAAACACAACCCGTATCGCTGGTGTTAATAATCCAGCATCTACTCCTGCTTTAAATAACCAAATAACGCCGAGTAGCATAATACCGACAAATATGCGTGGTAACCATGTTTGACAAAACTTTATAATATTAAATGGTTCCGGCTTAAATGCAGATATATCTACTTGTTTCACCTTTGGCTCTAGTATGGACTCCCTCGTCTTAACTACATCTTCTTGTAACTTTTTATTACTTACCGTCTCAATGTATTCTTTCTTTTCCTTATTAACATTTTGCTGAACCTTTTCAATTTCCCTTTGCTTCGCTTTCAAATCATAAAGTGTCTCTTGCATCGTTTCAATTGCCGTTTCGAGTGCTTCTATTTTCTTATTTAAATCTCCCTTCATACGCTCCCCCCTCATTACCGATCATTATTAAACCTATATATTACCAATTATCCTTATCATACTATTAGTCTATTCATGTTCGATACCATTTTTCCAAAAAAAGAAAGGTGTTTTCCGAAATAGGAAAACACCTCTTACTTATTTCTTCTTATTTATAGCAATACTAACAATAACACCAATACAAACACCGAAAATAGCTGGAACAATCCATCCAACACCTTCTGTATAAAACGGAATGTATTTCAATACTGGTGTCCACTTATTCATCATCACATTTTTATTTAAAATATCAATGGCACTAAATAACGCTACGATTCCAATCGATACCGAATATACATATACATACTTTCCAATATACTTATGGAATAACCCTAAAATAATAAGGGTTAGTGCAACGGGATAAATAAATCCGAGAATTGGTACTGATACTTTTAAAATTTGTGTTAATCCTAAATTAGCTAAGATCATACTAACAAGACTTAATATAAACGCCCAAACTTTATAAGATACTTTCGGAAATACACTAGCGAAAAATTGACTACAAGACGTAACGAGTCCAATCGAAACACATAAACACGCGATAGTAAAAATAAGACCTAATAAAACTACTCCACCTTGTCCAAATAATGCCGTCATAACTTGCGCTAACACTTGCGCACCGTTATCAAATGTCCCCAACGAGCCACTAATTGAACCAACATATCCGAGGACGACATAAATAACAGATAGTAATAGTCCTGCCCCGATTCCAGCAATACTCATATATTTCGCTAAACCTTTATCATCTTCAACACCTTTTGCACGTAGGGCATTTGCAATCACAATCCCAAAGATTAAAGCCGCTAGCGCATCCATCGTTAAATACCCATCTAAAAAACCTTGGAACATAGGAGCTTGTCCATAATTTCCTGCAGGCTCTTTCAAACTGCCTACTGATGTAAACATACTTTTTATAAATATAATGGCAATCATACATAATAATAAAGGGGTTAAAACCTTTCCAAACAAGCCCATTAATTTAGATGGTGATAAACTTAACCAATACACAATACTAAAGAAAATAACTGTGTAAAACAATAATACAAAGCTTCCCGCTTCTGGGAGTAACTGCCCTGGACCCATTTCAAAAGCTAAACTTCCTGCACGCGGTATACCAAGACCAGGTCCAATAAATACATATACAATACACGGAAAAATAATGGCAAATGAAGAATGAACTCTACCCGCTAACGTTTGAAAGCTTCTTGCCTTCGCAATAGCAATAACACCTAATATCGGAAGCCCTGTTGCTGATATAATAAAACCTAGCAATGCAATCCACACATGCTCTCCCGCTTCGTATCCGAGGAAAGGTGGGAATATAAGATTCCCTGCTCCAAAGAACATCGAGAATAACATAAGACTAATAAGTAAAATTTCTTTTTTCTGTAACAATTTCATTTCTTTCTCCTTCTTCAATTTCATCATGTATGAAATCTATTCCACACGTAGGAAAAACGCGATAATCCGCTTCCTTACAAAGAAAACATAGTCCATAGTCTACCACAAAAGAAACACCCATTCTATAGACATTTCCCTTTTCCAATTTCTTCTGAAAAATCAACCTTCATTGACTTCCAATAGTTAATAAAGTAAAATATTAAATATACAAAACTATTAACTTTGTTTTTTGTTTGTGTCAGGAGGAAAAATCACATGGAATCAACGATACAACTAGAAAGAGAACAACAAAGAAAAAAGAAACATCCTCCCGGTTTATACTTACTCTTCTTTACAGAAATGTGGGAAAGATTTAGTTACTATGGATTACGAGGATTATTAACATTATATTTAACAACAGCTTTAGTAAGTGGTGGTCTTGGGTTTAGTCCCGCTTGGGCACTCTCTATTTACGGATTTTATACTGGAGCTTGTTATTTCACACCATTGATCGGTGGATACTTAACAGACCGTTTTCTAGGTAAACGAAAAGCCATCACAATTGGTGGTATAACAATGGCAATCGGTAACCTTACACTATTTGCCTTGCAAAACCAAGTCGGCCTATACCTCGGATTAGCGCTTATTATTATCGGTAATGGATTCTTCAAACCGAATATCTCTACACTTGTTGGAGAATTATACGAAGAGCACGATCCAAAACGTGATAGTGCATTTACAATTTTCTATATGGGTATTAACGTCGGTTCATTTTTAGCTCCACTCGTTTGCGGATTTTTATCAGAAAATTTATTCAAAACAACAGTAGATGGCGTTGTTCATTACGGATTCCGTTACGGTTTCTTAGCGGCTTCAATCGGAATGATCATTGGACAAATTTTATTTACAACACTATCTAATCGCTTCCTTGGTGATATCGGTAAAAAACCAACTCGCGATTTACAAACGGCTGCTGGACAACCAACAGTAGGAGATACACCGTTAACAAAAAAAGAAAAACAACGTACCGCAGTTATCGTCATTTTAACATGCTTCGTTGTCTTCTTCTGGGCTGGCTTTGAACAAGCTGGTAGCTCGTTAACATTATATACAAACAAATTTGTAGACCGCTCTGTGTTCGGATGGGAAGTTCCAACATCTTGGTTCCAATCGGTCAATCCGTTATTTATTATTTTACTTGCTCCAATCATTTCAGCATTATGGGCAAAACTTGCAACTAGAAAAAAAGGTGATTTAAAAATCCCAACAAAAATGGGACTTGGTATGATCCTACTCGGTATCGGTTATATCATTCTCGTTATCGCTACATTAAAAACAGGTAGCGATGAACATAACATTACAGAAAAAGCAAACCTACTATTTATCGTCTTTACGTATCTTTTCCATACGTTAGGTGAGCTATTCTTATCACCTGTTGGACTATCAATGGTTAGTGCACTTGCTCCAGTAAAACTTGCTTCTTTATTAATGGGGGTATGGCTAGCAAGCTCAGGAATCGCCAACATTTTAGGCGGACAACTTGCGAGCTTTACAACTTCACTTGGATATTCTGAAGTATTTACAGTAATCGGAGCTGCAGCGATTGTTTTAGGTTGTGTTTTATTATTAATTTCTAAGAAATTAGTGAAATGGATGGATTAAAAAAGATGAGGAATTTCTCCTCATCTTTTTTTATGCTTTCTCGCCCTTTTCTATTGCTTGTTCATACAGATCTTTGTGCTCTTTATATTCACTTGGTACGAAGTTTTTATAGAAGAATGACAGCCAGCTATCTCCTTTTTTATATCCTTCTTCTCGGATTTCTGCTGCCTTTTCATTTGATTTAAATCCTTCCGTAAACCATTTCTTTAATGATTCGTGTTTTTCATACTTAGCAGGAACTTTCAAATCATAATTTTCAAATGCATATGTATATCCAGCTTTTTCCGTCATTTTTTTGGCAGACTTATATCCTGTTTCATACGCGGTTTCAAATGCTTTCACATATGTATCCTTTTCAGTATTTCCAGGTTTCTTTTCAGCTAATTCTTTACCAGCCTTTTCACCAAGTTCCGCTTGTTCTTTTTCAATCTTTTCGGTTCTCTCTTTATTACCTACTTGGAAACCTTCTGCAAAGTTCACCTTAAACTCAGGAGTAATTTGACTATCGTCCATTGCTTCTTGTGCTAACCCTTGCTCTTTACCTTTTTCAAAATGCGCTTTTTTCTGTTCTTCTAAAGACCATGCCGTAGCATACGCAGTTGTAAATTCTTGTTTATATGCATCTGACTTTCCAGCTACATGTCCTTCTGCATTATTCTTTCCTGCTTTAAAATCTATCTCTCCGCTTTTTTGCCCTTCAGCTTGTCCCTTTTCAGATTCTGCTTTGCGTTGTTCTTCTGCAACTCGCTGTCTCTCTTCCTCTGCTTTGCGCTGTTCTTCTGCAGCACGCTGTCTCTCTTCCTCTGCTTTACGTGCTTCTTCTGCTTTACGTTGTTTTTCAGCCTCAGCATTGCGCTGCACTTCCGCTTGTCTTTCAGCTTCTACGGCACCATTATTATTTTGACTAGGAGCTGGATCCGTTGCACCACTACTAGAAGCTGGTTTATTGTGATAATGATATTCCCCGTACTGTAATCCCCATTTTTCACAATTTGTACGACACGTATGTCCACCATTCGCATCTGTACGCCCTGGATGTGCATAAGCAGAAATTGGTGCTACCAATAACGCTACACTTGTTGTTAAAAGAAGTTTCTTCACCTGTTGTCTCACTCTTGTTCCTCCCAAAATCTAGAATTCTAACTTTATTATACATAAATAGAAGGATTTTTAAATACCAACTAAAATATTCTATTATTTCTCAACAATAGTAAAAAAGAAGGTCAACTCTTTAAAGAGTTGACCTTCTTTTTTACTTCTTCGCCTTCGTTCCTACTAAATTACCAGCTACAACATAACGCTTAGAATTATCTTTTACAGATACACATGTAATAAGCGTTATCTCATCTTTCCCATGATCTTCTACAACTTCCCACTTATCCGGAGTTACTTCAGATACACCAGTAACAGCGTACTCATATTCATTTTCATTATCATATAAATAAATTTTATCGCCTTTTTTCAAAGATGCTATATCACTAAATAAAACACCTTTTTTAGACATATTATGTCCTGCTAGCGCGTAATTCCCTTTTCCCATTACTTGATTTTCTTTTACTGTCGCTGCACCTGACAATAGATTTTTCTCAGTAGAAGCTTTTAAAACGGGAAGTTCTACTGAAACACTTGGAATCGAAATACGACCGATTACTTGTGTCTTATCTAACGATGCATTCGCTACTTCTGCCAAGTCTGGTTGATTAATTTTTGAAGCATCTACAAATTCCGTTTCATGCTTTTCATATGCCATCTTTTGAACTGCTTGCACATTTTCTGTCTGTTTCGTTTCTGCTTTATATCCATCATAGAATGGCTTTCCAATTAACACACCACCTACAACAAATAACAGGATTGCTACTATACTATAAATTCTTTGCTTGTTCATATACGATTCCTTTCCGTTACAAAATCTTACTCTATATAAAATGATAAGACAATATTGCTATATGCACAAGTGTAAGCTGAAAAGAAACCTTCTCGCTTCAGCAAGAAGGTTTCTTTTTTAGACTAATTTATTTCTGTACAGGGATACGTAAAAGACTGTCATTTGAATAAAAAGCATGAAAAATAAAATATATAATGGGTATCCAGGAATATATAAATTAGCTACAGGAGAAAGTGTTAAAAATCCAATAGCAATAACTATTCCATACCAGAATGAAACAAATGTTGTCCGGCATGCTTTTTGTGTAATTGCTTTTTCCCGCTCGTCTTCTTGTGGAAATAATAACGGGTACATCCAATAAGAAAGAGCTTTATGTTTCTTCTTTTGAACTTTATAAAAAACCGTCGTTATAATAGCTACAATTGTTAACACTCCTAATGGCATCATATTGATTGTTACTTCAAACGGTAATTTCTCAGTTTCAATAATATTTGCTAGCTCTATCCAAGCATAATAGAGCTCAATAAACGCCCAAAAAGCTATCATAAATCTCAGCACATTTAAGATATAAGAAACCCCAATTCTATTCATTCTCTTCCCCCTCCTTATTTAAAACAAACACATCTTCCATCTTTAACTCGAATACATCACAAATCGTAAGTGCTAATAACAACGAAGGAACATAATCCCCTTTTTCAATTGCAGCGATCGTTTGTCTCGTTACTCCAACCTTTTCTGCTAATACACTTTGTGTGAAATTAAAACGAGCTCTTAATTCCTTCACTCTGTTTAAAATGGTCAAATTTACCACCTCTTGCCATTATTGTATGCTACTCTTAACAAAATGTAAACTCAACTTAACATTATTTCTACAAAAAAATCCAACTTCACTTGTTGTGAAGTTGGATTTTTATTTAGTTTAAAATTGTAATTTTAACAGTTCTTCTACCCCAAGCATTAGCTGTTGCAGAATCTGGCATTAATAAATCGATAATATGACCTTTAATTGCACTACCCGTATCTCCAGCAATTGCTGTTCCATAACCTTCTACATATACAGTAGATCCTAATGGAATAACTGCCTCATCTACAGCAATTAATTTCATATTGGGATTTGCAGTCAAGTTATGCCCCATCTTAGATTTTACAGTTTCACCCGCTTTATAACCATTTTCAGATGGATCAGCTGTATAAGCAGTTGCTGTTACATAAAATTCTTTTCCACCTTGAGCTGGTTTAGGGTCTGGCTTAGACTCTGGTGTTGTATTTTTTGCTACAGGCTCTGCCGGCTTAGCTGCCTGTTCCTCTTTTTGCTTAGCTGCTGCTGCCTTCGCTTTCGCTAGCTCTTCTTGCTCAGCCTTTGCAGCTGCTTCCGCTTTTGCACGCTCTTCTGCTGCAATTCTCGCTGCTTCTTGTTCACGAGCAATTGTTTCTTGTACTGTTTTCATATTTGACTCAATTTTAGCTTTTTCTTCTGCTGCTAAATTAAGTTGGCTTGCAATCGTATTATATTTAGCTTGAACTGCTTGTAAGTTACCTTGACGCTTTTTCAAGTTATCTTGCAACTCAGCTTGTGCTTTTGCTAATTTTTGCTTATCTACTACTAAAGATGCTTCTTTTTCGTCAATCTCTTTTTTATCTTCTTCAATTTGACGAAGATCTTGTTCTTGTAGACGTAAAATTTCTTTATCTGCATCTAAAATTGTAGATACCGCGTTCATACGTTGTATAAAATCAGCAAAGTTTTTTGATTCTACAACAACCTCTACTACTAAACTCGTATTTGAGCTATTTTGAACAGAAACCATACGTTTTTTCATAATGTCCTTACGAGCAAGGACTTTATCTTCTAAAACGACAATATCTGCTTTTTTTTGTTCAATCTGCTTATGTGTTTCATCGATTTTACGTTGAATAGCAGCTTGATCCTCTTTATTTTTTGCAATTGTATTATTTAAATTATGTAGTTCGTTTTCGATACCTTTAATTTCTTTACTAACAGCTTGCTTCTCTTGCTCTTTCTTTTGCATTTCTGCATCGTTTTGTTGCAATTGCTGTTGCATGTTGTTAAGTTTCTCGTCGTTTGACTCTGCTTTTACAGCGACTGTACTAGAAAGACCGATAATTCCTGCTAATACTAGACTACTGATTCGCTTAAAATAGTTCATAATCCGACTCCCTTCTTATACAGTTATACATGATTTATTTTACAGTTTGTTTACAAAACCATTAAATACAGTTTATTTTTCATGACAAAAAAGAGAGAATTATGAATAAAATGTAATAGATTCTTAAATATTTAAAAAATACTATATTTAAATGTTACGAAAGATGCTAGAATCCAAATATAGAAAAATTAAAAACCCTAAAGGCGGTTGAATTAAATAAAATGTTTACTCAAAAGAAATCACTCCAACATAAAATTGATCAACTAGAAACTCATATACATGAACTAGAAACAGAATTAAAACAAAAAGATGTGGAAAAACAAGAAATTATATCTTATATCCATAATCGTGTAAAAAACGTTATGCAAGAGCACAAACTTGTAAATAACCAACATCATACACTCCAAAATTTAATTCAACAATTGAACGCATGCTTTGAAAATGTTTCTATGCGTACTACACATTCCAACGAATTAAATAACGAAATGCTACAAAAAGAGAAAAACTTAATTCAAGCTATTGAGGAAATTATCGATTGCTCTAATGAAGGAAAAGAATCCGTTCATCGCTTACTCATTGTAATTAATAAGTTAGGTGAACAATCTCAACGTACTTCTAATAGTATGAATCATTTAAGTGAACGCTCTAAAGAAATTGAACAAATTGTAGAAGTGATTCAAAACATTGCAGCACAAACAAATTTACTAGCGTTAAATGCAAGTATTGAAGCTGCACGTGCTGGAGAACACGGTAAAGGATTCGCTGTTGTTGCTAATGAAGTAAGAAAACTAGCAGAAAGCACAGCTGAAAGTACAAAAAACATCGGTAACTTAACGAAAAAAATTCAAGAAGAAATTGAAAAAGCATATGAAAATACAAAAGATAATTTACATTTAGTTGATGAAGGTGTAGAAATGAGCGCTGATACTAACGCTAGAATCGAAAATATTTTAATTATGATTCAAACATTACAAAGTGGCGCTACAACTGTTATTAAAGCTATCGAGAACCAAAAATCTTGTAATGATGATATATTACGAGAATTTGAAAATACACAACTACTGTTCCAAAAGTTAAATACTACTATTATGAATCATATTAATGATACTGAAAAAGTTGATGTCCAATTATCAAAAAGTATTCAAGAAATAGTTATTTCTCAGTAATATAAAAAATCCCCTATGACGTAGTAGGGGATTTTTTATATATTTCGAATATTATTTTCTTCTCAATATTCGCTCTCTCTTTTGTTATAATAAAAAAGTTGTTTCTTTCGACTAATACACAAGGAGGATGTTATGGAACAATTTTATTACATTTTAAAATATTTAATTCTTGGTCTATTCCAAGGACTAACAGAACCAATTCCGATTTCTTCAAGCGGTCACCTCGTTTTAGCACAGCATTTGCTAGGACTAAAAATAGAAGGGTTTAGCTTTGAGCTACTTGTTAATTCAGCTTCATTATTAGCTGTATTACTTATTTATAGAAATGACTTAATTCGTCTAACAAAGAATGGTCTATCTTATATATTTACAAGAGCAGAAGATGCAAAATCAGATTTTTTCTTTATTATTTACCTCGTTATTGCAACCATTCCAGCAGGTGTAATTGGAGTTTTATTTAAAGATTATATCGACCAATATTTAAAAGGTGTTAAAATGGTTGGGATTTCTCTTCTTATTACTGCTATCGGTCTTTGGATTATTCGAAACTTGCGTGGACGTAAAAATGATGGCGATCTTTCTATGAAAGATGCAATCATTGTCGGTCTAGCACAAGCTTGCGCACTAATTCCTGGTATAAGCCGATCAGGTGCTACAATCGTAGCAGCAATGTTACTTGGTATGAAGCAAGAAACAGCTCTTCGCTTCTCATTCTTACTATACATTCCTGTTAGCTTAGGTGGTTTATTGTTAAGTATTACAGACATTGCAAACGATCCAAATTTAGATACATTATTTGTCCCTTATATTGTTGCCTTCATCGCAACATTCATCATGACATATATTTCATTAAAATGGTTTATGAACATTATGGCAAAAGGAAATTTAAAATATTTCTCTTTCTACTGTATTATCGTAGGTGTACTAACTATCATTTTCTTATAAAATGATAGTTAACACTCTTTAAAGCAAGTCATTCTATTCAAATGAGATGACTTGCTTTTTTCTATTTCGAACTATTTTAACTTTGTTTTCAATTCTTTTTAGCGCTATAATGATAAACGAAATTTCATTGAAAGGAGCTTCATTTTGACTGCATATTTATTTCCAGTAAAAACAGCATTTATTTTATTTCCTATTTTAGCAATGTTTCTCTTAATTCCTTTTTTAATATTTAATTATCGAAAATACGGTTACTTAAATAAATGGCGCTCATTTATTTTATACTCATTACTACTCTACTTATTAAATGCCTATTTCCTTGTTATTTTGCCGTTACCACAAACGTACGATACTTGTAGCCTACAACCTGCTAATACACAGCACATGCAACTATCACCATTTTATTTCATACAAGAGATTAGTAATCATACATCGGCAATTTTAACAAAACCAGCTACTTATTTCTTGTTATTAAAAGAATCTGCATTTTTACAAGTTGCTTTTAACGTTCTACTAACCGTTCCATTCGGTATTTACTTACGTTATTATTTCCGACGTAGTTTCTTACAGACTATTTGTATTTCTTTTTGTCTTTCACTATTTTTCGAGCTAACACAGGTGACTGGATTGTACGGTATATATAATTGTGCCTATCGCTTATTCGATATCGACGATTTGTTTTTAAACACACTAGGTGGCGTAATTGGTTTTATCATTGCACCAATATTTACGTACTTCCTTCCAAAAGCGAGCGAGTTAGATAGTCATATTGATTTGGAAACGAAACCAGTTGGATTCGTTCGTCGCCTTATCGCGATGCAAATTGATTGGATTTTCTTATCTATCGTTGTACCTGTCATTAAAAACAAAGGAAATTCTTTCTTCATTTCTAATATTCAATCTTACACCAACATATACGAACTCATTTTCATAACGTGTTCAATTTTTATTTACTTTATTATCATTCCATACTTTACGAATGGAAAAACAATTGGGAAAGCATTGCTTCGCGTTTACGTGAAAGGAAAGTCAGATCGTATTACAATGAAGGAATTATTCATTCGTTACGGTATATTCTATTTCATTTTAGGTGGAATCAATTATATTCTTTCTAGTAGCTCTATCTTAAATATTACAGAGCCTTTAGTATTGCTGGTTACATTGTTGTTCCAATTCGTAATTAACGGCCTATTCATTATTCATGTTTTATTGCATGTATTTAGCCAGGATAAATTACTATTTTACGAGCATATCAGTCATACAAGAAATGCAATTCTACTTAAAAAAGCTGACAAATGATTATTTGTCAGCTTTTTTCATACTCATGAATAACTTTTCTGCATAAGGATTTAAAAACATTCCCGTTTCATCTAGTGACTTCCTCACTTGTAAAAACAAATGAAACTCTGGATATATATCTTGTAATTGCTCATACGATAAAGTATGCATTTTCCCCCAATGCGGGCGTCCTTCATACTTTCGAAAGATTTGCTCCACCTCACCAAAATAAGCGGCATACTTCATACCTTTATACATATGAACGGCAATATACGCTGAATCTCTTCCGTACGCTGGACTGAGCCATATATCATCACCTCTCACATACCGGCATTCAATCGGGAAGTGTACCTTATACTTTTTCTTTTCAATAAGATTTGAAATTTCTTCTACAACAGCCCTCATATACTTTGAAGGGACACTATACTCCATTTCATAAAATGGAACCGTACGTGATGTAGCGAACACTTCATAGCTCGGGCCTATTATTTTTGTGTTTGGTACAGCCTTAGCTGATAATCGACTTACTGCTTTACTTATAGATGGAAACCATTTACACCCTTTAGATAACAAAGAGAACATCCTATTTTCAAGTAACTCCACCTTTAGTTTATGCCATTTCAAATCACTTTCTTTACTCATTGTTTCATTTGTAAATTTCACTTGCACCTCATCTGAATAAGGAAAAACGAAAAATTCAAAATGACGATTCTTCTTATATTCTTCTAGCTTGTTCATTACAGCAGATAATGACTGCTTTTCACTTTCATAAACGAGCGAATACGCTGGGATAACTTTCAATTTTATCTTTACAATGATACCTAGCATTCCAAGCGACACCTGAAATGCTTTCCAATATTCAACGTTTTCGGTTTCTGAACAAACTATACTCTCACCTGTTGATAAAACTGCCGTAATCTCTATAATTTGTGTTGATAAACTCCCAAATGTAACACCCGTCCCATGAGTACCCGTACTAATCGCTCCAGCAATAGATTGTGAATCAATATCTCCTAAATTCTCTTGAGCATAACCTTTTTCCTCAAGTAACTTCCCTAAATCATATAACTTTGTTCCTGCCCATACTTCGGCAACCATCTTCTCTGCATCGATATTTGCAATGCCCTTCAATTCATCTAAAGAAACTAAAATTTCTTCCGTTTGCACGAGAGGTGTAAAAGAGTGCCCTGAACCGACAACACGAATTTTCTTTCCCTTTTTTCGTGCAAGCCCTACAACTTCCACTACATCTTGTATACTTTTTGGATACATCGTATAATGCGGCTTTCCTTCTACATTCCCTGTCCAATTTCTCCATTTTTGTCCCTTTATAGAAAGCATTGTCCATCCCCCCGATATGTTGAATACTCCCCAGCAATCTCTCCTTTTTTAACGCGATACAAAACAGGAAAGCGTTCACATAACTCTCCAGCTTTACTATGGCGAAACAAGATAGAATCTCCTATATCCACCCGTTCCTCACCGTTATAAAAAATTGGCGTTTGCACTTCACCAGCACCTTCTAACGCTAATAGTCTTGCACCACCCGGCCTCCAAATCTCAGGCTCTTTATCTTTACCAACTGCGCCTGAAGCAATATATCCACCACCGAGGCAAGTATAAATACACGGAGCTGGTTTACGCACAACGGGTAAAGCAAATCCGACAGCTGGCTGAAATTGTACTTCTTTATAATAATCAAATAGTTTCGGGGAATAAAAAGCAGAACCTATTGTAATCTCTGAAACTGAGTTATCTTGCTCAGTTGTTTTTATACTTCCTGTTCCTCCCCCATTTACAAATCTTAGTTTAATACCAAGGTTTTGTATTTCTTTTACGATACGTCCTCTTCTTTCTTTAACCTCTAATACTGATTTCTTCTTTAAATACGAAACCACTTTACTTTTCATCCATTGCTTCGGTATATGATCCCCCACCCCAGCAATTTGGGCCTCATATCCCATTACACCATCTAGTATTAAATATGATGAGCCCTTCACCTTTCCTACTATTTTCAAAGCACTCTGTACGTCTTTTACCGGGGATCTTTTTACACCAAAATGAAATTTTAAAAAACGACTACTCATATCAATATCCAAACAAACGCGAAAACAACCTTTAGACTTCTCAGCAATTTTTTCTAAATAAACAATATGTTCTTCACAATCCACCATACAAGTTATACTGAGTCCTTGCTTTGTTAGCAAACTAATTTCATATAAAGCTCTTTCATCATAAGCAGGATATCCGAGCAATAAATCATTAAATCCTTGTTCAATTAAAAACAAAGCTTCTCTAGGGGAAAAACACATAATACCTTGAAACCGATCATTTGCAGCCAAAATCTTTTTCATAATTGGAACAGAGCGTACTGATTTACTCGCTATACGAATCTTCTTATCTCCACTTAACTCTATAATCGATTGAATATTTCTCTCTAAAGCCAGTTCATCTAAAAATGCACACGGTAATGGAACTTCCTTAAAAATTCCTCTATCCACATTTTTCTCTCCTCTTCTATATATGTCTTATACATATTGGAAAGAAAAAATGATTTTCCTGTTTTCAAATAAAAAAAGTTTCTTCTTCACGAAGAAACTTTTTTTAGACTACTCTACTTCATAGAAATAGTGGCCTCTACTGGATAATGATCAGAGTAATCATTATATGTATATTTTTTGAACCATGACGTAACAGTCCATTGTGGCGATTTCGGCTGTAACACCTTATTCTCTATATACGATGGATTCGCATGGTCCTTACTTGTAATAATATAATCTAAATACTCGGCAGGGCTATCGGGGAAGTTATATTTCGCAATACTGTTTGTCGTCGCATCCCAAGTCGTAGTATGCCCAGTATAAGATGGAATAGAAGCGTGCAATGTTTTGAACATGGATGCGTACTCTGAGTCACTATTGTTCTCAGCATTTATTTTATTCACATTCATATCACCACCAATTAACACATACTCGTTATTTGGTATATTTTTATTTTTAATAAAATCTTGAATTTCTTGTAGCTGTTTTGTACGTACAGATGCTGGCGAAGTGTTTCCACACATACTATCTTCAGCTTGTAAATGAGTCCCAATCACATGTACAAAACGATCATTTTTCTTAACTTTTGTGTATACAAACCCTTTATTTGATAAGTTATCTGGTCCACAGCCTTGTTCGAATACATATTGAATCTTTTCAACAATTGGCCATTTACTCACAATCGCTACACCTCCATCTTCAGGAGTCGAAGATGAATAGTTTCCTAACGTCTTATCCCACTCGCTTCCACTACTACGACCTAATACTGCCGTTTGATTTGGATATTCTTTCTTCAAATTTCCTATTAAGCGATTTGAAGCACTATTATCAAACACTTCATTTAATATAACAACATCTTGATTCTTTATATAATCTGCCGCTCCAATTAAATCAGCACGCTGAATTTGTCCCCAGTTGGGATATAGATTTGTTGATAGCATGTACACATTATGCGTCATAACTTTTAACGTATCATTTTGATTTGTGGACATTTCTGCTTGAACGGAAGATCCACTATATAAAGCTGCTAGACTTATTCCAAAGCTAAGTACACCTTTTAACAATTTACTTTTCACGAGTCATACCTCCATGTATTGTATAGTGATAAAAAGGCCAAATACTCTATTCTGAGATTTGACCTTTCTCCAATACTTAACGATTTCCGTACGTATCAAACCAAAGCTGAATATATCCAGCTGTTACACGTTGCGCTTCCGTTAATCGCTTACCGGTCATTGGTGTAACTTCAGCACGCCATTTGTCCGCATAACTTTGTGATACAGCAGCTTTTACAAACCAACTTTTCGTATTACTATTTACAATGCCAGGGTAATCTTGCTTCGCAGCCACTGCCGCCCCATGAATCCAATCTTCAGGGTTCGTACCTTTCCAGTTCCAATATCCATTTCCGTCCGTTACTTTGTAATTATCTTTAATTGTATCTACAAAGTTTTCATATTTAGAATGGAATCCTTGTGGATAAGAAATATTCGTAAAGTTTGCTGCATGCATCGGTTGATTTACATCTCCTAAATAATGAAGAGATAACCCTAAATAGAAGAATGCTTGTTTCATATCTTTATTTTTATAAGATTCACCAGCTAATTTAAAATACTTAGCTCCAGTTTCCTTCGCTTGCTTTGCAAGTGGAATGTATGTACTTCCATTGTCTGGATCATAGAAATGCGACGCAAATGTACTATTGTCATAATAAGGATTTTCATAATCAGCAGAATAAATGCCATTTTCTAAATCTGTGCGCCATTCATTTAATAGTGCAACTTGATCTTGTTTTACAATTGTCGTATTACGGGACATAATATCAATTGCACGATTCACGATCCATAAATGAGAGTTTACACCTTCTGAGTGTTTATCTTCAGCGGACCAATATTGAATAATCTGTACTCTATTCCCTCCATCATTTTCATGTGCAAAAGCTACATTTTGTAACGGAGCTGCTAACGTAATAGCTGCTGCTAAAGCAAGAACTTTCTTTTTCATCTGAAATCCTCCATTTTATAATTAAGTTATTGTAAATATTTTGTTAAGATCCTACGATGTCTTTCGGTTAACTTATGATTAGAATATCCCACCTTTCATTGAATTTCTATTATTAAATCAAAATATGCAAATGTTCATATCACTATAACTTTATACATAGTGAACGTAATGAATGAATGCACTTACATTGTAATAAATTATTGTTAAGCTACTGCAAATACTTGTCTAAACTAATGTAAAAAAAGAGTAAAGCGATTAACCGCTTTACTCTTTTTTTCTTTTCGATAATATACTTGGCAGTTGCACATTAACTGCCAATTTATGAATAAATCCAAACACTAATCCAATCCCGATAAATATGTATAAGATCGTAAACACCTTTCCAAAATCAGTTTGCGGACTAAAATTCCCATCACCGACAGTCGTCAACGTAACCACACTAAAATATAGAGCGTCAAGAGGACGTAATCCTTCAACTGTACTATAAAAAATCGTCCCCGATGTTAATGTCAAAATTGTTAATACGAATAACACTTGAAACTCTTTATCTTTCCATGCTCGTAAACAGGCTCTTAACATTCGTTTCAATGTCAACATAAATGAAAGCATTGGACTTCCCCTTCCAAACAAAAATACCTTTAGTTAAAGGAAAGTCTATCACCTTTCAGTATAGAAAAAAAGTAGCCCTTTTCTATTTCTAGAAAAGAGCTACTTTCTTCTATTATATATTATTTAGGTGAAACAAGAATTTTCACTTGTGTTTTATCTTTTACAAGTGCTTCAAAGCCTTCTTCAACAACTTGGTCCACTGTAATTTTTTTCGTAATTAATTTCTCTGCTTGAATTTGGCCAGAGCTAATTAATTTAATAACAGCTGGGAATATATGACGATATCCAAGAATACCGATAACTTCTTTTTCTTTTAATACAAGGTTGTTCGGAGTAATTGTCGCATCTTTTTCCCACACACTAACAATTACTGTTTGACCTTCAAAGCTTGTACTTTCAATCGCTTGACGAAGTACAACTTCAACACCTGTTACTTCAAAGCTCACATTTACACCTAAACCATTGGTTAAGTTGCGAATTTCTGCTAGTACATCTTGAGTTGCTGGGTTTAATACGTAATCCGCACCTGCTAATTTCGCTAACTCTTGACGTTCTTTAGAAAGTTCAACTGCGATAACAGGAGTTGCTCCTGCTGCTTTTGCTGCTTGGATAACAAGAAGTCCAATTGGACCACAACCAAATACTGCTACTGCTTCCCCTTCTTTTAATTTACTCTGACGTACTGCATGAACTGCTACTGCTGCTGGTTCTACAAGCGCACCTTGTTCATACGTCATTTCGTCTGGAATATGATGAACCATATCTTCTGGTACTACTGTATATTCAGAGAAACCACCACCGTCTCCACCAAGACCGTGGAAAACAAGTTGTTCACAAACATTGTAATGTCCATGTTTACAAGCTTCACATTTACCACAAGCATAAATTGGTTCTACAACAACGCGGTCTCCCACTTTATGAGATGTAACGCCTTCACCGATTTCTACTACCTCACCGCTAAACTCATGACCTAAAATAACTGGTGCTTTCACATGTGTTAATGGGTGCTCTTCTGTTGGAATAAAAATTGGTCCTGCTAAATATTCATGCAAGTCTGTCCCGCAGATACCACACCATTTAACTTTAATTTTCACTGCTCCTGGTCGTACAGTTGGTTCCGGTACTTCTTCTACTCGTACATCACGTTGATTATGCCAAAGTAATGCTTTCATTTTAAACATCCCTCTCTATGTATATACTTAACCTGGTGAAGTTTACAAATCTATTATAGTACTTCTATCCATATATTTCAAAAAAACAATCTCATTTCCACTAATTTTTAACAAATAACGTTCAATATTTTGTCACTTTGTACTTTTTTCCACATCTGTTAATTCAATTTCATTGCAGTTGAAATTAGCATTATGCCATAATAGCATAGGAGAGGTGAATATCGCTTGAAATATTTTATTTACTTTATTGTTATCGTAGCGTTTTTAGATACATTTTCACAATTACCTATTATGAGTACTTTCGCTCAAAGTCTTGGAGGAACCCCTCTTGTTATCGGACTAGTTGTCGGTATGTACTCATTCGCTAATATGATCGGTAATATTATTGCTGGAGCCGCTGTCGATAAATTTGGCGCAAAAAAAATCCTTTATATAAGCATGGGAATTACGAGTTTCATAGTCTTGTTATACACCGTTGTTCAAAGTGGTGAACAACTATTAGTTGTGCGCTTTATGCACGGTTTTAGTGACGGGTTTTTAATTCCTGCTGCCTTTACATTTTTATCAAAGCAAACGAATTCAGCAAGGCAAGGTAAGGCAATGGCTCTATCTGGTGCTGCTGTTGGAACAGCTGCAATCGTAGGACCTGCTTTCAGCGGTATTATGAAAGCAACAGCTGGTATAGAGTGGGTGTTCATTACTATTTCTATTTTAATGGTTCTTGGTACAATCGTATCTCTATTCTTCTTACCAAATAACGTATCAAGAAAAGATACATCAAGAACTCAAATGATGAACAAAGAAGATATGATTGTACTATTGAAATCAGAACCGTTATTACAAGCATATATTGGTGCTTTCACACTAATGTTTTCACAGGGGATTGTCACTTATATGTTACCTGTAAAAGTTGAGGCGTTAGCACTTAAAGCATCTACAACAGGCATGATGTTAAGTGTATTCGGAATTACCGCTATCCTCTTCTTCTTACTGCCAACAAATCGCATTTACGATCGATTTAATCGTTCAAAACTAATGCTAATCGGGATTGCAGTAATGGCACTAGCATTATCTTTACTCGGATTATTTGCAACAAAAGGCATGCTCTTTATCGTTATGATGATTTATGGAATTGGGTTCGCTATCCTTTTCCCAGCAATTAATGCTCTACTTGTTGAAAATACGACAGATAATAATCGCGGGAAAGCATTCGGGTTGTTTTATGCATTCTTCTCGTTAGGAGTTGTTGCTGGATCCTTTACAGTTGGAGCAATCGGAGCATCACCTAGCGCTAGCTTCGTTATCGGAACTGCATTCTTGTTAACATTTGCTGGAATGATTTTTGTAAGAAGCAAAGTAAAAAAGACAATGATGGGTTAATTCCATCATTGTCTTTTTTTTAAAATGCGTATTGATATAACCCGTAATATAACGGAAGCGTTGGAATAATCCCAATTAATTTAAATACAAAAGGCAACGATTCATTCTTCTCTTCATATAAGCGTAAAATAAAAACTGCACTCAAAGTCCAAATAATGCTAAACACAAAGATGCATTTCCAAACGATTGGGGTTAATATTTCTACATCGAAGACAAAACCAAATAGCCCTATCCACGTAATAATGGACACTACAAAATCAAACTTTTGAATTGGTGTTTGAAACACCCCTCTTATTAATGAAGTAATAGCTAATATCGCTACAATGACTAAATAAATTTTCCACAACATAATGATAAGCTCCTGTTCAATTTTTCACTTTCAATAAACCATACTTAATAAACAATCTGGCATTATATTTTTCATAGAAATAATACAACGGATAACAAAATAAGAAGAAAATAAGTACGGTTGGTACATTGTCTATAATAGAAAAATATTTTCCTAGCAATTCTTTAATACTCTCACCAATAATAATAAACAGTGGAATTATACAAATTGCCGCTAATATTAAACATGGTGTTATCCTTATTTCTTTCAGCTTCACCTTACAATGTGGACACCTTAATGAAAAAAGATGTGGGATATCGATAATATGTTGTGCAGTAATATTTCCTTCACACTGTGGGCAGACAATTGTTTCTTTCATTTATAACTCCTCCTTTCTACTCAAAAAAAAAGCTCTATCGAATAGAGCTTTTTTTCGCCTAATATATATTACTTTTGCATATAACCAAGTAATACTGTAAATAAACTTATGTATAAAAGCAATACTACTTTCTCCCTTAAAAAAATAAACTAAATAAATACTGACGATACTTCGACAATTTCCTCGGAAATATTTCCTTTCCCCACATAATTTGATACACTATACATGAATTAACAGTTGTATTACACGAGCTAAAATAATAACTTACTGCACAAATTAAAAAGCACACTCTTCATATGAAGAATGTGCTTTTATTTTATTAACGCTTAATCCAAACAGCGCCTGCTGACTTATCCTCTGCTTGTCCAACAACTTGGAATTTAAGTCCAAGGTTTGGAACTTTTCGTCCCGCGTCAGCAATTTGCTTATTACTGTATACCTTTGAATCATCGAACGTTGTAATACCTTGTAATCCAGTATAATTAAACTGTCCTCGTGTAAATGAATTTACACTCCATGAAGGTGTTTGATCAAATGAAAATGCAGCATCTGCAATTTGAATTCCAGTATTACCGTATGCTGGTTTCCCGCCTAAATTTCCAACAATCGCTTCTGGATGAGAATCTACAACACCAAGGAAGCCTTCACCTGGATGTAACCCAACCCAGTTATCTTTGAAGCTATCATCTGCATACCAAACGACAAGACCTGTATTATACACTGGACCTCTTCCCGCTTTTAATCCATTATCTGATCCGGCATAGTTTCTCCACTCTAGATAATAATAATGAGGTTTCTGTTCTGTCCCATCAGAAACAACGAATCCATTTAACTTCATTTTAGACTGTCCTTCTGCGTCATCTGAAAATACTACTTGTCCATCAACTGTTACATTTACATTATCCATTGCAAAACCTTTATATGTTAAAGCTGGATCTGTAATATAGTCGAATTGTAGTTTAACTTTCTTCCCTTTAAATTGACTTAAATCGTATGATTTATCAATCCATTTTCCATCTGTTGTATCTTTATCTTCTTGGACTATGTTTTCTCCCAATCTATCAATTAATGTTTTCGTTCCATCTTCAGTTACAGCATGTACTTCGATGAAATCACACTCTGCTTCTAGTTCATAATTCGCTTTATAATCAAATTTTGCATTTGTTCCTTTTGTTAAATCGAAGAATGGTGTTTCTAATGTCGTATGAATATCATCGCCTCTTGTACTATAGTATGCACGCTTTCCAAATCCAGGCTTAATTGTTTCAATACTCTTACCTGGTAAGTTGACACGTACGACACCTGGACGATTTGATTTCGTAACACTTTGATCAATATATGTAGGGACTCCTACACCACTCTTAATTTTATCGTAATCTACTTCTAAAATTTTTGCCCAGTTTCCACCCATATTCTTTTGTAAGAAGTCTTTATTTTGTGGTGAAAAACTAGTTGGCTCTGTCCCTGCGATTTTTCCTGTCCAGCTACCTCCACTCATTAATGACCAAGCTTCAACAGGTGATCCATTTCCAGTATAATTCGTATCATACTCATCTGGTAAACCAAGGTCATGTCCAAATTCATGTGCAAACACACCTACTGCACCGTCTTCTGGTTCAATTGTGTAATCATGAGCCGCTACTTTTCCACCCCAATAAGGTACTTTAGATGTTGTTCCTTCAATCGCTACTGGATCCCTTGCTAATTTAGATCGATGTGACCAAATTGCATCATCTCCTAATTTACCACCGCCAGCTTCTTGACCAACACCGGCATGAATTACCATTAAATGATCAATTACACCGTCCGGTTCATTAAGATTGCCATCGCCATTTGTATCATAGCGGTCGAACTGATCGAATTGTGATAAATCTAATCCTTTATCCGCTGCAGCTTTTAATGCTTCTTTCACTAAATCACGCGCACCTTTTGGTCCTTTATTATCGTGACCGCTACTACCATCAGCACCGTAATCAGCAGCTTTACCTGGAACAGTTAACCACTCTGTTACATACCCATCTGTCGTATAACTGCCACCAGACTGTTCTTCATAATATTGCTTAAATGTTTTTACTTTTGAACCATCAAATAATGTGTAAGGCTCATTACCAAATAACATTTTTTGATAATGTTCCCTACTAAAATCTTTCGAGTACATATAACCCGGTGTTTGCTCAATATTATTATGTTTATAATCACTAAACTCAACGAGTAACACTAACACTTTATCATTACGGACAGGTCCACTATATGGAGCTTGTTTCGCCTTAGAAGTTGGAACTTTCCCATCTAATTGCTTTTTATTTGGCTCCGGCTTTTGATCAGGGCTCACATTTTTTTCAGCTTTCTTTACCTTCTCTTTTTCCTCCATCTTTTTCTCTTTTACCTTTTTTACGAAGTCAGATGCTTCTTTAGCAGTATCCTCTGGAAAAATTTCTTTATTTGCCTGATCCCCTTGTTTCTTTTCAATATATTGCTCTACAGCTTTTTTCGTCTCTTCTTTAGACGAAGCTGGATTAATTGTTCCTCTTTCTTTCAATGCTTCCGCTAAACGATCCTCTTGAATTAAATTATGATCAATTGGAGTTGTAGACATATTTTCTTTTGCTCCCGCTGGCGTTTCTGCATATGCTAACGGAGCACTCATTACAGCTGTGCATCCGATGATTGTCGCAATTGCTAATGACGACAACACTTTAAATGGTGTTTTTCTTCTCATTGTATTTCTCTCCTTTTACAAATCTTAAAATTCTGATAATTGAACATAAACTAACCGCTATCCTCCCTTATATAAAAAAGACATAATTCTATAAACGATAAACCTTCTGTTATAGAATCATGCCCTCCAGTTTTCTGGTCAGACCCTCTATTTTTTTATCCCTCTATTTGCTGGGCAGTAAGACTCCCATCTCAAAATTCAGCGAATGCAAGGAAGTTAAGAGGGAGATAACTGCCCGTAAAAGCCCGATTGGTGAGGGCTGATAATCGGTGGGGGATGAACAACCCCCCCACTGATTAAAGTTTCACTTTATGTCGAAATATGAAAAATAAAAAGTGATTTGATATATATTAAATAGCTTATATAACAAATTTAAAAGACAATATGCAAAATTGCATGAAAATTCTTTAAAACAAAAAGAATCCTAGTCAATTAAACTAGGATTCTCGATTTTCTATTATTTCTCTTGTGTTTTTTCCCAATCAGCTAAGAATTTCTCAATTCCTTGATCTGTTAATGGATGCTTCACTAATGAAGCGATTACGTTTGCTGGGATTGTTGCAATATGTGAACCGTTTAATGCTGCTTCTGTTACGTGAACACTGTGACGTACAGATGCTGCAATGATTTCTGTTTCAATGCCGTGAATTGCAAAGATTTCTGCGATTTGGCGAATTAAGTCCATACCGTTATGACCGATATCATCTAGGCGACCTAAGAACGGTGAAACGTATGTCGCACCAGCGCGAGCTGCAAGTAATGCTTGCACTGCTGAGAATACTAATGTAACGTTTGTACGAATTCCTAAATCTGAGAATGCTTTTACTGCTTTTAAGCCTTCTGTTGTCATTGGAACTTTTACGACTACATTTGGAGCGATTTTTGCTAATTCTTTTCCTTCTTCAATCATTTTATCAGCTTCTAAGCTAATTACTTCTGCGCTTACAGGTCCTTCAATAAAGCTGCAAATTTCACGAATACGCTCATGGAAATCTACGCCTTCTTTTGCTACAAGTGATGGATTTGTCGTTACTCCAGCTACTACACCTAATGCATTTGCCTCTTTAATTTCGTTAATGTTTGCTGTATCAATAAAAAATTTCATTTGTTATTCTTCCTTCCTAATTTTCATTTTATATTTATTTATTTTTTCTTAATAAGCTCTAATTCAATCGGAATAAATTTGTCCACCTTTTTACCTTGTGTTATCTCTTTCGCTGTTTCCATCGCCTTCTCTCCGATTAATTCCGGTTTTTGAGCGACTGTTGCTGCCATGCGCCCATCTTTAACCGCTTTTACAGCATCGTCCGTTGCATCAAATCCAACAACGACTACGTCCGTTTTGCCAGCAGATTTCAACGCCTCAAGTGCGCCTAATGCCATTTCGTCGTTATGAGCAAACACTGCTTTTATATCGCTATTTGCTTGCAAAATATTTTCCATAACGGATAACCCTTTTGCACGATCGAAATCAGCTGCTTGTTTTGCTACTACTTTTAAAGACTTATCAGCCACGTTATGGAATCCTTTCCCACGCTCACGAGCAGCAGACGATCCAGGGATTCCTTCTAACTCAGCAACATTTGTTCCTTCACCAACTAATTCCCGAATGTAATCACTAGCCATTTGGCCACCTTCTACATTGTTGGAAGCTATGTGAGAAACAACTTTACCTGAATTTGCAACTCGGTCTACTGTAATAACAGGAACATTGGCTGCATTGGCTGCACTTACCGCTGAAGCAACAGCATCTGAGTCGGTTGGATTAATAACAACTACATCGACACCTTTTTGAATTAAATCTTCAACATCGTTTGTTTGCTTCGCTGCATCATTTTGTGCATCAACAGCAATTAATTCAATGCCGCTATCTTTTGCTTTCTTTTCTGCACCTTTTTTCAACGTGACGAAAAATGGATTATTTAAAGTTGAAACAGAAAATCCAACTTTAATAGTTTTATTTCGACCTTTATCGCCAGAATCCTTTGCCCAATCTGGTGGTTCCATTGAACAACCAGCAGTAACTACCATGATGCATGCAACGAGTATCAGTAACCATTTTTTCATGAATTGCCCCTCCATTACGCTTCTTTTCGACGATCAATTAGTACAGCTAGTAAGATTACAAGTCCTTTTACAACTTGTTGGAAGAAAGAAGATACACCTAATAAATTTAAACCGTTATTTAGTACACCAATAATAAGCACACCGATGAATGTACCAACAATCCATCCTCTTCCGCCAGAAAGACTCGTTCCTCCTAACACAACTGCAGCAATTGCATCTAATTCGTAAGAAGTACCAGCAGTCGGCTGTGCAGAATCTAATCTTGATGTTAAGACAATACCTGCAAGCGCTGCCAAAATTCCGGAAAGACCGTAAATCATTACTTTAATTCTCGTAACATTAATACCAGATAAAGCTGCCGCTTCTTCATTTCCACCAATCGCAAACGTACGGCGACCAAACGTTGTTTTCTTTAAAATAAAGTACAGTACTGCAAAAGCGATCATCATTGTAACGGCTGGCACAGGAATACCGAGGAAATAACCACGGCCAAACATTTGGAACATTAAATGATCACCAAGACCAGTGATCGGACGTCCGTCCATATAAACAAGCGTCAACCCGCGAAAAATAGTCATTGTTGCTAAAGTTGCAATAAACGGAGCTACTTTTCCCTTCGCAATAATGATACCGTTTATAATTCCCATTGCAAGACCTGCTAATAATCCAACTACCATTGCAAGGAACGGATCCATGCCACTTGCCATCATTCCGGCAACAAGTGCACTTGATAATGCTAAAATAGAACCTACCGATAAGTCAATACCCCCTGTTAAAATAACGAAGGTCATTCCAAATGCAATGAGTGCATTAATCGATACTTGGCGCAGTATATTAAATAAATTTGGAATTTCAATAAATGCTGGATTTAAAGCTGTAATTACTACGATAATTAATACTAATCCAATTAAAGAACCAAGTTGTTGTAATACATTCCCCTTCTTAGCCATATCTTACTCTCCCCCTGTAGCTAGTGCCATAATAGACTCTTGCGATGCCTGATCCTTCTCTAAAATACCACCGATTTTCCCCTCATGAATGACGAGAACACGATCACTCATTCCTAAAACTTCTGGAAGCTCAGACGATACCATAATAACGGAATCTCCTTGCTCGGTAAGCTTATTCATAATAGAGTAAATTTCTTTTTTAGCCCCAACATCTACACCTCTCGTTGGTTCATCTAAAATGAGTAACTGCGGATGAATACCTAACCATTTTGCAATTACAATCTTTTGCTGATTTCCACCAGAAAGAGATTTTACAGCTTGCTCTCCGTTTGCTGCTTTCACATTAAGAAGCTTCATCATATCCTCTGTAAATTGCTGTTCTAAACCTTTATTAACAACGCTTCCCTTTGAAAGACTTTCTAAATTTGGTAAAGCTAAATTTTCACGAATCGAAAAATCTAACACAAGCCCTTCAGATTTTCTATCCTCTGTAATAAAGGCAATTCGTTGTCTAATCGCATCAATTGGACTATCAATTTTCACTTCTTGTCCATTCATAAAAATTTGTCCTGAATCAAGCGGTTCATATCCAAATATCGCTTTCATAATATCCGTGCGACCAGCTCCCATCAAGCCCGCAACACCAAGGATTTCACCTTTTCTAACTTGAAACGAAACATTTTCAAATTTCCCCTTTTTCGTTCCGTTACGCATTTCAAAAATCACTTCGCCAATTTGACTATTTCGTTCTGGATAACGTTCACCAATACTACGACCCACCATCATGCTAACTACTTCATCAAATGATGTCTCCGGAATTAATCTTTTCCCTACATATTCTCCATCACGTAAAATCGTAATAGCATCACATATTGAAAAAATTTCTTCCATCCGGTGTGAAATATAAACGAACGAAACGCCCTCTTTACGCAATTTATTAATAACAATAAACAGTGTTTCAATTTCGCGATCTGTTAATGCTGCTGTAGGTTCATCCATAATAATAACGCTCGCATTTGTCATTAATGCTTTCGCAATTTCAATAATTTGCTGTTGTCCAACTGATAATTCACCTGCTAGCATAGCGCCTCTCACATGTAGACCAAGATCCGCTAATTGTTGCTTGGCAATCGCATTCATTTGGCGCGTACGTAAAATGCCCGTTTTCCCATACATTAACTCTTTTCCAAGAAACATATTTTCAGCTACCGTTAAATTTGGTAATATGTTCAACTCTTGATGGATAAATGCAATACCATACTCTTCAGCTTCTTTCGCATTTTTAAAAGTTCTTTCTTGTCCATCAATCGTGACTGTTCCACTGTCTTTTTTATATACACCTGTTAAAATCTTCATGAGCGTCGATTTCCCCGCTCCGTTTTCCCCCATCAATGCATGGACTTCTCCTGTTTCAATCATAAACTGTGCGTTTTTTAGAACAGGATTACCACTGAACGCTTTTGAAATGTTTTTCATTTCAATATGCATTCTCATCACATCCCTTTATTAAAAAATCACGCCTGCATGTAAAATAACATTCGCATAAGGCGTTGCTTCTCCTGTACGAATAATCGCCTTCGCTCTCTTTGTATGCTCTTTAAACTCCTTATGAGACACATATTCAAATGCCGGCTCTATTAAACGCATCTCAACCTCTTTATTTACCTCTGCATTACTCATAATAACTTCTTCTGCTAACGTCACTTTTTCAATCGCCATATCATCGGCAACTACTTGTAATACGTCTAAAAAACTAGGTTTCCCAATCTCAACTGCTAAATCAATTCGTTTTACTCCATCAGGAATAGGTAATCCGCAATCAGCAATTACAATTGTATCTGTATGTCCAAGTGAAGCAAGGACTGCCGCGATTTCGCTATTTAATACACCGTGCTTTTTCATCCGACAATCACCTGCACTTCACGCACCCTATCTCTCGTTGGCATACCGCCTTGTGCCCCAAGTTTTGTTACAGAAAGGCCACCAGCAATATTGGCAAAACGAATTGCTTTTTGAAGTGTTTCTCCTTCAGAAAGTGCGACTGCTAACGCACCATTAAATGTGTCACCAGCTCCAGTCGTATCTACTACATCAACAGCAATACTAGGAACATGTACAATCTCCGTACCATTATGGAAACGAACACCGCTAGAACCTTCTGTTATCAGTAGTTTGTTTGGGTACTTAGCCAGTAGATCTTCAATTGGTGATGTGAAATCATCTAATACAATGCGACACTCATGCTCATTTGGCGTAATATAAGTCGCCTTTTCTAAAATATCTTCTGATAAGATTTGTGCTGGAGCAGGATTCAACATAACCGGAATTTTATGCTCCTCACAAATAGACAGAACGTATTTTACTGTTTCAAGCGGAATCTCTAGTTGAAGAACAACCATATCAGCTTTTACAAAAAGGTCTTTTGAACGATCTACAATCGACTCATTTACAAGAGCATTTGCTCCTTGTACGACAACAATACTGTTGTCCTCTTCTGCTAAAATGATATGAGCAATTCCTGTCGTTCTATCTGTAACCGGTACCACATAGTCGATAAAAACGCGTTCGTTCTCCAAATTTTTTCTAACTACTGTTCCATAATCATCATTTCCTACTGCACCAACCATCGCTACATTTGCTCCTAATCTAGCTGCTGCAACTGCTTGGTTAGCTCCTTTCCCTCCTGGGATCGTATGAAACGCTTCACCAATTACTGTTTCTCCTGCTTTCGGCCGTATTTTTGAAACAGCCACTAAGTCCATTGAAATACTACCTACTACTGCAATATTCGGCATCTGTCTCATCTCCTTACTTCGTTGTATTTCTTTCTATAATTTCAATCGGTAAACGATAGTGTTTCTCTTCTAATGCATTTCCTTCCATCTGCTCTAACAACAGCTCTGTTGCAATTTTCCCCATTTCATATATTGGCTGTGCAACAGTCGTAATAGATGGATACATCATTTCTGTTAAAGAAATTCCATCGAATCCGATAATTTGTAAATCATCTGGGATAGAAATCCCCTTTTGAAGTGCAGCCTTTACAATACCAATTGCAATTAAATCATTCCCAGCAACAATTCCGTCAATATGCGGATACTCTTCCAATAATTCTACCGCTACCTGTTCACTATTAGCTGGATCGAATGTACTCTCTGCAATCATATAAGAAAGATTATTTTGCGTAATAACGTCTACAAAGCCTTCAAAACGTTCGTTGGCTGTGCTTACATCACGTGGTCCGCGAATATGTGCAATATGTTTACATCCTTTATCTATTAATAACTTTGTCGCCGCCTGACTCCCTGCATAGTTATCTGCATATACAGTAGGAATGCGCTCATTAAACATACGGTCAATCGCAACAACTGGAATAGACAAATTCATGTAATTAACACTATTTTGTGGATTCGTTGCCACAATAAACCCATCCACATTATTTTGTCTAAGTACGTCAATGTATTGTTTCTCTTTTTCTAAACTTTCATCAGAGTTACAAAGGACAACTGTGTAACCTTGCTTATGTGCTACATCTTCTACGGCACGTGCAACTTCCGGAAAGAATGGATTCACGATATTTGGAACAACTAAGCCAATTAAACGAGATTTTTTATTGTATAAAGAACGCGCTACTGTACTAGGCTTATAATCTAGCATTTCAATTGCTCGCTCTACTTTCTTTAATGTATCCTCATGAACATATCCATTTTTATTTAACACTCTGGAAACGGTCGCAACAGATACTCCCGCTAATTTCGCAACGTCTTTAATCGTACTCATTCTCTTTTCTCTCCATTTCATGTAACCGTTTACAGAAAATAATATAACGTATTTCTAAAAATACGTCAATCATTTCTCATAAAAAAGCTTTTAAGGTTATACTCAAAAAAAGCACCGCCATAAGGCGATGCTTTTTCATTACGAAGATGATGCAGTTCGTTCGTTCTCTTCTACAGCAGGCTCTTCAGCACTTTTTTTACGATCAGACAGCTTAATCTTCTGTAAGAAAATCGTAAAGATTGCACCTACTATGATAAATACTAATCCTGTTAAGAATACAGTATGAAGTGAGTCTACTAAAGAACTTTTCAAAATTGGTACGATGCTATTAGAGAATGCTTCTGGCATTTGCTTTAATGCTTCTGGATTAAAGAGCATCGAATATAAACCTTGTGGGTCTGTATGAATCATATCTTTAAATTTTGTTACCATTTGTCCCGCTTCTTTCGGGAACGTATCTAATACAGGTACTAATTTATTTGTTAATGTTGTACCTGAAGTGTTATTCATAATTGATCCTAAAATTGTAATACCGAATGTTCCACCGATTTGACGGAAGAACTGACTTGATGATGTTACTACACCAAGATCTTTTTTCGGGAAGCTTTCTTGTAACGCCAATGTTAATGTTGGCATAACAAGACCCATTCCTAAACCGATAACCATCATATAAGAAGTAGCAGTAAGCTTAGTTGTGTGCATATCCATCGTTGTTAATAACCAGAATCCACCAGCCATAACAAGCATACCTGTGATAATTTGTGGTTTCACACCGACTTTTAATACAAGTTGACCGCCGATAATACTCATAACAATCATTGTAATCATCATTGGTGTCATGATCGTTCCTGATTCAGCAGCACTTACTCCTACAATTCCTTGCATGAAGAACGGTACGAACATAATAGCTCCAAACATTCCGATACTCATAAAGAATCCAATCGCATTCAGTATTGTAAAGGTGCGATTTTTAAAGAAATGCATTGGTAAAATTGGTTCTTCAGCTTTCGTTTCAACAATAATAAAGCTAACGATACCAATTAAAGCTAATGCGAATAACCCGATAATTTGCCAAGAATCCCATGCGTAATCTTTCCCACCAAACGTTAACGCAAGTAATAAACTTACAACACCGAGAATCATCGTAAAGATTCCAGCGATGTCAATTTTAATTGGACCTGTTTGTTTATGCGATTTTAATCCCATTGCAATAAAGATCGTCGCTAAAATACCAACTGGTAAGTTAATGTAGAATACCCATCTCCAGTTCACGGCATCTACAATCCAACCACCAACTTGTGGCCCAATTACAGAAGCAAGACCGTATAGAGCTCCAAAAATACCTTGCCATTTCGCACGTTCTTTTCCTGTGAACATATCTCCGATAATAATCATAGCCATTGGCATCATAATACCGCCACCAAGACCTTGAATACCACGGAAAATAATTAATTCTGTCATACCATTTGCCATACCACATAACGCTGAACCAATCATAAAAATAACTAATCCTGTTATATATACATTACGACGCCCAAGTAAATCCGCTAATTTACCTGCAATTGGTACGACTGTCGTTGATGTTAACATGTAAGCAGTTGTTAACCATGTCATTAAGCTTAATCCGCCAAGTTCACCGACGATACGCGGCATTGCTGTACCAACGATTGTTCCGTCTAACGCAGCAAATAGCATCGCGATTACTAAACCGACTAACAACAACTTTCTATTCTGATTTTCTTGTTGCTCCATGTAATCTCCTCAATTCCTCTTATTTATTCTCTTTTTTCTCTTTTTTCTCTTTTTTCTCTTGTGTCCCGCAAATAATTGTTTCTAACTTTTCAAAGAGACGTAACAAATCTTCTCGCTCTTGTAATTCTAATTGTGAAAAGTATTTGCCGATATGCTCATTACGAGCTGCCATCGCCTCTTCTACTGTATCTTTCCCCTTTTTCGTTAGCTCAATGACGACAACGCGGCGATCATTATCGTCGTGATAACGCTCTACTAGCCCATGATCAATTAAACGATCAATCATTACTGTAATCGCGCTCGGTTTCACGTACATTTTCTCCGCTAATTGTGTTGCTCTTGAGGCTCCGTGATGATCTAAAATCTTCAAAATATAAAACTGTGGTGGTGTAAGTCCTGATGCTTGCATTTGTTCCAGTAGCTCCGTTTGCATTTTCTTTCCTATAGCAAATGTAAGAGCTTGAATCTTATCAATATGAGTCATATCATTTGGCATGTTATCCACCTCTTATTTAAACAATAAAATATTTAACGTATTTAAATATTAATCCCACAAACAAATTACGTCAACAACTTTATTTATAAAAACGTTTACATTTTTGTCACAAAGTTGTATAATTTTCGTCGAAGTTAATATTGACAGTCACGGAGAATCGGATTATACGGCTATGAATCATAAAAAAGGGGAACTTTTTTATATTTCATGGCCTTTTTGTATTCTCTCTGTCTTAAAACGCTTCGAATTAATTAGGGGAGGATTTTCATTTTATGTTTTTCACACAATTATTTAAACCTGCGCCCCACGCAGAACGCTTACCTACTGATCGCACTGATAGCGAATACCGTAAATTACGTTTACAAGTATTTTTAGGTATCTTCATCGGTTATGCGGGTTACTACTTTGTTCGAAAAAACTTTTCACTCGCAATGCCATACTTAATCGAACAAGGCTTTAGTAAAGCGGAACTTGGGGTTATCCTTTCAGCAGTATCTATCGCTTACGGATTAAGTAAATTTCTTATGGGTATCGTATCCGATCGTTGTAATCCTCGCTACTTTTTAGCAGCTGGGCTATTTTTATCAGGTATCATTAATATTATTTTCGGCTCATTTTCTTTCATTACAACGAGCATTATACTTATGTTTGTACTTCAGTTTTTAAATGGATGGGTACAAGGTATGGGATGGCCTCCTTGTGGCCGTACGATGGTTCACTGGTTCTCGATTAGTGAACGTGGTACAAAAATGTCTATTTGGAACGTCGCTCATAATGTCGGTGGCGCACTTATGCCTTCTCTCGTTACATTAGGCTTATATTTCTTTGCAAATGACTGGAAAAGTATATTTTACTTCCCAGGTATTCTTTCAATTTTAGTTGGGATTTATGTATTAATTACGATGCGTGATACGCCTCAATCTTGTGGATTACCATCTATCGAAGAACATACTGGTGAATATCCATCAGATGAAAAAGTAGCGGACCGTGAACGCGAACTTTCGGTAAAGGAAATTTTATTTACATACATATTAAACAATAAATTTTTATGGTATATCGCTATCGCGAACGTATTCGTTTATTTCGTTCGCTACGGTGTTGTAGACTGGGCTCCTACTTATTTAGTAGAGGAAAAAAGCTTTACTCATAGTAGCTCACGTACAGCTTATGCTCTATATGAATGGGCTGGTATTCCAGGTACACTTCTTTGCGGATGGATGAGTGATAAACTGTTTAAAGGGCGCCGCGCACCTGCTGGTATTTTATTTATGGTCGGTGTATTCATTGCCGTTCTTGTTTACTGGCTAAATCCTGCTGGCCACCCAATCATTGATAGTATCGCACTTGTTTCCATTGGATTTTTAATTTACGGACCTGTTATGTTAATTGGCCTACACGCTCTTGACTTAGCACCAAAGAAAGCTGCTGGAACTGCCGCTGGGTTAACTGGGTTCTTCGGTTACCTAGGCGGAGCTACTTTTGCTAGCGCAGCTATGGGCTTTATTGTAGATGGATTCGGATGGGACGGCGGATTCATTTTGCTACTTGCTTCTTGTGTGCTTGCAATGTTCTTCCTTGCTCTTACTTTAAATACAGGATCTGTAAAACCAAAACAAGCTTAAACACTAATATTATACTTACAAAAAAAAGAGAGACAGTTCTTTCCAGAACACCTCTCTTTTTTCTACATATAGTACTTTTTTCTTACAAAAGATTTATTCTTCTCTTTTTATATGTTAGCGTTTTCAATACACTTCAATCCCTTATATAACAGCATTCAATCTTTGTATAGAAAGATTTTTGAATATTTTTTTAACTTATCCTTGTCAAACAATGTCAATTTATATTAAAATAGCAACAACATACTAAATATTTAGTCTTTTCAGAAAAGATGGAGGGATAGCCATGAAGAATCCACTTCTTCGCATTGAAAACTTACAGACTTCCTTTCGTATACAAGATCAATATCATGCAGCAGTTGATAACGTTTCGTTAACTGTCCATGAAAATGAAATTGTCGCGATAGTTGGTGAATCAGGTTGCGGAAAAAGTGCACTTGCCCTTTCCATTATGCGACTGCATAATGAAGCAAATACAAAATTACAAGGGCAACTTTACTATAGGGATAAGGATTTACTTACTATGTCAACCGCAGATATGAATAAAGTACGCGGATCAAACATCGGTATGATTTTCCAGGAACCTCTTACAGCACTCGATCCTCTTATGACAGTTGGAAAACAAATCGAAGAAAACTTAGACTACCACACAAACCTTTCGAAAACAGAAAAAAAAGAACGCACCTTAGAACTACTCCATCAAGTTGGTATTCCAAAACCAGAACTTACATATAAACAATACCCTCACGAATTATCTGGCGGAATGAGACAAAGAATTGTTATCGCAATCGCAATTGCTTGTAAACCAGGACTCATTATTGCTGATGAACCGACAACCGCTCTAGATGTAACAATTCAAGCTCAAATACTAGACCTACTAAAATCCATTCAAGAACAAACAAAGATGGGTATCATTTTAATTACACATGATTTAAGTGTTGTTGCCGAAACGGCTGATCGTATTGTCGTTATGTATGCAGGACAAGTTGTAGAAACAGGAACAGTAGAAGAGATTTTTAATACCCCTCTTCACCCATATACTCGTTCTCTATTAAACTCAATTCCATCTGCGTATGCTGAAAAAGAAAAATTACATGTAATTCAAGGGGTGGTTCCTTCGTTAGCGAAGCTACCTCGCACAGGTTGCCGCTTCCAAGCTCGAATTCCATGGGTTAGACCAGACCAGCATGAAGAAAACCCAGTTTTACATGAAGTAAAACCAGACCATTGGGTACGTTGTACTTGTTATAAACATTTCAACTTCCAACATAAGAAAGGAGATGACGTGACTCATGGCACTGCTTAAAGTAGAAGATTTAAAAGTACACTTTCCAATTAAAGGTGGTTTCTTCGGGCGCACATTAGATTACGTGCGTGCTGTTGATGGTGTAAGTTTTGAATTACAACCTGGTGAAACATACGGAATCGTGGGTGAATCAGGTAGTGGTAAATCAACAACCGGTAAAGCAATTATTCATTTAACAAAAGCGACGGGCGGTAGCATTCATTTTAATAATAATGATTTAACAAAATTAAGTCGCTCTGAGTTACGTGAACAACGAAAAGATATTCAAATGATTTTCCAAGATCCATATTCATCGCTAAATCCGAAGAAACGTGTTCTCGATATTATTGCCGAGCCTCTTCGGAATTTCGAGAAGCTCTCACCTGATGAAGAACGTAGAACCGTTCAAGAGTATCTTAGTATAGTTGGATTAAACCCAGAGTCTATTTATAAATATCCACATGAGTTTTCCGGTGGACAAAGACAGCGAATTGGTATTGCACGCGCTCTTACATTAAAACCAAAGCTTATTATCGCCGATGAGCCAGTATCTGCACTTGACGTTTCTGTACAAGCACAGGTTTTAAACTTCTTGCAAGATTTACAAGCTGAACTAGGATTAACATATTTATTTATTAGTCACGATTTGGGTGTAATTCGTCATATGTGTGACCGTATCGGTGTTATGTACCGCGGGCGCATTGTGGAAGAAGCAACTAGTGCAGAGATTTATAATAATCCACAACATATTTATACGAAGCGCTTAATATCAGCTATTCCTGATATTCGTCCTGAAAACCGAGAACAGCAACGTAAATTACGTCAGCAAGTAAGTTCTGAGTACGAGAAATCATACGAAAATTATTTCAATGAAAACGGTCGTGCTTACGATTTAAAACCAATCTCGCCAACACACCGGGTGGCATTACCTTAAGGGAGTGATAAAACATGTGGAAGTTTATATTACGGAGATTTTTAGTAATGATCCCGCAATTATTCGTGTTAAGTGTACTTGTCTTTCTACTAGCTAAAGCAATGCCAGGCGATGCCTTAACTGGCAAAGCAATGAATCCAAAAGCGGATCCAAAAGTGATTGAAGAACAACGTGAAAAGCTTGGATTAAATGACCCAGTTACAACACAATATGTTCGCTGGATTAAAAATGCAGTCCAAGGTGACTTTGGTATTTCCTATGCACATAAAATGAAAGTAACCGATTTAATTGGAGAACGACTTGGAAATACAGTATCTTTAGCACTTGTCATTCTTATTCTTACTTATTTAATTGCCATACCACTAGGAGTTATAAGTGGGCGTTGGAATGATACATGGGCTGATCGACTCATTACCATTTACAACTATCTAGGTTTCGCTACACCACTATTTATATTTGCACTAGTTATGCTCTTCCTATTCGGATTTAAGTTTGCAATATTCCCAACCGGCGGTAGCGTAGACCCTCAAGTTGCAACAGGTACATTTGCTTACTATTTAAGCAAATTGAATCACATGCTACTACCAGCTTTATCCGGGGCATTAATTGCAACAGTTGGTACTGTTCAATATTTACGAAGCGAAATTATTGATACGAAACATAAAGATTTTGTGCGTACAGTAAGAGCAAAAGGTGTTCCAGAATCAAAAATCTATTCTAGACATATTTTACGAAATTCATTCTTACCAATTGCAGCCTTCTTAGGCTATGAAATTACAGGATTAGTTGGCGGTGCCATCTTTTTAGAAAGTATTTTTAGCTATCCAGGAATTGGACAACTATTTATACAATCTATCTCTCAACGTGATTTTAGTGTAATAACTACACTCGTTATGTTTACTGGATTTGCAACGTTACTTGGAACTCTCCTTTCAGATATTATTCTAAGCATCGTCGATCCACGTATTCGTATTGATTAAAGAAAGGAGATGACGTTATGTTAGCAAACCCTGAAAAACAAACTGAAGTTATTCATTACGAAAAAAGCCCTTCTGGTTTCTCTATTATGTGGCGAGAACTTCGTAAAGATAAATTGGCAATGTTTTCACTTGTTTTCCTAGCAATCTTATTACTAGCAGTCTACGTAACATCTTTTATTATGAAACAAGAAGATATTGTACGAGTTGATTTATTCGCTATTTATGCTCCTCCCTCTGCTGAACATTGGTTAGGAACAGATTACGGAGGACGCGATATTTTCGGTCAACTTATTATTGGTACGCGTAACTCATTTACAATTGGATTAGCAATTACTATTCTTTCTTGTTTAATTGGCCTTTCAATTGGATTAATTGCCGGTTATTTTGGAGGAGCAATTGATAATATCATTATGCGCATTATCGACTTTGTTATGGTTTTACCATTCTTAATGCTTGTAATTGTATTTATTACACTTGTTCCTACATTCAATATCTTCACTTTCATTTTAATTATGAGCGTGTTCTTATGGACAGGAAAGGCAAGATTAATTCGCTCAAAAGTATTAACTGAAAAAGAACTCGATTATGTCTCTGCATCTAAAACTTTAGGAACACCAAACTGGAAAATCATTCTTTTCCAAGTACTACCTAACTTAAGTTCAATTATCATTGTTAGCGTTACATTAAATCTTGCTGGAAACATCGGTATTGAATCTGGTCTAACTTTCTTAGGATTTGGTCTACCAGAAAGTACACCAAGCCTTGGTACACTTGTTAGTTATGCTAGAAATCCAGATGTATTACAAGAGAAATGGTGGATTTGGTTACCTGCATCAATCATGATTTTAGCATTGATGCTGTGTATAAATTTTATTGGTCAAGCGCTACGTCGTTCGGCCGACGCAAGACAAAGAAAAGGATAAGGGGTGGAAGAAATGACAAATAAGCCAAAGTTTTTCAAAGTATTAAGTACACTTGCGGTTTCAACATTACTACTTTCAGCATGTGGGGGCAGTGGTGGTAGTGAAAAAACGAGCAGCACAAAAAAAGTAGATACAAATAAATTTAGTGCATCTGTTAAAAATGATAAAAAGGAAATTAAAGATGGTTCATTAACATATGGTCTTGTTTCTAACACACCATTTGAAGGACTTTTAAATTTCGCTGTATATGAAGGGGATCCCGATAACCAAGTCATTACAATTTTCGATGAATCTTTATTATCAAATGACGAAAACTGGGAATACACGAATGATGGCGCTGCTACATATAAAATTTCTGAAGATAAAAAGACAATTACACTAAAAATCAAAGATAATGTAAAATGGCATGATGGAAACCCTGTTACTGCTGAGGATTTAGAATATTCTTATCTAGTGATTGGTAGCAAACAATATGCCGGTTCTCGCTATGACACTCAAATGCAAATGATTGAAGGTATGGAAGATTACCATAATGGAAAAGCCGAAAAAATTTCAGGTATAAAGGTAACGGATCAAAAAACAATTTCGATTACGTTTAAAACACCGAACCCTTCAGTGAAAACTGGGCTTTGGACATACCCTCTTCATAAGAAATACTTAGGAGATGTACCAATCGATAAATTAGCAGAATCTGATAAAATCCGTAAAAATCCAATTGGTTTCGGACCTTTTAAAGTGAAGAAAATTACGCCAGGTGAAGCCGTTGAATTTGAACGTTTTGATGATTATTATGGTGGAAAACCAAAACTGAAAAGTATGGTTTTAAAAGTTGTTAACCCTTCCGTTGTTAACGCGTCCTTAAAAAATGGTGATATTGACATTGCTGAAGTAAGTGCAGATCAATATCCAAATGTAAGTCAATTAAAAAATGCACAATTAGTCGGTAAAACTGATTTATACTATAGCTATATCGGTTTTAAATTAGGCCATATGGATAAAGAAAAAGAAGAAGTAGTAATGGATAAGGAGAAATTTAAAGATGTTCGTGTACGTCAAGCAATGGCGTATGCTATCGATCGAAAAGAAATTGGTGAAAAATTATATCATGGCCTACGTTATCCGGCTAACTCACCAATCCCACCATCTCTACCAAAATATCATAACAATAAAGCTGGTGCCTATGATAAAGATGTAGAGAAAGCTAAAAAATTATTAGATGAAGCTGGCTATAAAGATACGAACGGAGATGGATTCCGTGAAGATCCGAATGGTAAAGAATTTAAAGCTAATTTCTTATCAATGAGTGGTAGCGATGTAAGTGAACCACTTGCAAAATTCTTTATTCAATCTTGGAAAGACATCGGCCTAAAAGTAGAGCTTCTTGATGGTCGCTTACATGAATTTAACTCATTCTACGATATGATTAAAAAAGATGATCCAAAAGTTGATCTTTTCGCGGCAGCTTGGGGAACTGGATCTGACCCAGATCCTTCTGGTATTTGGGCTAAAGATGCATCGTTCAATTACCCACGTTGGGCTAGTGACAAAAACACAGAATTATTAAAACAAGGTATTTCTCCAGAAGCTGCTGATGAAAAGTACCGTAAAGATGTCTACGATAAATGGCAAAAATTAGTTCATGATGAAGTACCATTAATTCCACTTCATTATAAATTTGACCTAAAAGGTGTAAATAATCGCGTAAAAGATTATAAATATACACCGGAAGATCAATATAAGTGGGCTAAAGTTAGTGTAACAAGCGATAAAGCAGAAACAGAGAAATAAGAAAATAGCTCCTGGCACTGAGATACATGCCAGGAGCTATTTTTTATTTATAACCCTTTTCTTGCTATTAATAACAACCAATTCCTTCCCTACTCTAGCATTAAAAGATTTGATGAACCATCTTTATTACAACAGCTAATGTAACAGATCCAGCAAATCCCCCTAAACAAATAAGACCGACACCTTGGCTATATGATAAATTTTGAAATGCTTTCATCTTTTTCATCCTCCCTATTTCCCCTTTGATACTCTTATTTTACCAATGGGGAAAATTTCATAACATCGATTTTTCTGACAACAAACTTACAAATTTGTAAGTTAATATTTTCTAAAACTTATGTATCTATTATGTCCACACTCCCCCCTTTTATACGTCAAAAAAGACCTCGAATTATATCAAGGTCTTGCTTACACTACAAAATATCTCACTCAATTTATTTGATAATCATCACCGGACATTTCACTCGTTTTGCTATTTTATGACTGACACTACCAAGCACCATCTCTTGCAATGTATTTAATCCTCTACTTCCAGCTATAACGAGATCTATATCTCCTGTATTGACATATTGAACAATCGTATCTCCTGGATCGCCATGTAATATCGTAATTGTATAAGAAATGTTCTCTTTCTTTAATAAACCTTCAATCTCTTTTAATTTATCTTTTCGACTAGCTGATATTGTTTCTAAATCCGTTTGTCCTTGTACAATATCTGATTTTGCCGTTCTATTATCTACTACGTACACAACTTCAACATGTGTTTCTTCGTTAAATTTCGCAATATATGTTGCATGCTCAGCTGCTCGAAGTGCATGTTCAGAACCGTCACATGCTAATAAAATTTGTTTGTACATATGCTGAATCCCCTTTTCGTTATCCTACTCGTATTATATAATAAAGCCCCCTAAAAAGGAGGCTTCTAACTAGCAATTCTCTTATTATAAGTAGCTAAATTTGAAACAATCTTCGAGCTTCGTTCATTTAATCCCGTTATACTTACATTCACATCATTTTGTTCATACTTCATTATAACTTTATCAATTGCGGCTACTGCTGAATCATCCCATACGTGTGCGTGAGTAAAGTTCAGCTCAATTTCTTTTGCATCTTCATTATATGAAAAAGCATTTATAAAATCTGCCGTAGATGCGAAGAATAGTTGGCCGTAAATTTCATATATTTTCTTATTTTCAATATACGAATGTTTCACGTGAATCTTTGCCATATTGAACGCAAATAAAACCGCGCTAATTACTGTTCCAATAATTACACCTAATCCTAAATTATGTGTGATTAAAACAATTACAACTGTTACGATCATAACAAATGCGTTTCCTTTCGGTACTTTATGAAGCGTTTTTACAGAGTTCCAATCAAAAGTCCCAATCGAAACCATAATCATAACAGCAACTAAAGCTGCCATCGGAATATGAACGACGTAATCACCTAAAACAAATAGTAATACGATTAAAAAACCACCGGCTACAAACGTCGATAATCTCCCACGACCGCCTGATTTAATGTTAATAACAGATTGTCCAATCATTGCACATCCTGCCATTCCTCCGAAGAAACCAGCGACAATGTTTGTAATACCTTGGCCACGTGCTTCCTTATGTTTATTACTTTCCGTATGTGTCATATCGTCTAAAACCGAAGCTGTTAATAATGACTCTAGTAAACCGATAATTGCAAGCATAACTGAGTACGGTAAAATAATACGTAATGTCTCCAGTGTAAACGGCACATCAGGCATACTAAAGAACGGTAATTCTTTCGGTAAACTTCCCATATCTCCTACTGTTTTCAACTGTAATCCGCTCATAAGTGCAATGCTTGTCACAATAATAATTGAAATAAGTGTAGACGGTACAGCCTTCGTAATACGTGGAAATAAATATATAATTGCAAGTCCTAATGCGACAAGTGCATACATTTGCCAAGTTGCATTTTTAAAATGCGGCAATTGCGCTGTAAAAACTAAAATTCCAAGTGAATTTAAAAAACCACTCATAACGGATTTAGGAACAAACTTCATAAATGAGCTCAGTTTGAACACTCCAAAAATAATTTGGACAATACCTGTTACTATTGTCGCAGCAAATAAATATTGTAAACCGTGATCTTTAACGAGCGTTACCATTAATAATGCCATTGCACCTGTTGCAGCTGAAATCATTCCAGTTCTTCCACCAACAAACGAAATTGTAACCGCAATACAAAAGGCCGCGTACAATCCAACCGTCGGATCTACACCTGCAATAACAGAGAAAGCTATCGCTTCAGGAATTAACGCTAAAGCAACGACAATTCCTGATAGTACGTCCCCTTTCACATTGGAGAACCAGTCATTTTTTATTGTTTGAAACAAAGTACCACTCCTCTACTCTTTTATCATTTGATTTTCTCCGTAAGAAAACCAGGGCCGACTGCACGAAGGCTATTATATAACGAGTAGAGGATTTTTTGCTATGTAAAAGTTTCCTAAAAAAAGACGCTACCTTAGCAGCGCCTTTGCTCATTTTACCCCGCATTAACGGGCAGTAAGACCCCACCTCAAAATTCAGCGAAAGCAAAGATGTTAGGTGGAGATCAACTGCCCGTAAAAGCCCGATTGGTGAGGGCTGATAATCAATGGGGGAGGAACACCCCCCACTGATTAAAGTTTCACTTTATTAATGTCCACCGTGACCTTGACCACTTTCTTGCACAATCTCTAATCTCTCATCCAATATACCTTGTGTTTCAAATGAAATATCACTAGTACTTCCTAATAAGAAGCCGTGGTTATACGGTCCAAGTGTCGGGTCATCTTTAAACTTCGGTTGAATACTAGCAAGGAAGTCATACACTGGTTGTAAAGCTTTTCCTTCCTCAAGCAAGACAACCGGGGCATGTTTACCCATATGTGAAAACGGCGCTCCCGCAATTGCTAAGTCTGGTGTTTTGCTTGAAACAAATGACAAACCGTGACCTGGTTTTGTGAATCCCCAGCCAAATTTCGTTTTTTCATCTTTAAATTTCGCAAACGCAACCGAATTTTCTGTTGGCGTCTCCCCACTAATACGGATCACTTTTCCGTATTTATTTAACTCTTTTTCTACTTCTCTTGAAATGATTTTCTCTGGTCCTAACACATATATATTTGCTTTATTTTTTCTTACCTTTAATGCCTCTATTGTCGCTTCTGGCACCTTATCCTTTTCTACATATAAAAGTGGTTCTGGCATATGAGAAATCCAATTTACAGCTGGTGTTGTATATAAACGTCCTTCTTCTTCAGACGAACCGATAATAACGCTATTTGGATAATCTCCCGCTATAGTGGCATATTCTTTATCGACATCTTTGGCAAATTTAGCTGGGTCCGTTTCTTTTATTTGCTTTACTTTATATTCTTTTAATTGCTCAAGGATAGATGCACCTACATCCCCCATCACCATAATTTGCGTTCCATCTTTCGTTCCGGGCGGATTTAATCTTTTTATTTCTTTTAATGTCATTTCGGGTACCACTTCTTTTTCTATAAATAAAATTGGCCCGTTATTCGGATGATGAATAAGATCTGCACTTGCAATACCTAATTGCCACTCGCTTACTGGTACTAAAATAATAGCGCCTGGCTGATTCTCCTTATGGGTAGCTGGCCATATTGTTTGCGAAGTTAATACTGCCATTTGCAGAGGATCATTTGTATTTAATCTCGTTACATTTTTTAAACTTGTCGTTAATAAATCATTCGATGCCCCAGCATTCATTTCTTTCGGCGCAGTTACCTCCTGATTCATTTTCATTTCCTTTTGCTCTGCTTTCTTCTCTGTTGTAGATTCATGATTTTTATGATCTGTGTTCGTTTGTCCACACGCCGCAAGACCAGCTGCCGCAATTATTGTTATCCCAAGAATTCGGGTCATCTTTTTCACTATATCGCCTCCGTATTAATCGTTTTCGAGCCAATATTATTGCCTAAAATGGAATTTCACCTTTACAATAACAAGCAATTCTGAAGAAATTATGCAGATGCATTATAATCTGCACCATTTCTTCATGATTTTGACTTACAATTTAAATAATGACTACAAATGCGGAGGTACTCTATGATCGATATACTACTCGTAGACGATGAACCGAGAATGCTTGAATTATTAACACTTTATCTTACTCCAATCGGATATAACTGCGTATGTGCAGTGTCCGGAGAAGAAGCTATTTCACATATAGAAAATCGGAATTTTAAATTTGTTTTACTCGATATTATGATGCCAAAGATGGATGGATGGGAAGCGTGCAAAAGAATTCGATCATTTAGTAACGTTCCTATCATTATGGTAACTGCCCGTGATCAAACGGTAGATGTCATCCAAGGGTTAAAACTTGGGGCAGATGATTACGTGACGAAACCTTTCCATGAAGAGGAGCTTTTCGCAAGAATTGAAGCTGTTTTAAGACGAACGAATCAACGTACGCAAATCCAATATCACGGCATTTTATGGGATGAGGCCAAGCATTTCGTTTCTGTCTATAATGAAGAACTTCTTCTCACTCCAATCGAATTCTCTTTACTCGGATTATTTTTACGTCATGTGAACTACGTATTAAGCCGTGATCAGCTCATTGAACGAATTTGGGGTTTAAATACAAATACAGAAGATAGAACAGTCGATTCACATATTCGTAATTTGCGTGATAAATTACGAAAAGTAAATTTCCCTATTGATCATCATTTAAAAACTGTATATGGAGTAGGCTATAGATGGATTGATACACTATATTAAGGAGCAAAGCAATGAAGCGAATATCTATTCAACTCGGATTTTATTTTCTAGTTGTTACACTTTTAATTGAAAGTGTTCTATTTGTCTTGCTCTATTATAGCCTTGTAAACAATAGAGTAAATGAAGAAATGACAGCTTTATTAAAGCGCGGAAATAGTCACCGAGATGTCCTTGAAAAGTATTTTGATAAGCAAACAATCTCCCATGTTGCTTTAATGGAATCCGAAGCTGAAACAACTGTTATTATTACAAATGCAAATAAGGAAGTGCTAGCAAAATCCAATGAAATAAATACTACTATAAAAAAGCATATTGAAGGCATGCAAACACGAACAGATCATGATGGAACAATTATAGAGAATCATTGGAAAACATCTAATTACATATGTACAGTTAGCCCAATTGTAGTGGCAGGAAAAACGGAAGGCTATGTATATATGTTTCTCGGGACGGAATCAATCGAAAAAATGGTTAACGGGCTAACAAGACAATTCATTATCGCCGGAGTCATTACTTTCCTATTAACAGCTATCACCATCTTTCTATTGTCACGTTTATTAACAAAACCATTGTTACACATGAAACAAGCGACTGAAAAAATGAGTAAGGGGGATTTATCGGTTTCATTAACGACTACTCGAAATGACGAAATTGGTGAACTAGCAGAATCCATCCAAACTCTCGCAAATGATTTACATTATATGAAAACTGAAAGAAGTGAATTTCTAGCAAGTGTTGCTCATGAATTAAGAACACCTTTAACGTACGTAAGAGGTTATGCTGACATTGCATTAAAAGAAAGTACACCTCCTGAGCAACGTTTACGATACTTATCCATTATAAAAGACGAATCTGATTATATTACAAACTTAGTTCAAGATTTATTTTCACTCGCCCAAATGGAAAAACATAACTTTTTTATTCAAGTAAAGGAAGTGCATTTACACACCTTCCTTACTCGCATAACCGAAAAAGTAAACGCGATGTATAAGGAAAGACACATTACAGTTTCTTTCACTTGTCCTCCTTCACTGTTAGTAAACTTGGATGAACAGCGATTCGAACAAGTTGTAGTGAACATTTTAAATAACGCTTACAGGCATTCAAAAGAACATTCTCATATCAATATTTCTGTTACAGAAGAAGATAAACATATTTCCATCAAAATTGAGGATGAGGGAGAAGGTATTCCCCCAGAAGACCTTCCTCACATTTTCGACCGCTTTTACCGGGTTGATAAAGCGCGCTCCAGAGCTACAGGTGGAACTGGTTTAGGACTCTCCATCGTAAAGGAAATTGTAGAACTACACGGCGGAAATATTACTGCAACAAGTGAAGTTGGTCATGGATCTTGCTTTACGATTTCATTACCAGCTACATAAAAACACGACTATACATCAATAGTCGTGTTTTCTTATCCTTTAGGACTTTACTTTATAATATAGATTTACGAATTGGCCAAACCGCTTCGTTTCCGTTAAAGTTAAATGAATTTCTGGATTCTTTTCTTTAAATAACGGAATACCAGAACCCAATATATGAGGTGTAATCGTAACAACATATTCGTCAATTAGATTATTCTTAAAGAACTCTCTCAGTAGACTCCCTCCACCGACCATCCATATTTTAGATCCTTCTTGTGCTTTTAACCTTTTTGTAAATTCCACTATATCTTCATTTACAAACTCCACGTTTCCGTTTGAACCTTTTTCTGAACGAGAAAAAACATAACATGCTTTATCTAAGTACGGGAATGTTTCCGTATGCTCTACTACATAATCGTACGTTCTTTTTCCCATAATTATTGTATCAATCGTTTCATACATTTCTGTATAACCGTTATCTCCCTCTCCTTCGGTTTCCATTAACCACTGTAAATCATCATCTTCTTTCGCAATATATCCATCCAAACTAGCTGCAATAAATAAAACTATTTCACGTGACATATCTTTTCCTCCTTGCATCTCATCTTGATAACATATGATGTAAACAATATACTAACAATAAAACACGACAATTTATGTCATGTTAAAAAGAAAAAAGGTGATACATTTGTCAAAAGCTAAACGCTTATTAGATATTCTTATATTTGCTTCTGCGAAAAAAACATTTACAGCGCAAGAAATAGCTGATGAATTTAATATTTCCGTTCGTACTGTCCATAGATACATTTTAGATTTAAGTGATATGGGGTTACCTATTTATGCTGAACAAGGTCGTAACGGAGGATATAAAGTATTAACGAATAGAGTCATTCCGCCTATTTTATTTACCGAAGAAGAAGCCGTATCCATCTTTTTTGCTTTTCAATCTTTAAGCTACTACCGAGACTTGCCTTTTAATACAGAAATCAATTCTGTTACTCATAAACTGTATAGCTCTCTCCAAAACGATGCGAAAGCGAAAGTTGATAAAATCCGCTCTTATATCGCCTTTTGGAATCCTAAGAGAACAATTGATACACCACTTTTAAAAGAAGTGTTAACAGCGGCTATTGAAAATAAAAATTTAAACTTTCAATACGAATCTAAATCAGGGATAAAAACAAAACATGTTCATCCTATCGGTGTATACGCTCATGACGGGCTATGGTACTTACCATCCTATGATTTCAGTAGAAAAAAAGTATTACTGTATCGCGTTGATCGTATTCTTTCTATATTATCAACAGAAGAAAATGAAGATACGTTCATGAATTTAGAAGAATGGTTTACCTCTAGCTCTAACGTAGTACACAGTCCTACGCAGTTACATGTTTTACTGACAACAGAAGGCTTACGCCAATGTAAAAGCGTTCCTTGCCTTGAGGAGTTCGTTGTAATAAATGCAAACGGGACAGGATATATAAACTTAACAATTGATAAAGGCGAAATTAATTTTATTACGCCTCTATTTTATCGGCTTGGAAAAGATGCACAAGTTTTAGAACCGAAAGAATTAATAGATGGTTTACGTATACGCGCGAAAGAGATTTTAAATATGTATGAAGACTAAAAAGCGTAAGAAAATTCTTCTTACGCCTTTTCGGTATGCAGTATTTGCTCTATCACTTCTTTTAATAATGTCTTTGTTTCTTCAAAGTTATGATTCTGCTTTTCTTCCGGTTGTACCGTATAAAATTCAGCAAACGAACGCTCTTTACATCTCGGTACAACATGCATGTGATAATGCGTTAATTCATTAAAAATTCCACCATTTTGACAAATTGTAATTCCATCTGGTTTATACAGTAATTTAATAGCCTTTGAAATAAGCTTAGAAGCATCCATAATCGCTTTTGCTACACAATCATCTAATTCGTCTACTTCTACAACATGCTGCTTTGGCACGATTAAAGTATGCCCTGTATAGAAAGGCGCATGATCTAAAAAACAAGTTACATAATCATCTTCATACACTTTATATATAATTTCTTCTGCATTTGCTAGTTTACACCCTAAACATTCCATCATGGTTCCTCCTCTTTCAAAAACAAAAAAACGTGAGCGCCCTATTCTCACGTTTTTCTGTTTCACCTTACCCCGCATTAACGGGCAGTAAAAGCCCGATTGGTGAAAGCTAATAATCAGTGGTGATAAACACCCCCACTGATTAAAGTTTCACTTTACTAATTCAATTGTTTCTGTAACTTTTATACTATCCTTTACAGATTGAACAATTGTGCAATTTTTCACCGCAAGTTGCAGCGCCTTGTCTAATTGCTCTTCTGTAATGTTTTGTGCTTTAATTTTATAGTGCAAATGAACACTTTCAACTGGTTTTGATAGAGCTTCACTTCTACCAATTTCAGTTTCAATTGTAAACGTATCGTATGTAATACGTTTCTTTTCTAAAATCGTTCGAAAGACAATTGCACTACATCCTGCGATAGAAGAGATTAGTAATTGTAACGGTGAATATCCATTTTCTTTTCCAATCACTAATTGACCATACGATAAATCTGCTTCTATATCATCGTGTTTGATTGTTAGTTTCATTTGTTTTTTCCATCTCCACTTTCATCGGTTTCTTTCGTTTCTTACTCATATAATAATATATGTAGCAGAAAATGATAAATGGAATACCACAATATAACGCCATTCTTTGTTCTGGAATAAACGCTAAACTAATAACAACGATACTATTTGTAATTAAAGCTAAAATTGGAACAAGCGGGTATAGTGGTGTTCTATACTTTAAGTCCTCTAATTTTCCTCCGCCTTTTAAATACTGACTTCTAAAGCGAAGTTGTGATAAAGCAATAATGATCCAACTTGAAACAGCAGATAAACCAGCTATAGATAATAAGTACATATATACTGTATCTTCTGCAAGGAAGCTTGTTAATAAAGATAACGCCGCAACAGCAATCGTTACGACTAACGCTGTAATTGGAATACCACGTTTATTTACTTTCTTGAAAGAAGTTGGTGCCATTCCTTCATTTGCAAGTGACCATAGTATACGCGTTGCTGCATATAATCCTGAGTTCGCTACAGATAGAAGAGCTGTAATAATAACGAAGTTCATAATATCAGCTGCATATGGAATACCGATTTTATCAAATACAACTACGAATGGACTTTCAATTACTCCTGCTTCTTTCCAAGAAATTAATCCTACTAAAATTGTCATTGTTAAGATGAAGAATATCATAATACGCCATACTGTATTACGAATTGCACGTGGAATTGTTTTTTCAGGATTCTGACTCTCTCCTGCTGCAATCCCGATTAACTCTGTTCCTTGGAAGGAAAAGTTAACTGTAATCATCGTAAGAAGCACTGCGGCTAGTCCATTTGGGAATAGCCCACCATCACTTACAAAGTTAGAGAAAAGAGGTGCTGCTTCTTTTCCGTCGTATGGTAAAAATCCTAGTAATGCGCTACCACCAAGTAGAATGAATGCAATAATTGTAACTACTTTAATACTAGAGAACCAAAACTCTAATTCAGCATAACTTTTCGCTGAAATAGCGTTTGAAGCATATAAAATAACCCCGAATACGAGACACCATACCCAAACATCAACATTCGGAAACCATCTTTTCATCATTAAACCGATCGATGTTAATTCTAATCCTACTGTTACCGCCCATCCAATCCAGTATAGCCAGCCGATCATAAACCCAGTTCCTGGTCCAATAAACTTCGTCGCATACTTTTGGAAAGATCCTGAAACTGGCATCGCTACCGTTAGCTCTCCAAGACAAAGCATTGTTAAATACATAATAAATCCGCCCACTAAATATGAAAGGATGGCTCCCCCTGGTCCAGCTTGATTAATAGTGTATCCTGAACCTAGGAAAAAACCTGTCCCGATTACACCACCTAGTGCGATCATAAATAAATGTCTACTCTTCATCGTACGATGTAATTTATCATTCGTTGTTTGCTGCATTGTAATCCTCCCCTATAAACCCTCTATCTCTTTTTAAAATTTTCTGATAATAAAAATATACACGAAAGCGGTTACAATTTCTATATAAAATTAAAACTTTTCTGATAAAACATTATAAAAATTTAATTATTAAGAGATTAAGATTCTATTTTAAGGTAATTAAGGATTAATAAGGAAAAACCCTTACGTATTATTGTAAGAGTTAACGTATTTCTAATCTTCTAGATAAAATTGATAAACCGTAATTTACAACGAAATACATACAAGCTGCTAGTATAAATGTTGGAATCATATAATTTACGTTCTGTCCGCTAATAATTTGAGCATTATGCATAAGCTCTGGCAATGATATAACAACCGCTAATGACGTATCCTTTAACAATGAAATAAATTGACTAACAAGCGGAGGAACCATTCTTCTAAGTGCTTGCGGTAAAATAATGTGCCAAAGCGTCTGGACATATGTTAATCCTGAAGAGCGCGCCGCTTCAATTTGCCCTCTTTCGATAGATAATAAGCCACTTCTAACAATTTCAGATATCATCGCTGCTTCAAATATCGTTAAAGCAACAATTACGGCTGTTATAATTTCTAACTTCAAACCTGCCTCTGGAAGTGCAAAATACGTAAAAAATATAATTAAAAGAAGTGGTAAATTCCGAATAACTTCAACGATAAATCCTAGTATTTGTGAGATGACGGGTATTTTTGCATAGCGCAACGTTCCTATTACACTACCGATAATAAAACTAAGTACAATCGCTACAAGAGCAACTTCTAGCGTGATAAGCAATCCTTTTAATAAAAAGAGTATATGATCTCCTGTAATAGCACCTTGAAAATCCATCTACACCCCCTCCTTTGCCAAGCGTCTTTCTAAATAACGCACCAGCATACTTAGTGGAATTGTTAATACTAAATAAAACATCCCCACAAATATATATACATCAAACGTAACAAACGTCTTCGTTGAAATTAAGTCTCCTTGATACATTAAATCCGTTCCAGCAATAATTCCGAGTATTGAAGAGTTTTTTACTAAATTGAGAAATTGATTTCCTAGAGGAGGAATTACGATTTTCATCGCTTGAGGTAAGACGACATAATACATCGCTTGCGTATAAGTTAATCCTGAAGAACGTGCTGCTTCCATTTGACCTTTCGCGACTGATAAAATACCAGCACGAATTACTTCCGCAATAAAAGCCGCTGTATAAACTGTAAGCGCAACTGTCCCTGCTACAAAACCGTTGAAAGTAATTCCTATTACCGGCAACGCAAAATAAAAAATGAATGCAATTAATACGAGTGGAATATTTCGAACAAACTCTACATAAGTAGAGCCCATCCAATTTAAAATACGAATAGGTGCAATACGCATTACCGCCAAAATTACTCCTAAAATAAAACTTCCTATTAATGCAATTACACTAGACATAACCGTATATTTAAAGCCTTCTAAATACATATCAATGTTATTCGTTAATATAGAAAAATCAGGCACATATTCTCCCCTCTTTCTTTATAAGAAGAGGATGAGTATCCCTCATCCTCTCATTCTTATTATTTATTCCAGTTAGTTTCACTTTATTTTTCTTGTTTTTGACCGATCCATTTTTCATATAATTTATCGTATTCTCCATTAGCTTTCATATCTTTTAATAAACTATTAATCTCTTTTGTTAAATCCTCTGCACCCTTTTGCACTGCAATTCCGTACGGTTCATCCGTGAAAATTTTCCCTACAACTTCATAATTAGAATCTTGTTTTGCCATTCCATAAAGAATTGCATTATCTGTCGTTAAAACATCACCTTTTCCTGCTTTTAACGCTGTAAACGCCTCACTGTAATTTTCAAATTCTAATACAGTCGATTCTGGTGATTTTTGACGTATATTATTTGTAGACGTTGAACCTTTTACAGCTAACACTTTCACACCTTTTTTCACATCATCAATACTTTTAATATCGCTCCCTTTTTTCACAAGTAACGATTGCCCCGCTTTAAAGTATACATCTGAAAAATCCACTTCTTTTTTACGCTCTTCCGTAATTGTCATTGTCGCGATAATTGCATCAATATCACCATTTTTCAGTAGTGGAATACGTGTTTTAGATGTTACTTCTTTCAGCTCTAGTTTCTTTTCGTCCCCAAGAATTTTTTTCGCAAGTGCCTTCGCGATATCAACATCGAATCCTTCTACCTGCCCTGTTGAAGGATTTTTCAGCCCAAATAAATTCGTATCATTCTTCACCCCAACTACTAATTTCCCGCGCTTCTTAATTTGCTCAACAGCTCCGCCTTGCTTCGTATTCGTTTCTTTCGCCTCTTCTTTTTTACCCCCGCATCCAGCAACAATAAGTACGAATAAACATGAGAATACGATTAGGGTAAACAACTTTTTCATCTTAAACATGAAATTCCTCCTTTAATGATTTAATACCCGGCTTAAAAATAGACGTGCTCTTTCTTGTTCAGGATTTGCAAAAAATTGTGCTGGTGTTGTATCTTCGATAATTTGACCGTCATCCATAAATAAAACCCTATCTGCTACCTCACGTGCAAATCCCATCTCATGTGTGACAACAACCATCGTCATTCCTTCTTTAGCCAACGCTTTCATAACATCAAGCACTTCTCCGATCATCTCTGGATCAAGGGCAGACGTTGGCTCATCAAACAACATAATTTTTGGCTGCATTGCAAGCCCTCTTGCAATCGCTACCCTTTGCTGTTGACCTCCTGATAATTGATGCGGATATACACTAGCCTTCTCCGGAATTCCTACTTTCTCTAAATAAAACATCGCTGTTTTCTCAGCTTCCTCTTTCGAAACTTTATTTACTTTCATTGGTGCTAATGTAATATTTTGAAGCACTGTTTTATGTGGGTATAAATAAAAGTGTTGAAAGACCATCCCAATATTTCGGCGTAATTCATTCATATCCGTTTTCTTATTGTGTACCTCTGTATTTTGTACAATTAATTCTCCGTCTGTAATTGTCTCTAATTGATTTATACACCGAAGCAATGTACTTTTTCCTGATCCTGAAGGCCCGACAACTACTACCACTTCACCCTTTTTCACTTGCACATTAATATTTTTCAAAACTTGGAAGTTACCATAATATTTATTTACATTACGAAACTCTATCAACATACTCCCCCCTTCCCCTAAACAAAGCATGTACATTCTTTTTATATTCAAAAATAGGCAAAAAAATAACTTTCAGCTTCATTTTGTCCATAAAAAAGAGCAAAGGGATTTCCCTTTGCTCTTTCATTTCTATTCTCTTAAGATACTTCTTCTTTCTTGTCTTTCCCGTATTCATGCTCCCAGAAATCAGCATTTTTAATTCCTAATTTCTGCGGATCGAATACTGGATCTTTTCCTTCTTTTTTCTGCTTTTCATAATCCTTTAATGCAATCAATGCCGGTTTTTGTAATAATAAAATCGCAATAATGTTAACCCATGCCATAATTCCTACACCAATATCTCCTAAAGCCCATGCTGTTGCTGCTGTTTTTACACAACCGTAGAATACAACTCCTAAGAATACAAACTTTAGTACGATAGACATCCAAGGACGGTCTTTATCACGATTTAAGTAAGCTATATTCGTTTCTGCAATGTAGTAATAAGCCATAATTGTTGTAAATGCGAAGAATAGTAGAGAGATTGCCACGAAACCGTTTCCAAATCCAGGGAAAACAGATTCTACTGCTGCCTGTGTATAACCGGGACCTGGCTGTGCACCATTTAATTTATTGACGATAAAGTTTTTTCCGCTTGCATCAAATACGTTATACATGCCTGTAATAATCATCATAAATGCTGTTGCTGAACAAACAAATAATGTATCAATGTAAACGGAAAATGCTTGTACTAATCCTTGTTTAGCTGGATGCGATACTTCAGCTGCTGCTGCTGCATGGGCCCCAGTTCCTTGCCCTGCTTCGTTTGAATAAATACCACGTTTTACACCCCAAGAAATTGCTAAACCGATAATCCCGCCAAAAGCCGCTTCTAATGCAAATGCACTTTTTAAAATTAACATGAAAGCGTCTGGTAATTTTTCAATATTCATAGCTACAATTATACAAGCTACTAAAATATAGCCAAGCGCCATAAACGGTACTACAACTTGCGCTACGTTAACAATTCGCTTAACTCCACCAAAAATAATAAGTGCTAATGCCGCTACTAATACCGCTCCGGATACAGAAGTATTAATGCCAAAAGCTGTTTCCAAACTTACAGCAATACTATTCGCCTGAACACCCGGTAACAGCATTCCCGTCGCAAGAATTGTCGCTGCAACGAACACTAATGCGTACCATTTAACACCTAGTCCTTTTTCAATGTAATAAGCAGGTCCACCGCGGAATTGCCCTTGATGCTTCGTCTTATATATTTGTGCAAGCGTCGATTCTACATATGCAGAACCAGCTCCTAAAAAGGCTACCGCCCACATCCAAAATACAGCCCCTGGACCACCAAAGGCAACAGCCGTTGCAACACCGGCAATATTTCCCGTTCCAACGCGCCCTGATAACGAAAGTGCTAACGCTTGGAATGAAGAAACACCCGCATCAGACTTTTCCCCTTGAAATGTAAGCTTCACCATTTCTCCTACATGTCTTACTTGTAAAAACCTCGTTCGAATGGAAAAATATAAGCCTACTCCTAAACATAAATAGACAAGTGCGGGACTCCAAACAATATTATTTATCCAACTTACGATAGCTTCCAACTTTCCCCCTCCTCCTTTATAAAGAATATTCAGAATATATATAAAATTATAAGTGTATACCGAATCTATAACAATATTATTTTAATAAAGTAAACATATTTTTGTATAAAAAAACAAAGTATACATTTATTTTGTATACTTTGTCTCGATCTGGATGTATTATATATTCACAATTGCTTCCTTCTTTATAATTCTTTCATAGAGTTGTTCTGCTAATTCTCGAAAATGATCTGGCATATCTTTCCCTTTAAACTTCTTTTGAAGCGTACCGTATAAACCAATATCACGTAGACGTAAAAATAACGGTAACGATTCATACCAACTATCCGCTAGCCTGTGTTCATATTCGTATCCTTTTCTTAACACTTGTAACTGTTTACGAGCGAATGTCGTCTTCTCCTCCACTGTCCACGGTGTAAAAAGAACCGAGTAATAAAGAACCATTGCTAAATCATGTATAAAGTAATTATAAGCTGCATCATCAAAATCAAAGATTGTTAGCTCTTTTCCATCATAATGAAAATTGCCTGGATGAATATCGCCATGCATAAGGCCGAACGTTTCTCTTTCGATTGGAAGAGCCTTTATTTCATCCATTAATATAGCAGCAATCTCTTTCACTTTCTCATCTTCTAATTCATTAACAATGCTACTTTCGTCCTCTTCCCACGTATCACGGTAGTCAGTTTTAGGATAATTCATTGTAAGGCGATGCAGTTGTCCAATCGCTTTTCCCCACGCTTCAAAGTAAGTATCTCCCCAATAAGGTGATTCTTCTCCTTTTACTTGCTCACCTTTTGCGTATGTAAATAAAGAAGCGAAAAAGAAAGTCCCATCCTCTGCTACAATTTCTTCTACAAGATTTTGAGATGTTGAGTAAAGTGGTCCTGCTACCTTTGCCCCGTTCTCCGCAACATATCGTAAAAAATCTAGTTCAGCTTCTACCTCTTTTTTAGAACGATGAGAAGAATGCGTTAAACGTAATACGGAATCCTCATCATTTTTATCCTTCGCCTTAAAAATATAATTTTCAAAATCACCAAGTGGGTTTTCTCCCACTGTTACATGAAATTCCTTTGCTGCTCTTGTTAAAATCTCTTTTGTAAAAACTCGTTCTACAGCTATTTCCATATGTATCCCTCCTATATATCTTCTTAATTCGACATAAATGTGAGAAGTACTGCTATGAAATTGAATAACGCGTGGGCAACCATAGCTGATAAAATAGAATTTGTTTTCTCATATAACCATGCGAATACTACGCCGCTTAAAAAATTCACCGGTAATGTGTTATATGTTGGGATATGAACAACAGTAAATATTATTGAACTTATAAGCATACCGCCCCATATACCATATCTATCACGAAAAAATGTATAAAAAACACCTCTATATAAAATCTCTTCATAGATTGGTGATATAACCGCCGCTCCAATTACCGCGATACAGAACGAATATATTGATTTATCCTTTTGGACCGTCTCCGTTTTACTATTTTCAAAAGAAATCCCCAGTTTCTCCATTATCATTAATACTCCAATACTAACTACAATCAAAGAAATAACCGCTACAAATGTCCACAATAAATCTTTCCATGAAAGCTTCCGAATTCCAATATCTTTCCACGACAGTTTATATCTTTTTATGCAAAAAAGATAAACTACAAACGTAAATATCACTGCCATTATAAGTCCCATTAATACTCCAGCATATAATGAGTTCCCTATTATTTTTAAAGCATACTCAAAAAAAAGAGATTCAACTGTTACTGGAACAATAATGAATACAAACATAAATAAATATAAGATTTCTTTCCATCCCCACATATACCTCAAAGTCATCTATACCATCCCCTATATCCTATTTTCTTTAGTATAAAAGATGACGTAACGTAACTTTCAAGCTAATTTCTTAAAAAGAATACAAGCATAATTTTTTCATAAAAAACAAAGATTAACAGTGATAATTTAATCCTAAAAGGGGTGGACAATGTGACAGAACAAAACAATAACCAACAGACGAATAAAACGAAGCCTATGTTTCCATCACTTGCGGAAAATATTAATTACATTGAAAACAAGCTCTCTCATTCCGATGATATAAAAAAATTAGATGTTCCTTTTCAAAATGGAAAAGGAACAATCTTATATATCGAATCTTTAACAGACCCCAATTTAATTCACCAATTAGCTCTTGAACCACTATTAACTCGATTTGATTTGTCTATGGAAGAAAAAAAATTGGAATAAAGATTATGCAAAAGTGAAGTTCAAACCAGAAGTAGAAGTAGATATTTTATATAGCGGTGTCTTAAAATAAAACAGTTGTATGCCTCGCGGGCATACAACTGTTTTATTTTGTGTATCGATATACAATTGATTCATAAGGTCTTAAGTTAAGATTTGTAATATCCTTGCTTGAATCTTTATAATTTGACAATAATACTTCTTGTTTCATCCCATCTAATTGAACATTACCTGGTACAGAATATGTTATTTCTTCTCCATAGAAGTTATTTATAACAAGTAATACTTCATTATTTACAGTACGTGTATACGCCCAAATCTTAGGATGATTTTCATCTAAAACATCATATTTTCCGTCTGTAATTATATCGTATTTTTTTCTAAGTTCAATTAACTTTTTATAATGATAAAATACAGATTCATTATCTTCTAATGCCTTCTCTACGTTTATCTCTTTAAAATTTTCAGCTACAGAGATCCAAGGCGTACTTGTTGTAAAACCGCTGTTCGCCTCTTCATTCCACTGCATCGGAGTACGGGAGTTGTCACGAGATTTTTGTTTTAAAATTCCTATAATCTCTTCTTTAGATAAGCCTTCTTCTTGTTTTATATCATATATATTTAACGATTCCACATCACGATATTGTTCGATAGACTCAAAATTAGGATTCGTCATACCGATTTCTTCGCCTTGATAAATGTAAGGTGTGCCTTGCAACATATGCATAGCCGTTGCTAACATTTTTGCAGATTCATTTCGGTACTTTCCATCATTACCAAAGCGTGACACAATGCGAGGCTGGTCATGATTACACCAGAATAATGCATTCCATCCCCCGCCCTTTTGCATTTCAATTTGCCAATTAGACATAATCTCTTTTAATTTAATAAAATCAAACTCAGCCTTCGTCCACTTATCACCATTTGGATAATCTACTTTTAAATGATGGAAACTAAACGTCATACTTAGTTCATTGCGCCCAGGGTTTGAATATTTAATACAATTATCAATTGTCGTAGATGACATTTCTCCAACTGTAATTACATCTTTCCCTTCAAACACATTTCGGTTCATCTCTTGTAAATATTCATGAACACGCGGACCATCTGTATAATATTTACGGCCATCACTTGTCGCCGTACTTCCGTCATCATTTAAGAACTGTTGATCTTTTGAAATTAAATTAATAACATCTAATCGGAATCCAGTTACCCCTTTCTCAAGCCAAAAGCGCATCATATCATATACTTCTTCACGAAGCTTTTCATTTTCCCAATTTAAATCAGCTTGTGTCTCATCAAATAGATGTAAATAATATTGCTTAGTCTGCTCATCATACTTCCAAGCAGACCCACCAAACTTAGACTGCCAATTATTCTTTTCATCACGCCAAATATAGTAATTACGATACGGACTATTTTTATCTTCTTTTGCTTCTTTAAACCACTTATGCTTCGTCGAACTATGGTTTACAACGATATCGAGCATAATTTCAATGTCACGTGCTTTCGCTTCTTCTAAAAGCTCTTCAAACTCTTCCATCGTTCCGTAAGATGGATCAATACTGTAATAATCACTTACATCGTACCCATTATCATTTTGTGGTGATTCGTATATCGGTGTTAACCAAATATAATCTACTCCAAGTTCTTTTAAATAATCTAGTTTCTCTGTAACCCCTTTTATATCACCGGTTTCTTTATTGTAATAACTATTAAAGCTCTTCGGATAAATTTGATAGACTACACTTTTATGCCAATCCTTCATGCTTAACTTCCTCCTACTTCTGTTTAACTCTTTTTGCAAATAACCATGTTAACGTAAATGGGATTACAATTGCGATAATCATTCCTACAACAAACATTGGAATCGATTTCGGAATGATAGAAATAAATGCTGGCAATCCGCCAATTCCGATAGCAGGTGCTAATACACCATTTAATGTAATGAATATCGCTGCCACAGCAGATCCTATAATCGCTGCATAGAACGGGAATTTATTTCGTAAATTCACACCAAACATCGCTGGCTCTGTAATACCGAAGTACGCTGAAATTGCTGATGTCGATGCCATACTTTTATCATTTTGATTTTTAGAAATCCAGAACATTGCTAGTGCCGCACTACCTTGTGCAATGTTAGAAAGAGCAATCATCGGCCAAATGAATGTACCGCCGTGTTGTGCAATTAATTGTAAGTCAATGGCAATAAACATATGATGCATACCTGTAATTACGAGCGGTGCATATAATGCTCCAAATAATACTGCTCCAACTACTGGTACTGTTTCATATACACCTACTAATCCAGCTGTTAATAAATCTCCAATATGACGTGTAACTGGACCGATAATTCCCAATGCTAACACACCTGTCACAACGATTGTTGTAATTGGTACAACTAATAATTGAATCGCATTTGGTACATGTTTCTTTAAAAAGATTTCCACTTTACTTAAGACAAATGCCGCTACTAAAACCGGTAGGATTTGACCTTGATATCCTACCTTTTCAATTTGAAATAATCCTAAAATATCGAAGTACTCAATCTTTTGTCCCTCTAAACCAGTCGCTGCTTTTCCATAATCCCACGCGTTTAATAAGGCCGGATGCACAAGCATTAATCCCATAACAATCCCGAGTATCGGACTACCACCAAAACGCTTCGTTGCTGACCAACCGACAAGTGCTGGTAAGAATACGAACGCTGTATTGGCCATCATATTAATTAAATCCCAAAGCCCTCCTAAGTTCGGATAAACATCTAATAAATTTTTACCATCAAAAAATAAGTCCTTTGCCCCTAATAAATTGTTAATCCCCATCAGTAAACCAGCTGTTACAATCGCTGGTAATATCGGCATAAATACATCTGAAAATACTTTTACAAATTTTTGAGCTGGATTTAACTTTTGGTTTCCAGAATCTTTTACGTCAGCTACTGTCGATTCCTCCATACCTGCAAGCGTTATCAATTCAGCGTAAACACGATCTACGTCCCCTGGACCGATTACAATTTGAAATACCCCAGCGTTATGAAACGCTCCTTTCACTAATGAAACAGACTGCAATTTATCATTATCTATTTTACTTTCATCTTTTAAAGCGATACGGAGCCTCGTTACACAGTGCGCAGCTTGTTCAATATTGTCTTTCCCACCAATGTACTGCAACACTTCTTCTGCTGTCTTACGATAGTCTTTCCCCATATTCCCGTCCCTCTTTTCTGTTTTTGATACCGTTTACACTTACATATTAACTCGTATATATAAGTTAGTCAACACTCGTATATACGAGTTGGTGATTTTTTTATAAAGTGAAACTTTAATCAGCCCTCACTAATCGGGCGTTTACGGGCAGCGGGGCTTCCACCTAACTTCTTGGCTCCTGCCGAATTTTGAGGGGGGATTTTTACTGCCCGCAAATAGCGGGATAAATAAAGAGATGGAACGATTATTTCGCTCCATCTCTTTATTTTCTTCGCGCCACATCCGAAAAGTGAAAAATATCTAAACGGTGACGTGATTCCGTATATTCGAACTGACTCCCATCGTATAAATGAGTAAAGTTTTTTACAACGACAACATAGTCTGTTCCATTTAAGTCTAAATACTTTCGGTCATCATCTGTACATGGTTGTACTTCAATTACCCTCTGTGAATAGCTAATATGTAGCTCTAATTCTTTCTCAATGTATTTATAAATCGATGCAGTTGCAATTTCTCTCGTTAATCCTGGAATATATTCCGATACAAAATGGTTTATATCTAAAATTACTTTTTCTCCATCAATATTTCGTACACGCTTAATATGATCTATTTCCGTTTTTTCTTTCACGTTTAATAACTTGGCTACCTCTTTTGTCGCTTTTACTTTCTCCATTTCCACGACTTCTGTAATACAATGACGTCCTAAACGCTCATTTTCTTCTTGAAAACTTACTATGCCGCCAAAATTAAACTCAATGTTTTTTCGCTTTAAAACAAAAACACCTTTTCCATGTATTTTTTGAACATATCCACGCTCTTGCAATAAATCTACCGCTTTTCTTACAGTGCCTCGGCTTGCTTCATACTGCCTCATTAATTCAGTTTCTGATGGGATTTTGCATCCCTCTTTTAATTGTTTATTATCAATAGACTTACTGATTTCTGTATAAATTTGTTCATACTTACTCATCATCTACAATAGCCCCTTGTCACCTTCTAATTCTATATGTATTATACCACGCTACACTCTTCTGCCAATCTCTCACTTATTTTCCAGTACAAGAAAAATATAGGTAAATATTTAACCGATGATACGTATTTTTATAAAAAAATTTATATTTTTCTTTTCATTCAAAAAAACATGTAGTATACTAACTTCAAAATCAGAGGAGAAAGGGAGCAAAGAACTATGCTTACTTATACAACAATTGTAGTTACATTTGCACAAAAACATCATCATCATACTTAACCCTTGAAACCTAGCGGAAAAATTACGCGTAGGTACAAGGGTTATTCCCATTGTACCTACGCTTTGGCAAAGAGCCATGTAGGTATTTTTTATCTACATGGCTCTTTTTTTATTGCCAAAAAGCTAGTAAAAAATGATGTTTAAGCAAAACTTACTACAAAGGAGTTAACAAAAATGGAAACGAAAAAATGGGGATTATGGATTTTAACAGCTTTTGTTATCGGAAATATGGTTGGCGGTGGCGTATTTATGCTCCCAGCAAACTTAGCACACGTATCAGGTCCAATGGGTTCTACACTTGCATGGAGTATTACAGGTTTTGGTGTATTTATGATTGCACTCGTATTTGGAAATTTAGCAATTCGAAAACCAGAATTAAAAGCCGGACCACAAAGTTATGCCCAAGCAATGTTTACATCCAAAAAGGCAGGTAAAGTTGCAGGGTATAGTATGGCTTGGGGATATTGGGCTGCTAACTGGGCTGCTACAGCATCTGTTATTATTTCCTTTGCTGGATACTTATCAACATTCTTTCCAGTTTTACAAAGTAAGCAAATTCTCTTTTCAACAAACGGATTTTCACTAGAACTTGGAAAAGGGTTAACTTTCCTCGTATGTAGCCTTATGTTATGGGGAATTCAATATATTCTTTCTCAAAATATTGATCGCGCTGGTAATATGAATCTTCTTGCAACAATCGCAAAAATCATCGGATTTACAATGTTTATTGTAATCACATTATTCATTTTCAATGCCTCTAATTTCGGAGACGGACAAACATTTATGAATGAATCTGGACAAGCCATTTCATTAGGGGGACAAATAAATTCAGCTGCTATTGCAACACTTTGGGCGTTCATCGGTATTGAGTCAGCAGTTATGCTTTCTAATCGTGCAAAATCTCAGCGTGATGTTAAAAAAGCAACGATTTTTGGATTAATTATTGCTCTTCTTATTTACATGGCAATTACTCTACTAACAATGGGCGCTCTTCCGCAAGATGTTTTAAAAGAGTCTCAAAAGCCATTAGTAGATGCATTAAATTTAGCAATTGGTACTAAAGGTGCTTATATAATGGCCTTACTTGCACTCGTATCTTTATTCGGTTCTACTGTAGGATGGATCGTTGTTAGCTCAGAAGTACCTTACCAAGCAGCAAAAAATGGGCTTTTCCCTAAGTTTTTCGGAAAAACAAATAAAAAAGGAAGCCCTTCAAAATCATTATTTATTACAAATGTAATGACACAAATTTTCTTATTTTCAACGATTTCTGGTACTGTTTCCGAAGCATATAATTTCGCTATTGTTGTAGCGACATTAGCATATTTAATCCCATACCTTGTTTCTACCTTGTATCAATTAAAATTAGTTATTACGGGGGAAACGTATGATATAATGCCTGGATCTCGAATAAAAGATGGTATCATTACTGCACTAGCATTTTTATATTCCATTTGGGTTATTAAAACAGGAACTGCTGATTTAAAAACGTTCTTCTTAGGAATTGGGTTGTTTGTATTAGGCCTTATTCTTTATCCAATTTTAATGAAAGATTCACAAAAAAAATAAAAAAGGAGAAGCTTTCCGCTTCTCCTTTTTTTATTAAAAGTCAGTTATTAGCTTTTCTTTTAGTTTACCTACATCTAACGGTTTTGCATAATAAAAACCTTGTACAAAGTCACAGCCCATTGATTGTAATAAACTTTCTTGTTCTACCGTTTCTACCCCTTCAGCAACCACTAATAAATTTAAACTATGGGCAATTTCAATAACCGATTTTACAATCGTTCGCTCAGGTTGTGCATGATCATAATGAAACTCACGAATAAAATTACGATCAATTTTTACAATATCAAGTGGGAGTTTTTTTAAATAATATAATGAGGAATACCCTGTTCCGAAATCGTCTAAAGCAATTAAAATCCCCATACTTCTTAATTCTTGTAATGTAGCAATAATATAATCAAAATGACGTACAGCTATACTTTCTGTTATTTCTAATATTAAACGACTTGGTGGAAATCCTGTTCGCTTCAATATACTACGAACAGATAAAATAAATCGCTTTTGCATCAATTGTTGTATTGATAAATTAACAGATAACTTCAGTCCCTCTTGATACTCTGGTAAAGTTTTAAACAATCGACATGACTTTTCTAGTACCCAGTCTCCTAGTTTTATAATAAGTCCACACTCTTCAGCTACAGGTATAAATTCACTTGGTGAAATAGGACCTTCTTCTGTATTACAACGTACTAAAGCCTCAATACCAGTACATTTCATTGTTTTCAAATCAATAATGGGCTGTAATGCCACTTTTAATTCTTCATCACGAATTCTATTTTCATTCTACGGTTTATTTTCGCACGTAATTCATCTGTAAAGAAGCACGCCGCATTTCTTCCTTGCTCTTTCGCACTATACATGGCTAAATCCGAATTTTCCAATAACGTTTCCACGTCTTTTCCATCTTGCGGATAGGAACAAAGTCCTAGACTAGCTGAAATATATATTTCATGACCTTCAAGCATAAATGGCGCTTGAAAGCATGACAACACGGATGTCGCTAACTGCCCCATCCCATCATGTGTATGAGTTTTTGTTAACAGCACAAATTCGTCGCCACCCAGCCTAGCCAGAACATCTTCCTCTCCTAGCACATAATGCAACCGTGAAGCAACTTCGCTTAAAAGTAAATCTCCTATCATATGACCTAACGTATCATTCACTAATTTAAAACGATCTAAATCAAAGTAAATCATGCCAAACTCTATTTTCTCTGCAATCATCTTATTTACAGTCGTAATTAACTGTAAACGGTTTGGTAAACTTGTTAACGTATCATGATAAGCAAGTTCCCTATAACGACTTTCGCTTAATCGTAATCTTTGTTCTGCTTCTTTCCTACTACTTATATCATTTCGAATTGCAATAAATTGATAAGGTTCTCCCTTTTCATTTAAAAATGGAACAATTGTTGTTTTAACCCAATAATACGTACCATCTTTTGCTTGATTTCGAATTTCCCCCGTCCAAACTTTCCCACTCAAAATACGCTTCCATAAAATTTGAAAAAATGCTTTCGGATGATATCCAGAATTTAAAATACGGTGATCTTTTCCTATTAACTCTTCTCTTTTATATTTTGAGATTTTACAAAATTTATCATTCACATATGTAATACGACCATTTCGATCTGTAATAGCAACAATTGAAGACTCATCTAATGCTAATTTTAAATCTCGCAATGAAGAGTCATATAATGCATGACCTCTTTGTTCTAGCATGCGCACCTCTCCTTGCTTCCTATCTGACTAAAACACAACTTGTTTCTCTTCATAGAAATAGAGATATTTCATCTTCTAACAATATGCCTTTACATAAATCACAAATTTTTTCTAAATAGACCAATTAAAATAACATAATATTATTTATAAAAAAAGCAATATGGTGCTATTTTAATGATAGTAGAAGCTTCTCATCTCTCTGTTTATCTAAATTTATTATACCGTATTCTCTTATATTCTTTTAATTTTTAAAGTGACAATTTCATCAATATTAGCCTCTAATCCCTATTAATATAGCCTCACACCTAATCTCCTTTATTTCATGAAATGTTAAGATGTAAATCCAACTGCCGATACATAATAAAATAGAGATTAAATTACAAGATGCAACTATTCACGAATAATAATATAAAGTGAAACTTTAATCAGTGGGGGTTTTGTTCATCATCCACTGATTATTGGCCTTCACCAATCGGGCGTTTACGGGAAGCAGGGCTTCCACCTAACTTCTTTGTTCCATCTGAATTTTGAAGTGGGAGTTTTACTGCCCACAAATAGCGGGATAAAATCAAGATTTACATTTAATACATTGAATTACAATAATAAAATATTAACATATTTCCACCTTAATTTTGGAAGTATTTTATAAATATAGTATTAAACTAAAAAAGAGGATATCCTCTTTTTAGTTTAATACTGATATGGTATTTGCTGATAACCTGGGTATGGCACTGGATATGGTGCTGGATATGTTACTGGGTACGGTGCTGGGTAGTAGCCTCCACCTGCTGCACCCGTTAATGCGCCAGCTGTAAGTCCACCTAACACGCCTCCAGCAAAACTTCCCGGGAAAAATCCACCGCCCCATGAGCCGCCACCCCAGCCACCACCGTGATGATGATGATGATGATCATAATGATTGTGTCCTCCATGGTGATTATGTCCGCCATTATGATGGTGCCCTCCATGATTATGACGATAATACAATCCGTTATTTTCTATATAATTCATTATTCCCCTCTCCTTTCCATTTTCTCACCTTAATAGGTATTGTATGAATAGTACGGACTTTGTTGGTAACCTATATAATAAGAAAAATCCGCGTAATATGGATAATCATATCCTGGGCTTCATAATGCACCTGCTACAAATCCAGGAAAGAAACCTCATTCTCTTTCCTATATAAGGGGCAAGGTTTTTGTCCCTCCTACACTGATCATTAACCAGCAAATAATGGGATAAAAACGTAACAATATACTGTATGTAGGACAAATGCGGAAAGCATGGGGAAAATGTCTATATTTTGTAAAAAAAACAAAACGCTTTATAATAAGAATGTCGGATTACACCTTTTATATAAGAAGTCTATATTTAAGAAAGATTAGAGGAATTTTATAGAAATGAAGAAGCCTATCGTTCAATTATTATTAATATTTACAATTGTATCTATCGTTCTTTTCCTTTTAAATACATCGGTTATTTCGCTATATACATTTGTAGGTGTCCTATGGTCTATTACAATCGTAGGAATTTCATTCGTTATTTTTATCGAAAATAGATCACCCCAAAGCACCTTAGCGTGGTTTTTAGTATTAGCACTTCTTCCTGTTGTCGGTGTGCTTTTATACTCTATTTTTGGGCGTAGCCGTTGGAGAAGAAAAAAACACCTCCACCGCTCAGAAGAACAAAGAAAATTATTCCGTGAAATTTTAGAAGGACGACGACTGGAATTGTCACTCACAGTTCCTTTACATGAACGTTCCGTACATTTAACAGAAGTCGTACAAAAATTTGGAGGCGGTCCTGCCGCAGATAGAACAACCACAAAACTTTTAACAAACGGAGATCAAACATTTTCAGAAATTCTGCAAGCTATTGAGCATGCAAAACACCATATACATATTCAATACTATATTTATAAATCTGATGAGATTGGTACAAAAGTTCGGGATGCTTTAATAAAGAAGGCAAAAGACGGTGTTATTGTACGCTTCCTTTATGATGGACTCGGAAGTAACACGTTAAGAAGACGCTTTTTACAGCCTATGAAAGAAGCTGGAATTGAAATTGTAGAATTTGACCCTATTTTTTCAGCTTGGTTGCTTGAAACGGTCAATTATCGTAACCATCGAAAAATCGTTATTGTAGATGGAGAAATTGGTTTTACCGGGGGACTCAACGTCGGTGATGAGTATCTTGGCCGTTCAAAAAAATTCCCCGTTTGGCGAGACAGTCATTTAAAAATAGAAGGAAAAGCATTATATAAATTACAAGCAATCTTTCTAGAAGATTGGCTCTATGCCTCTAGTGGATTAAATAACTATTCTTGGGACCAATTTATGAATAAACAATACTTCCCAGGTAAAGAAGTTTCAGATGCAGAAGGTGCTGTTCAAATTGTAGCAAGTGGACCAAGCTCAGATGATAAAAGTATTCGTAATACATTACTAGCTGTTATGGGATCTGCTAAAAAATCTATTTGGATCGCTACACCATACTTTATTCCAGATCAAGAAACTTTAACATTATTACGCTTAAGTGCAATTTCCGGCATAGATGTACGTATTTTATATCCAGGTAAAAGTGATAGTATTATTAGTGATCAAGCATCTCAATCCTATTTCACTCCACTTTTAAAAGCTGGTGCTTCCATTTACAGTTATAAAGATGGTTTTATGCATGCGAAAATTGTACTCGTTGATGATAAGATTGCAACAATTGGAACAGCAAATATGGATGTACGTAGCTTTGAATTAAATTATGAAATTATTAGTGTACTTTATGAGTCCGAAACCGTTCATGATATTAAACATGATTTTGAAGAAGACTTTAAGCATTCCACTGAGATTAAATGGAACTCGTTCCAAAAAAGAAGTATCAAAAAACGAATATTAGAGTCTTTCATGCGACTCATTTCTCCTTTGCTATAAGCAATCAATATAATATTGATTGCTTTTTCTTTTACATTTTCTCTCTTTCCTTTTCTTTGCATACCATATTAAAACAAGTTATCATAAGATGTATTGCTTTATGAAAATAATGTTAGGTGGGAAATACATGTTAGAACAATTTCATATACATGCTGATTTAAAAGAGCAGCTTTCTACAATTAATGAAAAGAATAAGCAAGAAGCTGGTGAAAATGCACATTTAATCGGAAAGAAAATATATAAAGCATCTGATAACAGCATTATCGAAGACGCTATTACAGCCCTTCTTCTTGGGAAAAACATTCTATTAAAAGGGCCAACTGGTAGTGGTAAAACAGTACTAGCTGAAACTCTTTCTTCTTTATTCCAAAAACCAATGCATAGCATTAACTGTTCTGTTGACCTAGATGTAGAAGGTATTTTAGGATATAACACACTACAAACGAAAGATGGCGCATCTGAAGTTACATTTGTTAACGGTCCTCTTATGAAGGCAATGAAGAACGGTCATTTCCTATATATTGATGAAATTAATATGGCAAAACCTGAAACATTACCACTTCTTCACGGTGCATTGGATTACCGTAAAATGATTACTAATCCATTTACACAAGAAGTTGTATACGGTGATGACGAGTATCGTGTAATCGCTGCGATTAATGAAGGTTACGTTGGTACAAGTGAACTAAACGAGGCATTAAAAAACCGTTTCGTTATTATTGAAGTTCCTTACATTCAAGGTGATACATTAAAAGAGCTATTACTATCTGAATCAAAATTAAATGATGTTGCAACAATTGACAAATTCGTTGCATTCGCGAGCGACCTTATGCCTTTAGCTCGTGATGGACGTGTAAGTGAAGAAGCAGCTAGTATTCGTGGCATTATCGATGCATGTGATTTAGGTGTATATATTCCTGTTATGCGTGCAATTGAACGTAGCATTATCGCAAAATTAAACGATGAAACAGAACAAATGACTGTCCGTGAATTAGCAGAAAGTTATTTCTTTGAGGGATAATTCATGAGACAAATTTTTAGTGACAAAAAAATTGATGCGTCGCTGTTTCTACAAATGGAAAACTTAATGTATGCTCTTCTAAAAGAAGACGATGCCTATCTTGAGTATGGCTATAAAGCATACTACGACGAAATTGAAAAAAAGGTTGTCATTAGTCACTTTTGGGATGATCGAAAAGAAGAGGATACAGTAATCGGATTAAAAAGCGAAGTGTTTTTGAAAGCACTTGGTAATAAACATTACTCGGACATGACTTTAATTCGTTCTTATGCGATTGAATTACAAGAATCGCCTCTAAAAAAGTTTTTAACACAATTATTTGTTCTATTAGAAGATTTACGTGTTGAGGAAATCGTCAAAAATTTACGACCTGGCACAAAACATATTTTCAAACGCCGAAAAGAAATGTATCGCAATTACTTTGGCTCACAAAATGAAATAAATCGTGTTCGTAACTATCACGGTGATCGTCTATTTTGTCTATGCTATCTTTCATTAACGAGTGATAAATATGAAATGTTTAATAATGAATATTTCGAGCAAATTGAAGCAATTTTGCATGAAACATTCCAATCTCGTAATACGGAAGATATTATGTATATCGTTGAGAAGATTCGCTATCGCTTAGAGGAACTTCTTGAAAGTGATATGCTTAATAATTATTTCGGACATGCTCCGCTTTATTTATCTGTCATTGCAGACGAAAAGAACTGTCGCGTTGAAGATTTAGCTAATGATGATACGCAACTCATAGATGACGATGAAAATAAAAACAAAATGGATGAAAGTTTCTCCACATGGCATCGTGAAAATAAAAATAACGAAAACGAGAACTTTTTACGCTTTGAATTAGAAAGCGGAACAAAAACAAACATGATGGGCGATACTGCTCGTGAATCAGAAGATGGCGATCAAGCACTTGGTTCTGTACAAGGTACTTCTCAAAAGAGTACACAATCCAACTTTGATGGCTCTGATACAGAAGAAGCAAGAGCTTCACACGCTTCTAGCCAAAACGAGGGTGCATACGGTAAGTATAATGTAGGTGCCTCTCATACCTTTAAAGAAGCTCGCAAAACAAATACCGATGAGAAAAAAGATTACCAAGCTATCAAGTCAGTCGTTAATAAAGATGTAAAAGAATTAAAGAAAATTATCGAAAAAACAATTGAAAATAAAACGAATGCAAATAGTGATAAATATTACGGAAGACTTCGTAAGAAATTCCTTCGTATTTATACTGAGAAGCAACCACGCATGTTTTATAAAAAAGGGCAAGAATCACAAGAGCTCGATGTTGCATTCCAACTACTAGTGGACTGCTCTGGTTCTATGTATAACAAAATGGAAGAAACGAAAAAGAGTGTGGTCCTATTCCATGAAGCTTTAAAATCTTTAAAAATCCCGCACGCTATTAGCGGATTTTGGGAAGATGCTTCTAGTGCGAAACCTGAAGATAAGCCGAACGTTATCCATGAAGTTGTGACATACAAAAACTCAACTTTACCAAACGTAGGTCCTGAAATTATGCAGCTTCGCGAAGAAGAAGATAACCGCGACGGATATATTATTCGTATCGTTTCTGAAAAGCTTGCGAAAAGACCAGAAAAGCATAAATTCTTACTTGTCTTTACAGACGGTGAGCCTTCTGCGCTAGACTATCAACAAGACGGTATTTTAGATACGCATGAAGCTGTCAAACTTGCTCGTAAAAGTGGTATGGAAGTAATCGGAATCTTCATCGAAGAAGGCGAAGCGAAAGAAGCAACTTATCAATTAATGAAGAACATTTATAACCATCACTTCTTAGTTGCAAATCACGCTGAGGATTTAAGATTGAAGATTAAACCACTACTGAAAAAGCTATTACTGAAGACGATTGAATAGAAAAAAGGAGCCTTTTGGCTCCTTTTTTTCGTTCAATTACTTTGTTTCTGGTTGAAACTTGTATGGAATGGCTACTTCTAGTAATGCCTCGAATCCTCCATCGTAGAATGGGAATCGTTCATTTGCGATTGTTCGATCCACCCACTCTATTGCAGAAATTTCTCCTTCATCTTCTGCAACAAGTTCACCTGTTACTACATTTGCTCGGAATGTAAAAAGTAGCGCATGATTCCCGGATTCTTCAAAGAATTTTTCATTGATCGCAACAAGTCCACCTGCCATAGCAGTTAAACCTGTCTCTTCTTTTACTTCCCTTACTAGAGCTTCCTCTAACGTTTCACCCTTTTCAACAGCCCCACCCGGCAGTGACCAAACATTTTGTTCTACATTATGTACCATTAATATTTTATCGGCTTCTTCGTCATGTATTAGTGCATATACGACGTCAACTCTTTGCATGTTATTCTTCTCCCTCTTAAAAAGAAGGAAGAGCCAATTCCTAAGAATCGGCTCTTCCTATTAATTCATCACTAACTCAGATGCAAGCTTTTTTTTTAACTTAGCCAGCATGTCAGTTGTCATTTTGTCTAAATCGTATTCTGCTTTAAAGCCCCACTCTTTCATTGCTGCTGTTGCATCAATAGAGTTTGGCCAGCTATCAGCGATTGTTTGACGAGCTGGATCTACTGCGTAATCCATTGTAAAGTTCGGAATGTGTTTACGAATTGATGCTGCAATTTGCTCTGGTTCAAAGCTCATTGCTGTAATGTTAAATGCATTTCTATGCACAAGTTTACTTGGATCAGCTTCCATTAATGAAATAATCGCTTGTAAAGCATCTGGCATATACATCATATCCATGTATGTTCCTTCTGCAATGTATGAGGTGTATGTGCCTTTTTTAATCGCCTCATAATAAATTTCAACTGCATAGTCAGTTGTTCCGCCTCCTGGAGGAGCTACGTAAGAAATTAAACCAGGGAAACGTACACCGCGCGTATCAACGCCAAACTTTTGATGATAATAATCACATAGTAATTCCCCTGCTACTTTGTTTACCCCATACATCGTAGTAGGACGCTGAATTGTATCTTGTGGCGTATTATCTTTTGGCGTTGATGGACCGAATGCACCGATAGAACTTGGCGTGAAAAACTTACAGTTTAATTCACGAGCTGCTTCTAATGCATTTACAAGTCCGCCCATATTTAAATTCCAAGCGAATAGTGGATTTTTTTCTGCTGTCGCTGAAAGTAAAGCCGCTAAATGAATAATTGTATCTACTTCATTACGCTTTGCAATATCATGTAGTTTTTGTCCATCTGTTACATCTAACGTTTCAAATGGACCAGACGTTACTACTTCGCTATCTGTTTCACGAATATCTGTTGCAATAACGTTCGATGCACCGTATACATCACGAAGTTTCATTACTAGTTCAGAACCAATTTGCCCTAAAGAACCGGTTACTAGAATTTTTTTCATTTTTCCCACTCCTCATTTGCAAGCTATTCAAAAGATGTCGTTACTTAAATGATACCCATTTCTTTCCCTACTTTTTCATACTTACGAATTGCTTCATCTAACATTTCTTTCGTATGAGCTGCTGTAGGCATATTACGAACGCGACCCGTTCCTTTTGCTACAGTTGGGAACACGATAGATTTTGCATATACGCCTACTTCATTTAGACGTTTACTAAATTCTTGTGTTAATACTTCATCACCAATGATACAAGGTGTAATTGGCGTTTCACTTTCTCCGATGTTAAAGCCAAGTTCTTTTAACCCTTGTTTTAAATAGCGACCATTTTCCCATAGGCGATCATGTAATTCTGTGCTTTCCATTAAGATTTCAATTGATCTCATGCAAGCTGCTGCATCAGCTGGTGTTAAAGCTGTAGAGAATAAGAATGGACGTGAACGAACTTTTAACCAATCAATTAAGTTTTGTTTCCCTGCTACATATCCACCAATTACCCCAATTGCTTTTGATAATGTACCAATTTGGAAATCAACTTTATCAGACAGACCGAAGTGCTTCACAGTTCCTGCACCTTTTCCAAGTACACCTGAACCATGTGCATCGTCTACGTATGTCATTAAATCCAGCTCTTCTGCAATTTCAACAATTTCTGGTAATTTTGCAATATCTCCATCCATTGAGAAAACACCGTCTGTAATAACCATTAATTTATTGTAAAGACCTGACTCTTTCGCCGCGATTGCTTTTTGGCGTAAATCTTCCATATCAGAATGTTTGTAAACAATAATTTTCGCTCTTGATAAACGACTACCATCAATAATAGATGCGTGGTTTAATTCATCTGAAAGAATCGCATCATTTTTATCCATAACGGCTGAAATCGCTGCCATATTACAGTTAAATCCTGATTGATAAGCAATTGCTGCTTCTGTATGTTTAAACTTTGCAATTGTTTCTTCCAATTTTATATGCAAATCTAAAGTACCGTTAATTGTACGAACAGCTCCTGCTCCAACGCCGTACTTATGAATGGCACCAATTGCTGCTTCTTGCAAACGGCTATCTGTTGCTAATCCAAGATAGTTGTTTGAAGATAAGTTAATATATTCTTTTCCGCCAATTGTAATGATCGGTCCATTTGAACTCTCAAGCGGATCAATTACGTTATAAAGCCCCTTTGATTTTAAATCCTCTAAATTCTCTTCTAAAAATTTCGCAAGTGTTTTACTAGACATCGTGAAGCCTCCCATCGTTCATGTAAGCGGATTAATATCTCAATAATTCTAATAATCCCTCTATTAGCTTAACATGTTTTCAGAATTTATTATAGAAAAATAGTTTAAAGTAACCGCTTACAATTTTAGATTATATATGATTCATTACAAGAAATCTATCTTTTACTTTTCATATTTGATAGAATAAAAAAATATTCAGGAGGGGTTCAAACATGGCATTTACAGAATCTGATGTATATAATAACGAAGCGTTTTTTGAGCAATATATGAAACGAAGATACCGCGAAAATAGCCCGAATGAATCGATTGAGAAGCCAGCATTCTTTCAGCTCATTGGCGATGTAAAAGGAAAACAAATTCTCGATTTAGGTTGTGGTGATGCTAAGTTTGGCGAAGAATTATTAGAAAATGGTTGCCACTTTTACACTGGGATTGAAGGCTCCAAGCGCATGTATGAAAAAGCTAGTAAGCACCTAGAAAATAAAAATGGTACTGTCCATTTTGTAAACCTCAAAGACTATACCTACCCTCCTTCTACTTTTGATTTAGTAACATCTAGACTCGCCTTACACTATATTGAACATCTTGATACTATTTTTCAAAATGTATACCAAACCTTAAAACCGAACGGCATTTTTACCTTTAGTGTTCAACATCCCGTTATTACATCTTCATTTGAAAGCTTGCAAACAAGCAGCAAGCGAACGAGCTGGCTCGTTGATGATTACTTCAAAACAGGAAAACGTGTTGAGCCATGGATTGATCAAGAGGTTATTAAATATCATCGTACAACAGAAGGGTATTTCACATTATTACAACAATCCGGATTTACAATTACACACTTAAAAGAAGCTACACCAAATCAAACCTATTTTCAAAGCGCGGAAGAATATGAACGCCGTTTACGTATTCCCCTTTTTCTATTATTTTCTTGCCAAAAATAAAAAAGACGATGAATCTTCATCGTCTTTTTTCGTTACCTCATCGCCTGAACAGCATCTTTAAGTACACGTCTTCCTCTTCCATGCGGGATACAGAGCGGTGTCCCAAATAACGGATCAGCGCTTATCTGACACTCCATACGGAATACATCCCGAACTAACTTCTGGTCAATAACTTCTTCTGGTTTACCTTGCGCATATATTTGTTTATCTTGAATAGCTACAATGTTGTCTGCATAACGGCATGCCAGATTCAAATCGTGCAATACCATAACAATCGTTCTTTGCTCTGTTTCATTTAATTCGAATAATAAATCTAACACTTCAATTTGGTGCGTCATATCTAAATATGTAGTCGGCTCATCAAGCAAAATAATATCTGTATCTTGTGCAAGGGTCATTGCAATCCAAGCACGTTGTCGTTGTCCACCTGAAAGAGCATGCACATCACGCTCAGCAAATTCTGTCATACCTGTTGCTGCAAGTGCTTTTTGTACCATTTCCTCATCTTTTTCTGACCATTGCTTCAGCCACGTTTGATACGGATAACGTCCTTGCTTTACAAGTTGCAATACTGTAAGTCCTTCAGGTGCCTGCGGTCCTTGCGGCAAAATTGCCATTTGACGAGCGATTTGCTTCGTTTGCATACTTTGAATCGCTTGATTATCTAATAAAATATCACCGGACGCTGGTTTTAATAATCTAGCTAGTGAACGTAATAAAGTTGATTTACCACAACCGTTAGAACCGATAAAGATTGTAATTTCTCCTTTTGGAATTTCTAAATTCAATTCATCAATAATGATTGTTTCACCATAAGACAACGTCAAGCGTTTTGTCTCCAATGCTTTTTGCATATTCATCTCCCTTTATGAATTCCGACTTTTATAAAGTAAATAAATAAAATAAGGTGCACCAATTGCTGATGTAAATACCCCTGCTGGAATTTCGAGTGGCGCGAAAACTGTACGCCCAATTAAATCTGCAGCAAGTACTAAAATTGCACCAACAATAGCCGCAACTGGGAGTAATGCACCGTATAAAGAACCAACTAGTCTTCGTGAAATATGAGGTGCCATTAAACCGACAAATCCAATTCCTCCAGCAAAGGCAACCGCACCGCCAATTAAAGCTGTACTAAGTAATAACATGAATACGCGTGACTTCGTTAACGGAACACCAAGTCCTACCGCAATATCATCCCCTAGCTCTTGCGCATTTAAATGTCTAGCAGCTATAAATGATATTACCGTTAAAATGAGAACCCACGGTGCAAGCACCATAACGTTTTGCCATGAAGAACCGTAAACAGTACCTGTAATCCATACATTCGCTTGACTCGCTTGGTAAATTGGCGCTAACAACATAAACAAAGTCGTTGCCGCTTTCGTTAATGCCCAAAAACCAACACCAATTAAAACAAGACTAATCGGTGATAACCCGTCATTTCTCCATGCAAATAAATATACAAAAAGCGCTACAATCGTTGCCCCAATAAAGGCTGCTAACGGCATATAATGAATGCTTACAGTTAGCGCGTTATTTTTATCACTAAATATAGCTAAAAATAGTACAACTGCAACACTTGCCCCACCCGTAATCCCGATGATATCAGGAGAAGCCAGTGGATTTCGAACGAGCCCTTGTAAAATACACCCCGCTACAGCAAGTGCTATTCCCACAAGGATTGCAATTAAAATACGCGGCATACGAAATTTATTTACAACCATATTTGACATCGCATCACCATTTCCGGTAATTGCTTGCCATACATCATAAGGAGCAATTTTCATATCTCCCATACCTGCGCTCGCAAAAAATAATCCTATTAAAACAACTAGTAAACTAAGTAAGACTAGAACAGCTCGTTTATACATTAAAAACGAGAGCCCACCTTTTCCTATACGAAACGGAATGTACTTCTTCATTTGCTAAGCCCTCTCTTACGTGCAATATAAATAAAGAATGGGGCCCCGATAAATGCTGTCATAACCCCTACTGGTACTTCTTGTGGCATAATGACATATCTAGCTGCTATATCAGCTAAGAGTAATAGTATTGCACCTAACAAGCCGCTATACGGTACTCTCCACCTGTGATCTACTCCAACAAGGAATCTGGCAAAATACGGAGTAACAATACCAATAAATCCAATTGGACCAGCGACCGCAACTGAACCACCAGACAGTAGTACAATAATAAGTAGTACGAATGATTTCATTAAAATTGTTCGTTGTCCAAGTCCTTTTGCAACGTCTTCCCCCATCATTAATGTATTTACTTTCCCTGCCATCATAAGAGATGCAATCCAGCCTATTAATAAATACGGGAATACAGATTGTAAAATCTCTAACTTTCTTCCTTGCACAGATCCGGCAAGCCAAAATAACACTTCTTCAAATGCTTTTTCATTTAAAACAAGTAACCCTTGTGTTAATGATGAAAACAACGCACTTATCGCGACACCTGCTAACGTTAACTTAAGAGGCGTTGTCCCTTCTTTTCCTAAAGAGCTAGAGGCAAATACAAGTACTGCTGCAACCGCCGCTCCTAAAAAGGAAATCCATGTGAAAGCTGATAATGATGTCACGGAAAAGAGTACAATTGCTACAACTATAAAGAACGCAGCACCTGAATTTAATCCAATAAAATCTGGAGAAGCAAGTGGGTTCTTTGTTAAAGTTTGCATCAAACAACCCGCTATGGCTAAACTAGCACCAACACTGGCTGCAATTAGTGCCCTTGGTAGGCGCACATTTTGAATAATAATATGCTCATTTGAACCATTAAAATGGAAAAAAGCATCCAACGCTAATTTCCAACTCGTATTTGTATATCCAAAAATAATACTTCCCCAAATACAAATAGCGACTGCAATGATTCCAACAAATAATCCAATCCATTTTGCTTGATTTGTTTTTAATAACATGCAGCGTTTCCCCTTCAATGTATAATGATACGTTGTAAGTGTATTTCAACTTAATTCTCATTGTCAACGATAATGAGAATTATTTTCATTGACAATTGGACCACGAAGTATTAATATCATGCTTGCTATTGAAAAATATTCTCAACCTGTAGGGGGTACATAATGAATTTCATGCAAAAGAAATCGTTCACAGTATTTGTATTTCTACTAACTTTTTCACTTCTTTTAAGCGCTTGTGGAAAATCAAATAACAAAGAAGAGTCTACAAAAGAAGATAATAAAAAAGAAATGATTACGGTTGAACATGCAATGGGTAAAACAGAAGTTCCAGCAAACCCAAAACGTGTAGTTATTTTAACAAATGAAGGAACTGAAGCCTTACTTGAGTTAGGTGTAAAACCAGTTGGGGCTGTAAAGTCTTGGACTGGAGATCCATGGTATCCACATATTAAGGATGAAATGAAAGATGTAAAAGTTGTCGGTGATGAAGGACAAGTTAACGTTGAAACGATTGCTTCTTTAAAACCAGACTTAATTATCGGTAATAAAATGCGTCACGAAAAAGTGTATGAGCAACTAAAAGCAATCGCACCTACTGTTTTCTCAGAAACATTACGCGGTGAATGGAAAGATAACTTCAAATTTTATGCGGAAGCATTAAATAAAGAAAAAGAAGGTCAAAAGGTCTTAGCTGATTACGAAGCACGTATGAAAGATTTAAAAGGCAAACTCGGCGATAAAGTAAATCAAGAAATTTCTATGGTACGCTTTATGCCTGGTGACGTTCGTATTTATCATGGTGATACATTCTCTGGTGTTATTTTAAAAGAACTTGGATTTAAACGTCCTGGAGACCAAAACAAAAATGATTTTGCAGAGCGTAACGTATCTAAAGAGCGTATTTCTGCAATGGATGGTGATGTATTATTCTACTTCACATTCGATAAAGGAAACGAGAAAAAAGGCTCTGAACTAGAAAAGGAATATATAAACGATCCTCTATTTAAAAACTTAAATGCAGTAAAAAATGGAAAAGCATACAAAGTTGACGATGTAATTTGGAATACAGCTGGCGGTGTAATGGCTGCGAACTTAATGCTAGACGACATTGAAAAACGCTTTATTAAATAATAAAAAACCAGCGCCCTCTTTTATGGAGCTGGTTTTTTCATTTCACTGAAGTGTCACATTATTTCATTTTGTATTTTTATTCCCAATATGTTATATTATAAAAGTAAATACAGTGTTTTTTCTCTATATCAGAATAGATATTTTAATCTAAATTTTCTGATTAATCACTATTTTACTTTCTTTTAGAATTCAATTACTACATTTGAAAACGCTTATTATCTCGTTTTCAGGGAAAAATACAATAACGGTTGAAGAAAAAATGAATTATTTCAGAAATTTTCTTTCTATTTCCATATAATTCTATTGACTTCTAAATATTTTGTGAATTAAAATAATTACATAAATATCCGTTATACAGGATTAGGGGGAAACAAACATGGATGCAGCTTTAAAATTAGACAAAGCTGGAGAACAACAATCACCAAAAAAACATCCACCAGGATTATATTTGTTGTTCTTTACAGAGGCATGGGAAAGATTTAGTTATTACGGAATGCGTGGCTTATTAGTTCTTTATTTAACAACGAGCTTAGTAAGCGGCGGTTTAGGATTTGATAAAGCAGTTGCTGTGCAAATTTACGGTCTTTTCACAATGTTCGTATATTTCACACCGATTATTGGTGGTTGGCTAACTGACCATTTCATTACGAAACGACACGCCATTACCATCGGTGGTATCATCATGGCACTTGGTAACTTTGTACTCTTTTCAATGAACACTAAAACTGGACTATTCTTAGGGTTAGGATTATTAGTTATTGGTAATGGATTTTTCAAACCAAATATTTCGACTTTATTAGGTCAATTATATAGCGAAAATGATTCTCGTCGTGATAGTGCCTTCACTATCTTCTACATGGGAATTAACTTAGGAGCTTTTATCGCTCCATTCATTTGCGGTTATTTCGCAGATTATAAATACGGATTCTTAACAGCTTGTATCGGTATGATCATTGGTCAGATTGCATTTAACACATTAGCACCTCGTTACTTAGGATCTATTGGAACAACTGTTGTCGGAAAACAATCTAAAGAAAACAATGCAAAAGTAATTGAGAAAAAACCTTTAACAGCACAAGAGAAAAAACGTACAGTTGCAATTTTAATTTTAACTTGTTTCGTTGTATTCTTCTGGGCAGGATTTGAACAAGCTGGTAGTTCTTTAACACTTTATACAGATAAATTCGTAGATCGTACAATTGGTGGATTTACAATTCCAACACCTTGGTTCCAATCTGTAAACCCATTGTTCATTATCTTACTAGCATTACCAGTTTCTGCATTATGGATTAAACTTTCAAAAACAAAAAATGGTGATTTAAAAATCCCAACAAAAATGGCATTAGGTATGATTTTACTAGGAGTTGGATATTTAGTTCTAACTTTAGCTGTTTTAAAAACTGGTAGCGATGAAGGTAACATTACAATGAAAGCAAACTTACTGTTCATTGTGTTCACTTACATGTTCCATACAATCGGTGAATTATTCTTATCACCAATCGGATTATCTATGGTAAGTGCAATCGCTCCTCTTAAATTAGCATCTTTATTAATGGGTGTATGGTTAGCTGGTACTGGCTGTGCAAACTTATTAGCAGGGCAATTAGCTGCTTTCACTCAATCTTTAGGATATTTAGAAGTATTCGCGAGCATCGGTGTTATCGTAATCGTGCTAGGATTAGTACTTCTTATGTTCTCTAAGAAAATTGCACATATGATGGAATAGCAAATAAAAAAGACGCTTCTACAATTAGAAGCGTCTTTTCTATTACCTCTCTTCTAAAGCCGTCACATCCACGTGAACGCTCTCTCCTGGATTGGATACGTCATACACTTGAGCACTCCCCTTCTGCTCATCACAGCTCTCAATCCATACGGGGACTCCCTCATATGTAACATCAATTCTACTTGAAGAAGATAATATCTGTTTCACACGTTGTACATCCATTATATTATTCCTCCTTTAGCTTACAACACTCCTTTCTATCTTTTCATATCCCTTCAGAATATATTCCAACAATTTAGCACTTCAACCGATAGTTTGTTTCTTTCTCACGCGTTAATATATACGCTCTCAAATCTTCCTATTATTACATCCTTTTCAAATAAAAAAAGACGTATATTTCATACGTCTCCTTTCCATAATATTCAAAAATTAAGAAAATAACGTTTTTACTACTTCACTTACTTTATCATTATGAATTTGATAGTACACTTCTAACCCGCGTCTCTCAAAGCGTACTACTTTATTTTGTTTTAATTTCGTTAAATGCTGTGAAACAGTTGATTGTGGAATTTCTAATACCTCTTGTAATTGTGTTACATTACATGTTCCACGCTGCATTAGTTCCATTACTAAGCGTAGACGCAATGGATGAGCTAATGCTCTTAACATCTGTACGTCTTCTTCTGAAATACGACAGTCAAATTGGTTTTGGTTCATAAAGTTCCCCTCATTTTCATTTTTTATTTTCTTTTTATTTATTTATATATCTGTTCTTATATTTCCTGTTACGACATAACTTTATCAACCCATAATGCTGAGAAAATTTTCCGACTTTTATCAGCACACAGTTCAAGAAAAAATCTCTCCTGATTTTGAATATTATACTATATGATACAACGAAAAAGCAAAATAAAGGGCTAGCGATACTTTGCTTACAAACGTTGTTTTATCAGGCTTTTTGTTATATTTTCACCTTACTGAAATGTACAGTAATGATATTGTAAAATATCGTCTATAATTGATAACCTATCGTAAAGTAATTTGACCATATTTAACCAATTTGTTACGATAAAAAAGGAAATTTAAGTAAGGAGGAGGATGTAGTATTAAAAAATGGTTTATTATTGCGTTACTTAGCATTGCGGTTGGCTGGACTATTATCAATCACTTCCTATTAGACAAAAAAGAAGATATAGCTTCAAAATCAAACATCCCCATTGGAACTGAAGTTGGCAATGTTGCCCTCGATTTCCTTCTGGAAACAACCACTGGTCAAGAAGTTCGTCTTACAGACTATAAAGGAAAAAAAGTAATATTGAATTTTTGGGCAAGCTGGTGTGGTCCATGCAAAATAGAAATGCCTGATATGGAAAAGTTTTATCATGATACTAAAGATATGGGGATTGAAATTGTTGCTGTAAATGCGACAGCTACTGAAAAAGACCCGAACAATGTAAAACAATTTCTTGAAGAAAACAAATATACCTTCCCCGTCCTATTAGATCAGAAAGGACAGGCAAGTGCCGCATATCAAATTATCAGTATTCCAACATCTTTTGTCATCGATTCAAACGGTGTCATTCAATATAAGCATGTAGGACCAATGACATATGAAAAAATGAAAGAATATATAAATAATTTATAAAAGCGTATTCAAATCAATTTGATTACGCTTTTTGTCTACTTTATGAACAAAATGTTACTTTTAATACTATTATGGAATAATTATACTTTTTCACGTTGACAATAGTGTTGAAGGAGAATATACTAAGCATGTAAGTTGATTGTGAATAGTTTCACAAACAATGTGAATAGTTTCACATAAATAGATAGGAGTTGTCATTATTATGAGTACTTGGACACAAATTTATGACCCATTAAACAACATTTGGTTATCTGCACTAATCGCAGCACTTCCAATTTTCTGCTTCATCATTTGTTTAATGGGACTCAAAATGAAAAGTTACATCGCTGGTCTTTACAGTGTGATTGTCGCTATTATTCTTGCTATATTCGTTTATAAAATGCCAGCAACAGTAGCTGTAGCATCTGCCGGATTCGGTATTCTATCTGGATTTTATCCAATTTGTACTATCGTTATCGCAGCAATTTTCCTTTACAAATTAACTGTTAAAACAGAGCAATTCAACATAATTCGTGATAGTATTTCAAGCATTACAAATGATCAACGTTTACAAGTGTTGTTAATCGCTTATTCTTTCGGTGCTTTCTTAGAAGGTGCAGCTGGTCTAGGTGTTCCAGTTGCTATTACAGCTGCACTACTTGTAGGTATGGGCTTTAATCCATTAAAAGCAGCAGGTATTTGTTTAGTAGCAAATATCGCTGGTGGTGCTATGGGTGCTATGGGTATTCCAGTTACAGTACCTGCACAATTAACTCAATTAGATGCATTAACTATAGGTCGTCAAACTGTTCTTATTTTACCTTTCATTAGCATTATTTTACCTTTCTTACTTGTTTCAATGGTCGATGGAATTAAAGGTATTAAAGAAACATGGCAAGGTATTCTTGTAAGTGGTTTTTCTTTCGCAATTACTCAGTTCCTTGTAACTTACTTCTTAGGTGCAGAACTTACTAATATTTTCGCAGCCGTTGTAAGTATGGTATCACTTGCATTATTCTTACGTGTTTGGCAACCAAAATCTTCTGCTAAAGAAGAAAAACAAGAAGCAAGAGAATCTCATACATTCAATCAAATTTTATATGCTTGGTCTCCATTCGTATTCTTAACTGCATTCGTAACAATCTTTAATTTAAAACCAATTAAAGCTTTATTTGCTCCGGATGGTGCGTTAGCAAACTTAGTATTTAACATTCAATTCCCTGGTCTTCATAATATGGTTATGAAAACTACACCAATTACAAAAGCAGATACACCTTTCGCAGCGATTTTCAAATTCGATGTATTCTCTTCTACAACTACTGCGATCGTACTAGCAATTATCGTTTCACTTATCGTTTACCGCGTAAAAGGTAAAATGATTAAAGAACTAATGGTTGAAACAATTAAAGAACTAAAAGCTCCAGTATATACAATTTGTAGCGTTATCGCTTTAGCTTACGTAGAGAACTACTCTGGTATGTCATCTACACTTGGACTTGCATTCTCTTCTACTGGTAATGCATTCCCAGTTCTTTCTCCAATCTTAGGATGGATTGGCGTATTCATTACAGGATCAGTAGTATCAAGTGGTTCATTATTCGCACCACTTCAAGCGGTAACTGCAGACCAATTAAACATCGTTCCTTCTACACTCGTTGCATTAAACGTAGTAGGTGGTACAATGGCGAAAATGGTTTCACCACAATCTGTAGCAGTTGCTTGTGCAGCAGTTGGACTAGTTGGTCAAGAATCTGCCTTATTTAAAACAGCAATGAAATACAGTTTAATCTTCTTAGCTGTTATTAGCTTACTTCAATTAAACGCTGTATTTAATATCTTCTAAAAAAGAACCGATCCAAATGGATCGGTTCTTTTTACATTACATTTTTTTATCCCGCTATTTTTGGGCAGTAAAACTCCCACCCAAAAATTCGGCGAATGCGAGGGAGTTAGGTGGGAGTCGGGCTGCCCGTAAAAGCCCGATTGGTGAAGGCTAATAATCAGTGGGGGATTCCCCCCCTACTGATTAAAGTTTCACTTTATCCTTTAATAAAGAAGCACCAGCAATTTCAGGATGCGTCATTTCATATGGGTCCAAAATAATATCAAGCTCTTCTGCTGTAAGTACACCATGTTCTAAACATAACTCCCTAACAGATTTTCCTGTTTCAATTGCTTCACGTGCAATACGAGATGCTGCTTCATAACCAATATGAGGATTAACTGCTGTAATAATTCCAACACTTTTCTCAACATATTGCTTCAGCAATTCTTCATTTGCTGTAATTCCTTCAATACAATATTCACGGAATACACGGAATCCGTTATTCATAATACTGATAGATTGAATTAAATTAAATACAAGCACAGGCTCCATTACGTTTAACTCTAATTGCCCTGCTTCTGATGCTAAGCAAATTGTATGATCGTTTCCAATTACTTGGAATGCGACTTGGTTAATCACTTCTGCCATAACTGGATTTACTTTACCTGGCATAATCGATGAACCTGGCTGACGTGCTGGCAATTGAATTTCAGCTAACCCAACACGTGGCCCAGACGCCATAATACGAAGATCGTTTGCAATTTTAGACATGTTCATCATACATACTTTAAGTGCTGCAGATACTTCTGTGTATGCATCTGTATTTTGTGTTGCATCAACTAAATGCTCTGCACCAACAAGTGGGAATCCACTAAACGTTCTTAAATGTTTTACCACTTGTTCAATATACGTAGGATTTGCATTTAATCCTGTACCAACAGCTGTCGCCCCCATATTCACTTCATATAAATGTTGACGAGACTGTTTAATTCTTTTTATATCACGCTCAAGCACTCGGCTATACGCTTCAAATTCTTGTCCAAGGCGAATTGGAACTGCATCTTGTAAATGTGTGCGTCCCATTTTAATAACGTGATCAAACTCTTTTGCTTTTTTACGAAAAGCAGAATGAAGTTCTTCCATTGTAATAAGAAGCTCTTCTAACATCATAAGAGTTGCAATATGAATCCCAGTTGGGAACGCATCATTTGTTGATTGGGCCATATTCACGTGAGTGTTTGGGCTAACTTTCGCATACTCACCTTTTTCGTACCCCATACGTTCTAAAGCTCTATTAGCAATTACTTCATTAGTATTCATATTAATTGAAGTCCCTGCTCCGCCCTGAATTGGGTCTACGATAAATTGATCATGGAACTTTCCATCCATAATCTCTTGTGCAGCTTCTACAATTTCTTGTCCGATATCTTTAGCCAAGTAACCTGTATCTATATTCGCAAGCGCTGCCGCTTTTTTTACAATTGCCATTGCCGTAATGAGTGACGGATGAATGCGATATCCTGTAATCGGAAAATTTTCTACGGCACGTAATGTTTGTACACCATAATAAGCTACACTCGGTACTTCCTTTTCACCTAAAAAATCTTTTTCTATACGTATATCCTTCGTTGCTATCATTTTTCATCACCTATACTTTTCATTCTAAATCCTTATCCAAAGAATTCGCCCTATAAAATACGAGTATCATTAAAAAGAATTCTTCAGTATCCACCTTCACTATAAAGCACCTTTTTTGAAAGCGCAAACATTTATTTTTCTATATATCCTTTTTATTAAAGTTTATATAATAAAAAATTCATTCTTCTACTTTCTTTATTTCAACTCGCTTAATTTGATGCATATCCTTTTCAAGAACTTTAAAAGAAAAGCCGTGTTTCTCAATAATGTCCCCCTCAGCAACGATTTGATTTTGTACCATAAACCACCCACCAATTGTATCAACATCATCAGCAACCAAATGTATGCCAAATAAATCATTTACTTCGCTAATAAGCACTTTCCCCTCTACAATTTTACACACTTCACTTATATGCTCTATTGGTGGATGTTCATCTTCATCGTATTCATCTCGGATTTCTCCAACAATTTCTTCTAAAATATCTTCTAATGTAACGATTCCTGCTGTGCCACCATATTCATCATATAATACAGCTAATGGAATGCGCTTTCTTTGCATTTGCAATAATAAATCATGGATTGGGATATTTTCTAACACTTCAATAACTGGACGTGTATATGGTGTAATCGAACACTCTTCATCTCGATTACCATCCATATAACGAATAAATAAGTCCTTTACATTAACCATCCCAATAATTTCATCTTTATCTTCACCAAATACTGGATATCTCGTATATTTTTCTTGAGCAATTACTTTAATATGTGTCTCAAACGGCTCATCTTCATATAAACCAACAACTTCAGTACGAGGTACCATGATTTCCTTCGCTAACCTGTTATCAAATTCAAAGATGTTATTTACATATTTAAATTCAGCTTGATTAATCTCGCCACTCTCATAACTCTCAGACAAGATTAATCTTAGTTCCTCCTCAGAATGCGCAACTTCATGTTCAGAAGCGGGATGTAAGCCAAATAAGCCTGTCACAAATCGTGCAGAGCCATTTAAAGCCCAAATAAATGGATACATAACTCGGTAAAAATAAATAAGGGGCTTTGATAATAATAAGCTAACTTGCTCTGCTTTTTGGATTGCAAAAGTCTTTGGAGCAAGTTCACCAATTACAACATGTAAAAATGTAATTACTGCAAAGGCAATAATAAATGAAACTGTACTGGAAATTGCAGGAGATAAATGTACCTTTAAAAATAACGGCTCAAGTAAATGTTTAATGGTTGGCTCCCCTAACCACCCGAGCCCTAAAGCAGTAATCGTAATCCCTAACTGACATGCTGATAAATACTCATCTAAATTTGAAGTTACTTTTTTCGCTGCCAATGCCCCTCGCTTTTTTTCACTGACGAGTTGATCAATACGACTGCTACGTACCTTAATAATTGCAAACTCTACAGCTACAAAAAAACCTGTTAGCGCAATCAGAACAGCTACCATCAATAATTTTAAAATATCCACATATGTCCTTTAGCTTTTCTTAGCTAAAGTTACACCTCCTTTAAAAAAGAAGTTTCACTTTAGTTTCTTCATTTACTTGAAAGCAACCCTACATAAAATTCACCAATTTTCAGTCCTCATACAATTCTAATGGCAAACCGTCAGGATCTTGAAAAAAGACGAATTTTTTTCCCGTTATCTCGTCAACACGTATCGATTCCGTCTCAACATCACATCGTTTTAAATGTTTAACAGCTTCTTCTATATCAGTAACGGCAAAAGCTAAATGCCTAAGCCCAGCAGCCTCCGGAAAGCTTGCGCGGTTAGGCGGATTTGGAAATGAAAATAATTCAATTTGATACTCTTCTCCTACACATAAATCTAACTTATAAGAATTTCGTTCCTTTCTGTATACTTCATTCATCACTTTGAAACCTAATATTCGTGTATAAAAATCCTTTGACACTTCATAATTTGAACTAATAATTGCAACGTGATGTACTCTACATATATTCATGATTCCTCTATTCCTCTCTTTACTAAACATGCATATTCTCCTTTTAAATGAAAAACATATATAGCAGAATATCTCTTTTAGGGGGCTTATTATGAAATTTATCACTTTTTTCGTTGGACTTATCGTTGTTTTTTTTCTTGCCTACATTGCTAGCAACAATAAAAAACATATTAAATTCAAACCAATTTTTATCATGCTAATTATACAGTTAATTTTAACTTATTTATTATTAAATACAGAAATTGGCCTCATACTTATTACGATAATTTCCAATCTGTTTACAAGGCTACTTGGGTATGCTGCCAGTGGAATAAATTTTGTATTTGGGGGTCTTGCAAATAAAGGAGAAATGCCATTTTTCCTTAACGTATTATTACCGATTGTTTTCATCTCAGTCTTAATTGGTATATTACAACATTTCAAAATACTACCATTCTTTATTCGTTGGATTGGTTTCTTTCTTAGTAAAATAAACGGTCTTGGTAAATTGGAATCTTACAACGCCATCGCTTCCGCTATTGTTGGCCAATCAGAAGTTTTCATTACGGTAAAAAAACAATTAGCCCAAATTCCAAAACATCGACTTTATACACTTTGCGCCTCTGCTATGTCAACAGTATCTATGTCCATTGTCGGTGCCTATATGACAATGATCGAACCAAAATATGTAGTAACCGCACTCGTTCTCAATTTATTTAGCGGTTTTATTATCGTACTCATTATTAACCCTTACGACGTTAACGATGATGAAGACATTTTGGAAATCAAAGGGGAAAAACAAAGTTTCTTTGAAATGCTTGGGGAATACATTCTTGATGGTTTTCGCGTAGCAATTGTCGTCGGTGCTATGCTCATTGGATTCGTCGCATTAATGAGTTGTATTAATGACCTATTCCTCATTATATTTGGAGTTACTTTCCAACAAATAATAGGCTATGTATTCTCCCCTATTGCATTTCTTATCGGCGTACCAACTTCTGAAATTGTCACAGCTGGTAGCATTATGGCAACGAAGCTTGTAACAAATGAATTTGTAGCAATGATGGATCTTAGTAAAATTTCCAGCACGCTCTCTATCCGTACAGTTGGTATTATTTCTGTCTTCCTCGTTTCTTTTGCTAACTTTTCTTCCATTGGAATTATTTCCGGTGCGGTAAAAGGATTAAACGAAGAACAAGGAAATGTCGTTGCCCGCTTTGGCCTAAAATTACTATACGGAGCTACTCTTGTTAGCATTTTATCTGCGATTATTGTAAGTATTATGCTTTAATTAGGTAAAATTTTATCATTTTCTTATCCCTGTCTTTTGTATACAATAACGAATAGGTGTCTTATAAATAATCAAGACATCTATTTTTTATACATGTACAATACCTTTTATTTAGCGTACAATATTTTTTATGTGTTTTAATACACTTCTAGATGTATACACTTTGATTGTTTTAAAGGAGAAAAAATGATGAAATCCGACATTAACAAAGAAACTCGAGCCAAAAAAGGACGTTCAAAGAAAAAGCGCCTACTTTGGTTCATTCTTATTCCCTTACTTATTGTAGCAATAGGAGCAGGAGGTTACTCCTTCCATATATACAGTAAAGCAAAATCCGTCTTAAGCAACGCCTATTCTGAACTCGGCCGAGGAGATAAATCCAGCAAACGTGAAAAAGCCGTTAAACCTATGACTGACAATATTTCTGTCCTTATTATGGGCGTTGATGAAAGTGATATTAGGGACAAGGATTATGGAAAAGCGACTCGTACGGATGCGTTATTACTTGCAACAATTAATAAAAACGATAAATCCGTTAAACTTGTCAGCATTCCACGTGATTCACGCGTCTACATTAAATCACGTGATAAATACGATAAAATTACACATGCGCACGTATTCGGTGGTGTAGACAGCACGATTGATACAGTAGAGACCTTTTTAGACGTTCCAGTTGACTACTATGTAAAATTCAACTTTAAATCCTTTATCAAAATCGTTGATTCCCTTGGTGGCATTACTGTCGATGTTCCCGTTGAGTTTACAGAACAAAATAGTAAAGACGAAGCAAATGCAATTCATCTAGAAAAAGGACGTCAACATTTAAATGGAGAAGAAGCACTTGCACTAGCTAGAACTCGTCATATTGATAGTGATTATATGCGTGGTCAACGACAACAACTTGTTTTAGAAGCTATTGCTGAAAAAGCACTATCTCTCAATTCCGTTAATAAAATCGGAAGCTTATTAGATGCTGTCGATAAGGATTTAAAAACAAACTTAACTTTTGATGATATGATGGCTATTGCAAAAAGTTCAATGGATTCAAATTTAAAAATGGATAAATTGCAAGTGGAAGGTACTGATAAATATATAGGTGGTATTTATTATTACGTTCCAAACGAAAAAAGTGTTAATGATATATCGACAACACTTCAAGAACATCTCGGTGTTACGAATAAAAATGAGCATAAAAAATTATAATAAAAAGGCTGCTAGATTTTTCTAAGCAGCCTTTTTATTATAATTTTCAACATATTTCTCGTACATATTGTGACAAAAAGAGACAATTATTACACCAGTGTAACATTTTTTATAAAAACATTACACGCATAGTGAAAATAATAGTATACTAGTACGTACATAATGTTATTTTCATCATTTTTATACAAAAAATGTCATACATATATTTATACAAATTTTTCTGGGGGGAAATAAATGAAGCTACGCAAAATACTGATCGGTTCCACTATCGCTGGTGGCATATTACTTTGTGTTGGTGGTGTTGGTGGATATCAATATGTATCCAAATTAAATGATCAACTGAATACAACTGCATTACCAAACACTACATTTGAAGGTATTTCTCTTGATGGAAAAAATAAAGCAGATATTCAAGCAATTATTAATCAAAAAGTAAATGAATTAGATCAAAAATCCCTTACCTACATATTCCAAGATGATAAACAAACTTACACATGGAAAGATTTAGGGATAAATTATAAAGAGAAAGATATTGTAAACAAAATCTTTAAAAAACAAGAAGGAAACGTAATGAGTCGTTACAAAATGCGGAAGCAAGCTGAAAACGATGAATTAAAACGTGACTATAAATTAACACCACAATTAAATACAACAGCTTATGAAGCCTTTATAAAAGATAAATATAATGAAACATTAAAAAATCCTGTTAATGCAGAATTAAGTGTTGAAGGCTCTACAGTAAATGTTAGTCAAAGTCAAAACGGAGAAAAAATTGATAAAGGAAAACTAAACGATTTAACAAACGAAGCTATTACTACTGGTAAATCAGATGTTACATTACCGGTTACATTAATAAAACCAGAACGTTCTACAGAAGATATACAGAAAATGGGGATTAAAGAAGTAATTGCTGAATACTCGACTCCAATGACTGGCCGTAATGGAAATCAGTCTTATAACGTAAATAAATCAGCTAATACTTTAAGTGGAGTTATTGTAGCACCTGATGAAACGTTTAGTTTTAATGACCGTGTTGGCGTAACTGATGCTGCACATGGTTATAAATCCGCAGCAGTATATTCACAAGGTAAAGTTATACAAAGTGCAGGCGGAGGCGTTTGCCAAGTCAGTAGTACTTTATATAGCGCAGCTTTAAGGGCAGATTTAGGAATTGTTTCTCGAAGTAATCATTCTATGCCCGTAAATTATTTACCACTTGGGCAAGATGCAGCCGTCGCAGATTATGGTCCAGATTTAAAATTTAAAAACAATACAGGTAAGCATATTTACATTCAAGCATTTTCAAATGGAGGTAGTATTACTACACGTATTTTCGGTACAAATACTGGCAAAAATGTTGAAGTTTCTTCTCAAGTAGTTAGTAATACTGGTGATAAAATAACCGCGGTTACATATAAAAAGGTAACACAAAATGGTGAAGTAATATCAAATGGACAAATTTCAAAAAGCGTATATAAAAGTGCCCCAAAACAATAAGATACTATTAAACGGACAAATTTTAAAAAGAAAAAGGCGTGAGTAGATCACGCCTTTTTCTTTTGCAATAATAGTAAAAAATTTTCAAGATGGTCTTTCGTTTCTTCTAAAGACCACATACGATTTCCTTGCTTCGCAGCTAATACGCACGCTTCTTCCCATGCGTTCTTTTTCTTCATATATACTAATTCATCACGTAATTTCAAAACAATTTCTTCTTCTTGCTCTATAAACTCTTTCATCACACTCACTATTTCATCCTCATGAATACTTAACGTACAGTACGATTTAAGAAAGTATTGTAATGTCGTATACATATGTACTCCCCCTTCTTATTTGTCAGATGGATAAGAAGTAATGATCTTATATCCTAATTCTCCTGATTTATCTCTCGCTAAAACAGTAACAGTTTTTACTAACTTGTCTTTTACATTCATATTTTTCTTTATTACCGTTTTTCCAACTGGGAATGAATGAGTTGTATTTAACACAAGACGAGCTTCTTTAGAATTTTTTAACCAATCCTGAATTTCCTTATCATGTTGCTTCAAACTATCTTTTACAGCTTTCGTCGCTGTTTCTTTATCATAGTATGTACTTGCCGCTGATACTTTATCTGTCTTCAAACGATTCTTCAAATCCTCTTCTGATTTGCCTACATGCCTTTCAATCGTATGACCATTTTTCGGTGGTCCTTCCATTTCATCTAAAATATTATCACTAATTTTTTCTACTGATGTAGAATGATCCTCTTTTGGTTTTTCTGTTTTTTGTTCTTTTCCTGCACATCCACTTAAAATCAGCATTAGTGCCAATAAACCACTCAAGAAAAGACTACTTAGTCGTTTCATCATATCACCTCTTCCATGATTATTATCGTAACTCCACTAAAAGTCAATTTCACAAAGAAAAAACGTATATAGTTTTAAAGTTTCGCATTCATTTTTCTATATTTCCAACCTACTTTCATCAAACCACTGTTTTTCGCCCGCCTTAAAATATACCCCCATGATTTTACGATTATTTCCCGAACGAAAATACCAATCATAATACTATATAAACCCTTTAAATATAAGATTTATGGAGTGTTTTCAAAACAAACTAAATATACCCCTATTTTTATATACCCAATACCCATATACTGTATACAGACCTCTTTTTATTAACTATTTTCTACATTATGTAAATTTACACTTGCCTACACAATAGAAATATGGTGTAATGCAAAAAAAGATAAAGGATTTTACAAGATGGCTGAAACAATTCAAAACTTCTTAACAGATTATTATTCAATCGCAATTCCACTTAGTATCTTAATCAACATCATCATCAGTCTTTTAGGTTTTATCCCTAGTATTTTTTTGACCGCTATTAACATACAGCTCTTCGGTGTAACAAACGGAACCATTATTTCGATCGCAGGTGAGGCATTAGGGGCTATTATCTCGTTTTATATTTATCGTATGGGCCTTCAAAAGTTCACTCACGATAAAGTAAATAAGTACCCAAAGGTAGAGCGTCTTCTTTATGTAAAAGGCAGAGAAGCCTTTCTACTCGTCCTATCTTTCCGTCTTATCCCTTTCATTCCGTCCAGTATCGTGACTTTATTTGCAGCTCTAGGTAAAATGTCATTACTATCCTTCAGTATTGCCAGTACAATAGGTAAAATACCGGCTTTGTTAATCGAAGTATATTCTGCCTATCATGTCATGAATGGAACGAATGAAGCGAAGTGGATTGTAACAATCGCGGGCGCTATTGGATTGTTTTATTTGTGGAAAAAATGGAGAAAAAAATAAAGAAGGAGCCTATGCTCCTTCTTTATTTTTGAAGTATTTTATTAATAACTATCCTTTAAAGCCTTAGTTTACACCAACAGCACTAAATGATTGCTTCACTGCATTTACTTCTGCAGAGCTAGCACCATATAAATCCGCTGCAGCTTGTACTGCACCAGCACGAGCTTGACTAAATGTAGTAGATTGCGTGAAATACTGTGTGTTTGCACGGTAGTAAATCGCACCTAATTTATCTTTACCGATACCAGTTACAGTTACACCAGAATGCGTACCACCATTTGCTAATAAATAAGCTTGTTTGTTAATAATGCCACTGTTTGTATGAACGCCACCGTTATCACTTGAACCAGTGTAACGTTTAGAATAATGGTCTGGGTCACCATATTTCGCTGGATCACTCATAGAACGAAGTGCATCTCCCGCCTTACCAGGTGTATAAATATCTTCACCGATCTCCCAATCTGGGTTACGGTTATCATAGAACTCTACTAAAGTACCAAAGATATCAGAGATTGCTTCATTTAGCGCTCCTGATTCATTTTGATAAATTAAATTCGAGCTATTTTCCGTAACAGCATGCGTTAATTCGTGACCGATTACATCAATCCCGCCAGATAATGAAGTAAATGTTACACCATCACCATCTCCGTATACCATTTGTGAGCCGTTCCAGAATGCATTATTATACTTACTTCCGTAATGAACAGTTGATTTTAATGGTGCTCCTGCATCATTAATAGAATTTCGGTTAAATGTATCTTTATAATAATCATATGTCTTACCTGCATAGTAATGAGCATCAACTGCCGCTGCATCATACGCTGCATTGAAAACATTATCTGTATCTACCCATAACGTTCCAGGCAATGTAGTCCGATTTTTCGCATCATACGTAAAAATCGTTGCTCCGCGCGTATTATCTTGTAAATAGTAAGAAGATCCAGATAACGTTGTATTGATTGATTTCGTATCTCCTAATACCCCTTTACCTGTCCCTACTTTGTTTGTTCCAGTTACAGGTTTTCCAGCTGCTTTCGCTTCTTGTTTAGGAGCATCTTGTTTAACTGGTGACTTATCATCATTTGTTACATGATCAATTGTATTAAACTTATTTAATACTTTGCCGCTTTCCGCCTCAATGAAATAGTAGTAATTTCCTGGGCTTGGATCTAAGAAGTTTAGATTTACAACGTACGCATATGTCGTTTCTTCACCGTTTTGATATACATATAAGTCCGCTTTTGGATCTACCTCATATTTAGGTGTTACTCCTAAATCTTGTTGTGCGATTTCAATTGCTTTTGCGCCTTCAATCTTATTTTTATTTTTCAACTTTTCCTTCTTGTCTAAATCAGGCGCAACTGTTCCAGACAATACCTTTAAAGAACCATCTTTACTTACGTGAGCTACTTGAGTAGATCCCCATACAGGTACTCCCTCGTAAACTTGTTGCATACGTACTACTGTTGAATCAGTCACAGCGTCTTTTTTCACTTGCTTCACTTTGAAAGAATCTTGCGCACTCTTTTCCCCTAACTTATAATCACCTTTTGCCGCGTTTAAGTAATCAAACACAACAGATTCCGCTTTCTTACCAGTCGCTCCAGTTAGATCACCAGAAATAAACTCAGGTGACTGTACCGTCTCATTGTACTTCTTAGTAGAGAGCACATTTTTAGAATCCGCAAATGCAGAGCCTGTCCCTCCGAACGTAGTAACTGCCATTCCTGCCGCTAACACTAACGCTAAACTCTTCTTTTTCATCTAACATTCCCCCTAATAAAAAATTTTTGAAAAAGAGTAATTTCATATTAGCATTATGTTTTCACTATTAATATACTAAAAATTCAAATAACTTTTTTCTCAAGTTTTGTAGAATTTTGAGGAACAAATATTGAAAAACCCCTTTCCGATTGGAAAGGGGTTTCTCAATATTTTCTTAACCATAAATATCCGGATTAGAGTAATTTATACCTCTTTTTTCCGAAAAATTAAAACCATAAATATCTGGATTAGAATATTGTATACTTCCTTCTTGTAAAGACTTCAATCCATATATATCCGGATTGGAATAATTCACTGATCCTTCTTTCAGGGATTTTACTCCATATATATCTGGATTAGAATAGTTAACTCCCAAAGACAACATCGCCACTAAACCCATCCCTACCACACCATATATACGTCTTTTCAATTCAATTCCTCCTTTTCTTCCAACACTTTAATCGCTTCTTTATAATATTTATTACTTTCTTCATACTTAAATTCATTCTCAAAATACATTGCTAATTCTAAATAAGCATTTTTCAATTCTTTCATACTACCTACACTTTTAAAGAATGGAATAGCTTCATTCTCTAAAAACCTCTTAAACTCTTGAGATTCTCCAAAATATTTATACTTAAATATACAGAACGAATAAATCATTTTATTATATTTTTCATCACTACGTGAGCAATCAATTCCTTTTTCTATCCATTCCTGCGCTTCTTCATAACGTTTAAGATGAATGCATTGTTTAGCCAGTCCATAAATTGTTTCAATATAATTCATATTGACAGCCTTCTGCAATTCGAAACTTTGAAGAAAATAGTTTTTAGATTTATCATGCTCATTTTTATAATGGTATAATTCCCCCATATTATTTAAGGTCATAGCTTTAATCATATCTTTTTCCGCAAAAGAATCTACTTCTCTTAATATACTCTCATAAATCTTTAAAGCTTCTTCATACTGCGCTTTTTCCACATAACTTAAAGCAATAATTGTTTGACAATTGATCACATAACGAAATTTATATTCGTTACGGAACCCTTCCATAGCAATATGAGCAAAATGCATGGCTAAATGCGGTATATTTAGATGGCTATATGCAAGACTCAAATTATAATATATGCCATTTTCAAAATACCCTTGTTCTCTAGCCATTTCTTCCGTCTCAATTAAATACTCCAAGCTTTCCTTATGCTTATATTGCAAACTAAGTAATATAGCCTTACTATACGTATAAAGCATCTTTTGAAAAGGTGAATATTTCTTATAAACCTTTTTCAGTCTATCTAACTCTTCTTCAAGTACAGAAATATCCCTTTTCATAATTAAATATCGCGTATAAAGTAACTTATAATAGTTTATAATTTCAAAATCCAAAACATGCTTCATTTCACCTTGCAACTCTTCGTATATGCGCTCTACTTGTTGCTTGTCCAAATGAATTAGCGCATTCAACCATTCATCCAACTTCACCTTCACATCTTCTTCTACATCTCTCAAATCCGTCACAGCAATCTCTAATCTTGTGCAGAGCAATTGTAGAATCTCTTCTGATGCTTCTATCTTTCCATTTTCGATCTTACTTAAGTATGAGACAGAACAAATGCCCTGACATAATTCTTCTTGTGTCATTTTTTGCTGTAGCCGTTTATAAAAAACTTGCTTGCCTATTTTTTCTAATGTTTGTTGCATTGTCCTCCTCCATTCTCATTACCCCCATTACTCTAATAATACATAAAATCTAGAGAAATATAAATTGATAAATGTAAATTTTCTAAAAAATATGCATTATTTCATTTTTTTCTCTCTTGACTTCACTCCCTATTACTTCTTTGCTACGCAAGGGGAAAAATTGGTATACTATAACCAAATTACGGAGGTGTTTTCGCAATGAATCATTATAAAGACGATAGTTACGCCTTACATACAGATTTATATCAAATCAACATGGCTTATACATATTGGAAAGATGGTATTCATAATCGCCGTTCTGTTTTTGATTTATACTTTCGAAAGCTTCCATTCGAAAACGGCTATGCTGTTTTTGCTGGTCTTGAGAAAATTGTAGAGTACATAGAAAATTTCAGTTTTACCGAAAGTGACATCGCTTATTTAGCAGAGCTTCAATTTGAAGAAGACTTCCTTCATTATTTACAAAACATGAAATTTACTGGAACGATTCGTAGTATGCAAGAAGGTGAAGTTGTTTTTAATAATGAGCCTTTATTACGGGTTGATGCACCACTCGGTGAGGCACAAATAATTGAAACTGCCCTCTTAAATATTGTAAATTACCAAACATTAATTGCTACAAAAGCTGCACGTATGAAGCACGCTGCAAATAATGATGAGCTTTTAGAGTTCGGTACAAGACGCGCTCATGAGTTTGATGCTGCCCTTTGGGGAACACGAGCTGCCTTTATTGGTGGTTTCTCATCTACAAGCAACGTTCGTGCTGGAAAACGCTTCGGGATACCCGTAGCCGGCACACATGCTCACTCTTTCGTTCAAGCGTATCGCGATGAATATGTCGCGTTTAAAAAATACGCTGAAACTCATAAAAAATGTGTCTTTCTCGTTGATACATATGACACATTAAAATCTGGTGTTCCAAATGCGATTCGTGTCGCAAAAGAATTTGGAGATCGCATTGATTTCTATGGCATTCGTCTTGATAGTGGCGATATGGCTTATTTGTCTAAAAAGGCAAGAATATTACTAGATGAGGCTGGATTTACAAATACAAAAATTATTGCTTCTAGCGATTTAGATGAATACACAATTATGCACCTTAAATCTCAAGGAGCAAAAATTGACGTATGGGGTGTTGGAACAAAATTAATTACATCCTTTGAGCAACCTGCATTAGGGGCTGTTTACAAACTAGTTGCGATTGAAGATACTGACGGGAAATTAAATGACACGATTAAAATTTCATCTAACCCTGAAAAGATTACAACTCCAGGGCTTAAACGAATTTATCGTATAGTCAACAGGGTTAATAATCATGCTGAAGGCGATTATATTGCGTTAGATTCTGAAGAGCCCGAAAAAGAAGAACGCTTAAAAATGTTCCACCCCGTTCACACATATATAAGTAAATTCGTGACAAACTTTGAAGCACGTGAACTGCATAAAGACATTTTCGTTAACGGTGAAAGAACATATGAACTACCAAGTATATTAGATATTCAAAAATATAACGAACAGAGTCTCGCTCTATTTTGGGAAGAATACATGCGAACTTTAAACCCCGAAGAGTATCCCGTCGATTTAAGCCAAGAGTGCTGGGATCATAAAATGAATTATATTCAAACTGTTCGCGAACAAGTTGAAAAAAACATACAAAAATAAACAGAGAAGTTTCCTCCTTCTCTGTTTTTTCAATACTATATGGATATTTGTAAAAAATATATTAAAATAACAAGAAGAATATTTTTTATTTGTAAAATTTAATATTACGTTATTCAAAGCTAAAATAATATTTGATATTATTTTATTAAGTCAATTTCGACAAAATAACCGATAAAAAAGAGGACGCGGGTTGCGTCCTCTTTTTTATAAATCTTTCACTCGTAGTACACGCATTGCATTTAAAACTGCAAGTAATGTCACACCAACATCTGAGAAGACCGCTTCCCACATTGTTGCAATACCAAAGGCACCAAGTAATAAAACTAGCCCTTTTACACCTAATGCAAATATAATATTTTGCCATACAATACTACGTGTACGTTTTGCAATTTTTACAGCTGTCGCGATTTTTGAAGGTTCATCAGTCATAATGACGATGTCAGCCGCTTCAATTGCTGCATCTGATCCTAAACCGCCCATCGCAATACCAACGTCCGCTCTCGCTAATACTGGCGTATCGTTAATACCATCACCGACGAATGCAATCTTTTCTTTACCGTGTTTTGCTGCATCAATTTTTTCGATTTCTTCTACTTTTTGGTGTGGTAATAATTCGGCATGCACTTCATCTAAACCTAATTCTTTACCAACAGCTTCACCAACTGATTTTGCATCACCAGTTAACATGACTGTCTTCTTAATACCTAGTTCTTTTAACTTTTGAATTGCTTGTTTTGAATCCTCTTTTACCTCATCAGAGATAACAATATAACCTGCATATTTACCATCTACAGCAACATGAACTAGTGTACCTACTGTATTTGGTTGCTTAAATGTAATGTTTTCTTTTCTCATTAATTTAGCATTACCTGCGAAAATTTCTTTTCCTTGTACCTTTACAACCGTACCATGACCAGAAATTTCACTATAGTCTTCAATACTATTTTCATCGATTGATTTTCCATATGCATTTCGTATAGATTGTGCAATTGGATGATTTGAATATACTTCGGCAAACGCTGCATACTCTAACAGTTCTTCACTAGTAGTACCTTCACTTGGCTCCATTTTTGTAACTTTAAAGACACCTTTTGTTAATGTACCCGTTTTATCAAAGACGATATATTTCACATCATTCAATGCCTCTAAATAGTTACTTCCTTTTACTAAAATTCCACTTTTAGATGCACCACCAATACCTCCAAAGAATCCAAGAGGAATGGATACGACTAACGCACATGGACAAGAAATAACTAAGAATACTAACGCTCTATAAATCCACTCGGAGAATGTAGCACCTTCTAAAATAAGCGGTGGAATAAACGCCATGATCGCTGCTGTAATAACTACAACAGGAGTATAATAGCGCGCAAATTTCGTAATAAAGTTTTCTGTCGGCGCTTTTTTACTACTTGCATTTTGAACTAAATCTAAAATTTTCGATACAGTAGATTCACCAAATTCTTTTGTAACTTCAATTGTTAATACACCATTTTGGTTTACAAAACCACTTAATACGTCATTACCAACTTCTACTTCACGCGGTACAGATTCACCTGTAAGTGCTGAAGTATCCATCATTGATGTTCCCTCGACTACTTTTCCATCTAACGGTACTTTCTCACCTGGTTTCACAATAATATAATCACCAATCTGCACATCCTCTGGTGATACTTGTTTCGTTTCATTTCCAACCTTTACGTTCGCATAATCAGGACGAATATCCATTAATGAAGTAATTGATTTTCGCGAGCGATTTACTGCAATACTTTGGAATAGTTCCCCTACTTGATAAAATAGCATTACCGCAACAGCTTCTGAATATTGTTGAATTGCAAAAGCCCCTACAGTTGCAATTGCCATTAAAAAGTTTTCATCGAATACTTGGCCGCGAGTTATGTTTCTTACCGCTCTCCAAACGATATCTCCACCTATTAATAAATACGCAAAGACGAATAACGGAATTGTTATCATTTGTGGTAAATCAGCTAAGGCAGCAATTCCTGTCAAAATTCCACCGACTACTAATCGCCCTATCATCTTTTTCACATTTGCTTCACCATGGTCGTGACTATGTCCATGGTCATGACCGCTCTTTTCTTCACGAACAACTTTCACATCTGGTTCTAACTTTTGAACGACATTTTTTATATCTTCTACAGTCGATTCTAACTCTCTTTTATTCGCAACTTCTACTCGTAATTTCTTTGATACGAAATCAACAGTTGCTTCTGAAACTGTCGGCATTTCCTTAACTTTATTTTCAATCTTCATTGCACAGTTCACGCAATCTAAACCTTCTAATATAAAAACTTCTTTTGCCGATTTTGTTTTTTGCTCTTCTTGCACTTTAATATGTGGTTCTAACTTTGTAACAAGCTGTTTCGCTTCTGTCACAACTTCATTTTCTTTATTTTGTGCTGTTTCTAAAACCATCGTCTTTGTTGCGAAGTTTACAGAGCAAGAATTTACTCCTTCTATATTCCCAACGCCTTTTTCAATTTTCATTGCACAGTTCGCACAATCTAAACCTTCTAACATCAGTTTCTTTTTCACTAATGCTTCTGCCATCATTCTCCCTCCTCGCGTTTTTATTCTTCCTCGTTTACGTGTTCAAACGCTTGCTCGAAGATATGGATTACGTGCTGGTCAGCTAACGAATAATAAACGACCTTGCCTTCTTTACGATTCTTTACAAGTTTCGCTTGCTTTAACACACGTAGCTGATGTGAAATAGACGATTGTGTCATTCCTAATAAATAAGCTAAATCACAAACGCACATTTCAGCTTCAAATAATGCATGTAATATTCTCGTACGCGTACGGTCACCTAATACTTTAAATAGTTCTGCTACTTTACTTAAACTTTCATCAGTCGGAATTGTTTGCTTCACTTGATCCACGACTTCCTCATGAATTACCGTTTGAGAACAAGTTTCCTGCGGTGTTTCTACTTTATTTTCAGCCATTATAGCTCACCTCTTTAATTGAACATATGAACAACTGTTCATATATATTATATGAGCGCCTACTCATATGTGTCAATAAAATCCGAAAGATTTTTTTGACAATTTCGTTCACATTTCAACATACACATATCAATATTCTTCGCATCCATCATACTCTTCATACAAAAAGGATGCACGAAAACTATCGTGCATCCTTCTCTTATTTACCCCACATTAACTGCCCGTAAAAGCCCGATTGGTGAAGGCTAATAATCAGCGGGAGACCAAGAACCCCCACTGATTAAAGTTTCAATTTATTAACTTTCACTGCATCCACAATTAACGAAGCAAATTCTAATTTACCATCTTGATTTCTATGATCAAAACGTTTCGATCGATAAATGAATCCTTTCTTTTCATCCCAATCATTATAATGAAACTCACCACTCTCATCACAATATTCTAAAACCCTCACTTGAAAACCTGCTGATTCAAACATGGACGTGATCGTTTTATAGTTATGAACGATTTTGTGGCTTGCCGCTGGATGATCTAATGGACCTGGTCCGCCTACTTGTACACCTTCCTGATATTCTTCATCTGGAAAAAATGCATCTGGTACTGCACAACGAATATATCCATCCTCCGTTAAAAACTCATAACAAATTTTTGCCGCTTCGATTCCTTCTTCGTACGATAAATGCTCCCATACATGTTCCGCTAAAATTACTGATAAAGAATTAAGCTGAAATTTATTAAGCCACGTTGCTCTTTTTAATAAATTTAATTCTTCTTCATTCGTATGTAATCAACCAGGGTTATTATTGTATCCCTCTGCTCCAACGACAACTTTTATATCTTCTTTTATTCTCATTCTTACACCCCTTTTGCATATTACGACATACAAAATTCTACAAAATCATATCCATTCCCTTTATATTTACATAATAAAAAGCCTTGCGCGTTCCCTAGACGCACAAGGCTTACTATCTTATATCCCTTTTATTTAGCTTTTTTTAATTAGCTTTTTCTAAACTATCTTGCGAACTTCCATCGTCTTTTAAATGACTATGTTTTTTCGAATAAACAAAGTATACAACCACTCCGATTGCTAACCAAATACCGAAGTAAATCCATGTTGTTAATGGTAAATTTAGCATTAAGAATAGACAGCATGCAACTGAAATAATCGGTAAGATTGGTACAAGTGGTACCATAAATCCACGTTGTAATTTCGGATGTGTTTTACGAAGAATGATGACAGTTACACCAACCATCGCAAATGTTAATAACGCTCCAATATTCGCTAAATTCGACAATTCTTTTAAATCGATAAATCCAGCAATTAAAGCACTACCAATTCCTGTTAACCAAACTGAAAATGTTGGTGCTTCTGTCTTCTTGTTAATTTTCGCAAAAGATTTTGGTAATAAACCGTCACGGCTCATTGCGAAGAATACACGTGTTGTCGCATAAATGTAAGCGAAAATTACAGCCATAATACCGATTACAGCTCCAATAGCGATTACACCAGCCACTTTATCTTGCCCTACAACCTCTAGTACATATGCCATCGCTTCTGGTACATCTAATTCCTTGTAAGAAACCATACCTGTCATAACGAGACAAACTACAACATAAATGATTGTACAAATAACTAACGAAGCAATAATACCAATCGGTAGATCACGTTGCGGATTTTTTACTTCTTCAGCAGAAGTTGCTAATGCATCAAATCCTAAGAAAGCGAAGAATACTGCTGCTCCTCCAGCGAAGACTCCACTTAAGCCGTACGGTGCAAATGGTATCCAGTTTTCTGGTTTCACGTAGAATACACCAACTGCAATGAATAAAACAACAATGCCAATTTTAATTAATACCATTATGTTATTCACACGCTTACTTTCTTTCGTACCTCGTGATAATAACCAAGTTATAACCAACGTAACGATAATTGCCGGTAAGTTCACCATACCACCTTGCGATGGAATCGTTAACAATGCTTTTGGAATTTCAAGTCCCAATCCACTCACTAAATTATTGAAATAACCTGTCCATCCGCCAGCTACTGCGGCAGTTGTTACGACATATACGGATAACAATGTCCATCCCATTAAATGGGCAACAAATTCACCAATTGTTGCATATGAATATGTGTACACACTACCTGAAACAGGAAGTGTAGATGCAACCTCTGCATAACATAAAGCTGCAAATCCACAAACAATTGCTGCAATCATGAATGAAAAAATAACTGCTGGACCAGCATCTCTTGCTGCTACTAATCCCGTTAATACTAGAACTCCTGTACCAATTATCGCACCAATCCCTAGCATTGTTAGGTCGAATGCCCCTAGCGTTTTCGTCAAAGTTTTACTTTTACTTTCCCCTAACAATTGCGTAACGGATTTCTTTTTAAATAGGTTGGCCACGATGAATGCCCCCTTTTACCAAGAAGAGCTAAGAGGTGTTATCTCTTAGCTCTTATCATGTTGTTTTATATATTGTTCGATTTTGTTTTGTATAATGCTTCTATTAGCAAGATACTGTTTCTGCTTCTAATAATTCTTTAGCACCTTTGTACTCTACACCGTGAGCTTCTGCAACTGCTTCGAATGTTACATAGCCTTCTAATGTATTAATACCTTTTAATAATGCAGTGTTGCCTAGGCATGCTTCTTTGTAGCCTTTGTTAGCAATTTGTACTGCATATGGTACTGTTACGTTTGTTAATGCAAGAGTTGATGTACGTGGAACCGCACCTGGCATGTTTGCAACTGCATAGTGAACAACGCCGTGTTTTTCATAAGTTGGGTTATCATGAGTTGTAATACGGTCAGTTGTTTCGAAAATACCACCTTGGTCAATCGCGATATCTACAACAACAGAACCTGGTTCCATTGATTTAATCATTTCTTCTGTTACAAGTTTTGGTGCTTTTGCACCTGGGATTAATACTGCACCGATTACAAGATCAGATTCTTTTACAGCTTCTGCAATATTGTAAGGATTAGACATTAAAGTTTTTACTTGGTTTCCGAAAATGTCATCTAATTGACGAAGACGTTCTGCGCTTAAGTCGATGATTGTTACATCCGCACCTAGTCCAACTGCAATTTTAGCAGCATTTGTACCAGCTTGTCCACCACCGATAATTGTTACTTTACCACGTTTAACCCCTGGAACACCTGCAAGTAAGATACCTTTACCGCCTTTGTTTTTCTCAAGGAATTGCGCACCAATTTGTGCAGCCATACGACCAGCTACTTCACTCATAGGTGCAAGTAATGGTAATGAACGGTTTTCTAATTGTACTGTTTCATATGCGATAGCAACAACTTTCTTCTCGATTAACGCTTTTGTTAATTCTGGTTCTGGAGCTAAGTGTAAGTATGTGAATAAGATTAAACCTTCACTGAAGTGCTTGTATTCGCTTTCAACTGGTTCCTTAACTTTCATAACCATTTCCATGTTCCAAGCTTCTTCAGCTGTATCAACAATTTTTGCTCCCGCTTCAACATACTGAGCATCTGTGAAACCAGATCCTAAACCTGCACCCTTTTGAATGAATACTTCGTGATTGTTACGAATTAAATGTACAACACCTGCTGGTGTCATTGCCACACGGTTTTCGTTGTTTTTAATTTCTGCTGGTACCCCAATACGCATAATGAAATGCCCCCTTATAATTAACAGAAAAAAGGAATTCTTTTTTCTTTTTGTAATAATTAATAACTTATGTCCTTATTCTAGCATAACTTAAAAGTTATGAAAACGCTAACATACTATTTTTTTAAAGTTTATATATTTAGAATAGTGTAAATATACGAAACATTGATTCTATTGGGTTATCCGTGCCATTCCATTATCTATCACTCTATTTACATTATATCCATTCAAAACGCATAGTAATTATTTATTATTTGACAATAATGTAACAATGCAAAAAAACTAAGTAGTTACGTATACATATACACTTATTACTTTGTACAATACTTTAGAAATATATTCTTTTCATAAAAAAACAGCTACTAGCATTTAGCCAGCAGCTGGATAACTTATAAATAACTTTGAAAATAAATCTTCTGTCGTTTCAGTAATTTTATCAAACATATCACTTTCACGATCTTCTTGCTCTTTTAACATCTTAATTGTTTCGCGTGCGTCTTCAGGGTAATCGGTAATGATACCATCCACGTTTAACTTATAATATGCCTTTAAACTTTCCATATCATTTACTGTCCATACGTAAAGTGGTTTATTTAGCTTTCTCGCTTCTTTCACTAGGCGTTTATTTAACATATATTCTTCTGCTACATAGAAATCCGCCTGTACATTCTTTAAATTAGCCCTGCTTGCAAACAATACATACCCTACTTTTATATCCGGATTTGCACGCTTAAACTCTTTAATAAGCGGGTAATGTAACGTTTGAATTACACATTGTTTCTCAAAATCGTTCTCTTTAATTGTTTTTAGTACTTTCTTTACGAAATCCTTCTCATTACCGTGAAGTTTCACTTCTATATTAAGTTTTATTTTGCCTTTTGCAAGCTTAATGATCTCATCAAGTGTACTTATTTGTCCCGAGAATCCATCTTGACTAAGAGTAAGCTTTCTTAGCTCATCCATCGTCAAATCCGATACATGCACATTCGCATTCGCAAGACGTTTCAACTTCAAATCATGTATGACCGCTAGTTCGCCATCTTTCGTTTGCAAAACATCTATTTCTGCATAGTCTGCTTTTGCATCAATGGCACCTTGTACTGCTTCTTTCGTATTCTCTACACCTTTTGATATATATCCACGGTGCGCCATAATAATTGGTTCTTTATATGTGTTTGAAATAAAGGTCACAATGAAGGCAACGACCATTCCAGCAGTAATAATCCCCACGATATATACACCAATAAATTTCCAACGGTGTTTTTTAAAGAAACATTTATCTGCTTTTGTTTTTGAATAATCTAATCCTTCTTCTAATAAAACATCTTCAACCGAAACTTTCTGTAAGTATAATCTTGTTAACGCCATAATATAAAACGGCGTCATAATGAAGCTAAATAAATACAATGTACTCGTTAAGAAGACTGAAATCGTTGACTCTGCTAATAGCGCAAATGTCCCTTCTGGGTTCGTAAATTCGTATACGCCCCATAAACAGAGTAAATACACTCCTATAAATAAAAGAAAGACCATTCCTACAGAGATGAAAACTCCTACTAAAAAGAACAACACTTTAAAAAAGCTTTCTTTTACTAAGTTCGCACTTTTACGTGCTGCCGTGCGAAATGGTTTTTCTTCTAATACAATAATAGGTAACACAAAAATCCAACGAAGATTTAAATAAGCAACTACAGCAAAGAAAGCATAATAACCAACCTGACCCATTGTCGTCTTAAATAGTTCACCTGTAATAAAATTAGGAATTTGAATTTCAGGAATCAATGCAGATTTATATCCCATACTTAATAGCGGTAATAGTACAACTGCATACAACACAAATCCTGGTAAGCAATATGTAAAAAGAGAAGGTAAATACGTTACTGTTTTATACAAAATCGGACGTAATCTTACCTTTTGCCTTTTATGAGCGAAATACGAAATGATAATAAGCACTGCAAATTCCGTAAAAATGAGAAACAATGCTAGTATCGATAAAATTACAATCGCCAAAATCCCATATGGTGTTTTCAAAAATGCTACTAATTCATCATTTGTCGCATTTGCATAACCACCAAAGTACAATAACTTATTGAAAATAATACCTAAGAGGGGGATAAATACGATTGCAGCTAACAATTTATAGACGAGCTGAAATGTTAGCACATTCCAAAAAGCAAATTGTACAGTTTGAAAGGAATGTCTCATTACTCCTGGTATAGATAGTCTTTTACGGTGTTGCATATATTCCTCCACATTCTAAAACTATATTTGAGATGGATTCCACATTTCCAATTTCAATCCATCTTTTTAATAATAATAATAATATATTCCGCTTAACATGAACACTCTTATACATATAATGAAAAAAGTGATGGCTACTTCCATCACTTTTTTCACTCACTCTATTTTTTCTCTAGTCCTTGTCCAAATGCTTTTAAGAAACTAAAACCAAATGTTATCGCCCTGTTGATATCTGGATCTTTTAATACTTTAAAGAAATCCATCACTTTTGTTTTTTTTCCATTTTTCAGCTCATCCGTTGCAAATTGTAATCCAGTGACTAAACTAGATGTTATTTGTTTCGTTATTTCTGGGTCCACTGAAGATAATGCCTCTCCTGCCCCCATCATATTGTTTAATGCATTTTTTACTGGTTCACGATTTAATTGTTCAACAGCTATTTTGGAAACATCTTCTTTTGCAGCAAGTAAACTAATTGCTGCATCTAAAATTCCAGCTTTTTGCAACTGTCCTAACAGCTGCATCGTCTCTTCTACTGCTTCTCTATTTTCAGCTAGCTCATTTAACAGTTCATCTGTTACTTGCTGTTTCTTTTCTTCTTCTGTTACAACCTTCTTTTTAATTAAAGTAATCTCTTTTGCCATGATCTCCGCCCCCTAATTCTGGTCCACAAGTGATACGTATTGTTTTCTTTGCCACTTTTGCTCGATTTCAACACCATTTTGCGGATGACGTTTTTTATCTCTCGGGTTTGAAGATGGTAACGGACGATTCCCTTTTTCACGTAATACGCGCAGTTTCACCATCGTTTGTTTATAAGCTGGTGTACACGTATAAATGTCTGTTGCTGTTCCTGTTAAAATATTGATTGCCTCTTCATTTACTGTCGCATGCATCGGCAAATATAACTCATTTCCAGTTACACGATCTGTAACAAGCGCTTGTACTTTGATTTTCCCAAATGGTGATGCTAATTCTACAAGACCACCATCTTTCACATTACGTTCTTTAGCAAGTTCAGGTGAAATTTCAACAAATACTTCAGACACTTTAGATAAAATGCCAGCCGACTTATTCGTCATATTCCCTTCATGGAAATGCTCTAGCATACGGCCATTATTTAATAGTAAATCATACTCATCTGGCGCTACTACTGGCGGTACCCATTCATCTAATGATAAACGAGCTAGCTTATCCGGGAAGTTAAATCCATCTACATATAATAATGGTGTATCGCTACCATCATGGCTACCCCAACATAAACTATTCCAGCCTTCTAAACGGTCATACGTTGCTTGTGAGTATAACGGAGCAAGCGATGCAATTTCATCCATAATTTCACTTGGACTTCCATAATTCCAGTCTCCGCCCAGTGCACGAGCTACTTTTTGTAAAATCCACCAATCTGGCTTAGAATCACCAAGTGGCTTCAATACTTCATACAATCTTTGAATACGGCGTTCTGTATTTGTAAATGTTCCTTCTTTTTCTAAGCTTGGTGCTGCCGGTAAAATAACATCGGCAAAACGAGCTGTTTTCGATAAAAACATATCTTGAACAACGAGGAAGTCTAAATTCGCTAAAATATGTTGTACATGGTTGGCATTTGAATCTACTAAAGCCATTTCTTCTCCCATAACATACATACCACGCAGTTTTCCTTCTTCCGCTGCTAGTAACATTGCGATATTATTTAGTCCCGGTTCTTTCGGAATGGTAGTACCGTATGCTTTTTCAAATTTCGCACGATGCACATCATCTGAAACCGCTTGATAACCTGGAAGCCAGTTCGGTAATGTTGCCATATCACAAGCACCTTGTACGTTATTATGTCCGCGTAACGGATACGCACCTGCACCAGGACGACGATAGTTGCCCGTAACAAGCAGTAAATTTGAAATTGCAGCTGACGTTGTACTTCCTCCTGTATTTTGAGTTACACCCATTCCCCAAAGTACACAAGTACCATCTGCTTCATATACCATACGAGCCATCTCTTTAAGATTATCTTTAGAAATCCCTGTAATTTTCTCAGTATAATCAAGCGTATACTTTTCTAGCATTTTGCTATATTCATCAAAATTCTTTACATTTTCAGCTATGAACTTTTTATCATGCCAATCTTGATCAATAATATATTTCGTAATACCAGCAAGCCATACATAATCCGTCCCTTGACTCGGGTGAACAAATATATCAGCACGCTCTGCCATTTCATGTTTACGAAGGTCTGCTACAATCAATTTTTGCTCGTGTAATTTATGAGCACGCTTTACTCTAGTTGCAAGTACAGGGTGACCTTCTGTTGGATTTGCACCAACAATAATAACAAGACCTGCTTCAGCAATATCTTTTACTGTTCCAGCATCCCCACCCATACCGACAGTTTTAAATAAACCGTCTGTCGCTGGAGATTGGCAATAACGCGAGCAGTTATCTACGTTATTCGTTCCATATATTTGACGGGCTAGTTTTTGCATAAGGTAGTTTTCTTCATTTGTTACTTTAGAAGAAGAAATAAAACCAAATGCATCGCTACCGTATTCTGATTTAATATGTTGCATATTAGATGCAACAACTTCAAGAGCCTCTTCCCATGAAGCCTCAACAAACATATCCCCTTGGCGAATTAACGGCTTTGTAATTCGCTCTTCACTGTTTACAAAATCCCAGCCAAATTTACCTTTTACACATGTAGAGATACCATTAACCGGTGCATCTGAAACAGGTTGTACTTTTAAGATTTGACGATCTTTCGTCCATACTTCAAATGAACAACCTACACCACAAAATGTACAAACGGTTTTTGTTTTATTAACTTTCGTCTTACGCATCGCAGCCTCTACTTCTGAAACCGCTAAAATACTGCTATATCCAGGTTCTACATCTTTTACAAAATCAATCATTGGATCTAACACATCTGGTTTTAATCCTGTCATAAATCCTGCTTCACCCAGCATTGTTTTTTCCATTAACGCATTACACGGACATACTGTTACACACTGCCCACAACTCACACAAGATGAGTCATTTATACTTACACCATTGTCCCAAATAACACGTGGACGGTCTAAACTCCAATCGATTGATAACGTTTCATTAACTTGTAAATTTTGACATACTTCTACACACTGCCCACAAGCAATGCATTGATTTGGATCGTATCGATAGAATGGATGCGATGTATCCACTTCGCATGCACTTACTTTCGGTTCATACGGATATTTCTGTTCTTCAATCCCCATCATATGTACTGTATTATGGACTTTACAGTTACCATTATTGTTATCACATACTGTACAATACAATAAATGATTCTCTAATATTCGATCCATTGCTTCAGTCTGTGCCTCTTTTGCACGCTGAGACTGTCTTTCAATATGCATACCATTCTCTATTTGCGTTGAACAAGCACGCATTAACTTCCCATCTACTTCTACAATACATGTATCACAGGTTTGAATAGGATCTACCTCTGGTACATGACAAATTTGAGGATGTTCTAAATTACTTTCATTAAATAATTGGAGTATCGTCTTTTCACCTGATGCAAAAAGTTCTTTCCCATCAACGGTTACACGGACTGTCTGTTCTGTCATAGTTTCCCCTCCCCTTACAACTCACTGTACAATACGATTATGAATCCGTTTTCAAAAACGTATTTCTGTACATATTTTTGAAACGCTCTGCCCAAATACTTTTCTTATGAAGTCGATTCTAGATGTTATAAGGTATAGCTACGCAAGCTTGAAAATGTCACTATTCTACAAATCTATTATATCGTACATATACAATAATAACCAAAATAATCTGCCATCTTTCTGATAGTAGATGCTTTTATTTTTCCGATGTTTTATGATAAATATGGGAAAAAATACATATAAAGGGGAATTTAATATGGGGCCTACTCAAGAAACGTATACGATTGTACGCTATCAATCCGGTACATTTTCAAAACAAAATGATGATGTTGTGACAGAATTTCCTATTACAATTAAGTTGAATAGCGAAGAATACGTAACAGTTGTATGCACGCCTAATTACATTGAAGATATGGTAATTGGTTTTTTAATTTCTGAAGGAATTCTTTCTTCTTATAAAGATATTGAAGAATTATGGGTCCAAAAGGAAAACGGAATTGCCCATGTAAAATCATCAAAAATTAATCCGCTCTATCAAACTTTATATAATAAAAGATACGTAACTTCTTGTTGCGGAAAAAGTAGACAAGGTTTTGTTTTCGTCAATGATGCCGCAAAAGCAAAAGAGTTACACGATATACATATATCTATTACTCCAGAAGAATGTTTTCACCTAATGACTTCCTTACAACAATCTTCAACTACATTTCGCCAAACAGGTGGTGTGCACAATACCGCGTTATGCGATCGAAAAAATATTCTCATATCAAGAATGGATATCGGAAGACATAATGCACTAGATAAAATATACGGTCATTGTTTACGAAACAATATATCTGTTCAAGGGAAAATCATCGCGTTTAGCGGACGCATCTCATCTGAAATTTTGTTAAAGGTTTCAAAAATCGGTTGCGAAATTGTCCTATCTAAATCAGCTCCAACTAAGCTAGCATTGCAACTCGCTCACGATTTAGGCATTACCGTAGTAGGATTCATTCGAAATGAATCTTGCAATATTTATACACATCCAGAACGAATCGATGGTTATCAATCGAATAATTAAAAAACACCTTCTCAATTGAGGAGGTGTTTTTTAGTTATAAAAATGTAATATATTTAACACTTGAATAGTTAATAAAGTTAATATATAATTTCATTACATAAATAAAATGAAAACATAGTAGCATATATCTTTTCATTCTTTTACAAATTAAGAAAGAATAATCACAGAATGTATTTAGCTACCCTTATTCTTATAGAGTTAATGGATTAAATTAGGATCAACCAAGGAGGTTACAACTATGGAAATTCGCTTATTAACAACAGAGGACGCAGAAATTTATTTGAAAGTTTGTATGGAAGGTTTAACGAAAAACCCTGAGGCTTTTAGCTCTTCTTATGAAGATGTTCTTAAACATGAAAACCCTGTCGCTGCCATGGCAAAGCGATTAAGCAATCCGGATAAGTATACTCTAGGTGTCTTCAAAGGTAATGATTTAGTCGGTATTGCTACTCTAGAAACAAAGCCATTTATTAAGCAAGAGCATAAGGCAAAAATCGGCTCCGTTTTTGTTTCTCCAAAAGCACGTGGTCTCGGTGCAGGGCGAGCTTTAATTAAAGCGATTATTGAAAATGCCGATAAATTAAATGTAGAACAGCTCATGCTTGATGTTGTTGCTGATAACACTGCTGCAAAAAAATTATATGAGTCTCTCGGCTTCCAAACTTACGGCGTGCAAGAACGGTCCTTAAAACATAATGGCCAATATTGGGACGAAGAGCATATGGTTTTATTCTTAAATAATTAACATTTTAATATAACTTTTCAAAAGCATCTTCTTATTAATTAAGATGCTTTTTTCATTACAACAATGTAATCTTCATGTCACCTTTATCGATCGTTCCAATCCTTTCCATTCGTTATACTAAAAATATAAAGTGAAGCTTTACTCAGTCGGGAGCTCCATCCCCCACTGAATTTTGAGATGGAATTCTTACTGCCCGCGAATAGCGGGATAAAGTGAAACTTTAGTCGGCAAGGCGGATCCATCTCCCGCTGATTATTAAATGAACGTATAGCATGATGCAATTGATATGTAGAGGAGAATATGACATGAAACAAAACAAACGAGCTATCTTTTTAATATGTGCTACAGCAATTGTAACTTCTGGATTAGCAATTTTACCTTGGTTTATTATATAGAATACATAAAAAAAGCTTATTGCTCCTTAAGAGGCAATAAGCTTTTTTTCTATTATAAAATCCCGAAAAATTTATTTACACAACTTATCATAATAAGCATAGATACCGCAACACACATTACAACCGCATTACGATCTTGCTTTTCTTTTTGTAAATGCTCTACTTGTTTATTCATGTGTACAATCTCCTTTTAAAAAAAGTGTGAGATAGGAAATTTTTCTTATCCGATGCGAGGTGAATACGAAAACCCTCTCTATCTCACATACACAATAGAATGGAATTGTCATTTTATAAATAAAATGACATGACGTTATGTCGCAACATAGGGTATTTGTGTCGCTACGTTTTCTATTATAAAAAATAGTTGTGCAAAACTAGTGCATTTTTTATGTCAATTGCCCTGATTGAAAAAATCAGCCATCCATTCAATCACATAAAAAGAGTTTTTTATTATTTTCATGTAAACTATACAAGTAGAATGAATAGTTTGGGGTGCACAAGATTATGGTGAAAATTCTATTAGTAGACGATGAAGAACGTATGTTACGATTATTAGATCTGTTCTTAAGTCCTCGTGGCTATTTTTGTATGAAAGCTACTTCTGGCCTTGAAGCGCTAGAAGTAATCGAACAGAAGGACTTCGATATTGTTTTATTAGATGTTATGATGCCAAATATGGATGGGTGGGATACTTGCTATCAAATTCGTCAAATTTCCAACGTTCCCATTATTATGCTAACAGCTCGCAACCAAAACTACGATATGGTCAAAGGCCTAACAATGGGAGCAGATGACTATATTACAAAACCATTCGATGAACATGTATTAGTCGCGCGAATCGAGGCTATATTACGCCGCACAAAGAAAGATGGCTTTGTTAGCTTCAATGGTATTGAGTGGGATAAAACGAAACATACTGTTACAGCTTATAATGAAAAAATCTCACTAACTCCTATTGAGTTTTCGTTGCTCGGACTATTTTTACAAAATACAAACCGCGCTTACAGCCGAGACGATTTAATCGAGAAGATTTGGGGCTATCAAACAGACATCGAATACAGAACTATCGATTCACATATTCGTAATATACGGGATAAGTTACGCAAAAAAGGATTTCCAGTTGAAGATTACTTAGAAACTGTCTATAAAGTCGGATATAAATGGAAAAGTGAATAATTAATATGGTCAGTCGATAATAGTATACCACTGACCCTTTATCCTGCATTAATGGGCAATAAGGCTCCAATTAATGCAGGATAATAATCCGTGAAATCTCCAAAGTTTCACTTTATATAAAATAAGGTATGGTGAGAAAATGAGTAAACTTTCCCTTAAAATTGGGACATACTTTTTAATATTAGCTTTATGTATTGAAACAATTGCTTTCGTATCTTTTTATAAAAGCCTTTCAAAAATGCGGGTTGAAGAGGAAACAGTTGCTCTATTAGAGAAAGGCAATCGGTATCGTGACAAAATTGTAAACCGTGCAAAATGGAATGAACATTCTAAACAAAATCCAAACACCGAACGTCCTAAACGCCCTTGGTATCAAGAGTTCACTATCGAGCATGCAGCTGAAGAATTAATTGGCTCAGAATTAATTGCTAATACCGATATCACTATCATTATAACTGACAATAACGGCAAAATCATTTCCACCTCAGAACCCGTAACGAAAGAAATGCAAAAGCAACTTACTTGTAAAACGGAAACTATTCCTAAAAACGGGTTGATTGTAGAAAAAAACTGGAAAAAATCGAAATTCATCTCAACAGTAAGCCCACTTGAAATAAATGGATTTCAAGGTAACTTACATATGTTATTAAAGACATCTTTCTTAGAAAATATGTTACTTAAACTCATGGATCAATTTATTATCATTAGTATTTTGACAATTATTTTAACAACTATTTCTGTCTTTGTTTTTTCTCGGGTTATTACAGAACCTCTTATAAAGATGAAAAGAGCTACTGAAAAAATGTCCAAATTGAACAAGCCAATTCAATTAGGAATTAAACGAAATGATGAACTTGGAAGCTTAGCAAAAACTATTGAAGATTTATCTAGTGAACTTACGTATATGAAAAAAGAACGAAATGAATTCCTCGCTAGTGTCGCTCACGAATTATTAACTCCATTAACCTATATGAAAGGTTATGCGAAGGTAGCAAAGAGAGATTCTTTAACGAAGGAAGAACGTGAAGAGTATTTACAAATCATCGAGGATGAAACGGATAGTGTAACTGATCTCGTACAAGATTTATTTATGCTCGTACAATTAGAGCAACATCAATTCGTTATTAAAAAACAAAAAATGCCCCTTAGACCATTTTTAGAACGAATGGTTGAAAAAACAAAAACAACATTAACAAACAAACAAATAGAAATTCATGTATACTGTAAAAATGATTTAGAAGTTTGTATAGATGAAAGGCGTATGGAACAAGTGATGTTAAATTTATTACACAACGCCTATCAACATTCTCCAGAAAACACTTCTATCACAATACGTGTACTAACCAGTGTGAATACTTTTACAATAAGTGTACAAGATGAAGGTGAAGGTATTCCAAAAGAAGATATCCCACACATTTTCGATCGCTTTTACCGTGTCGATAAATCTAGAACAAGGGCTACCGGTGGAAAAGGTATTGGACTAGCTGTTGCAATGGAAATTGTAGAACTTCATAATGGTTCTATCGAAGTTAAAAGCGAATTAGAAGTCGGAACAGAATTTATAATTGAGTTACCATTTGAATAATATATGCGTGAAAACACCAGTAGTAGTAAACACTACTGGTGCTATTTTATTTATAAAACCAGCTCATATAAGCTAAGCTTTTGAAATTATTTTTATTTCAATATAAAATATAGGTACAACTGTAAAAGATTTGGAGGGTGATATAATTGGATATCCATGTATTAACAAAAGACGAAGCAGAAATTTACTTAGAACTTCGAGTAGAAGGATTAAAACAAAACCCGGAAGCTTTCAGCTCTTCTTATGAAGATATTATTAATAAAGAGTGTGCTATTGAATATAAAGCCCAAAAATTAGCACAAGATGAGAACTATACACTAGGTGCATTTAAAGATGGAGAATTAATCGGAGTTGCAACACTGGAAACGAAACCATATGTAAAACAAGAACATAAAGCGAAAATTGGTTCAGTATACGTGTCTCCAAAAGCACGCGGACTTGGAGCAGGAAAAGCACTTATTAAGGAATGTCTTGAACTTGCTAAATCTCTAGAAGTAGAGCAAGTTATGCTTGATGTTGTTGTTGGCAACGATGGTGCAAAAAAACTTTATGAGTCATTAGGATTTAAAACATTTGGTGTGCAGGAACGTTCATTAAAATATAACGGACAATATTGGGATGAAGAGCATATGGTTCTTTTCCTAGATGAAGAAAAATAATAAAAAACATCCTCCATTTATGAGGATGTTTTTTTACTTCCTTGTAAACCATGCTGTATATAATAATTGAATAGCCTCTTCAATTTCTTCCTCTAATAAAGTCGCAAATCCAAGCAATACTGTATTTTCGGGGGAAGTCCTTTCCTTATAATACATCGAAACAGGATATACTTTAATACTCCTTTCAGCTGCAGCTTCCACTAACTCTTTCTCTTCCATCCCATTATGCACTTTTAATAAAATATGTAGGCCAGAGTCCTCCCCTATTACTTCAACTCCATTAGAAAAATATTTTTCTATTACCGAAACAAGACGGTCCCTCTTCTTTCGGTACACAACACGCATTTTATGAATATGTTTTTCCCAATGCCCATCATTTAAAAATTTCTTAATGACCTCTTGATCCATTCTTGAAACGCTTTGTGTATAAAATAAATATTGCTCCTGATACTGCTTAATGAGCGGTTTTGGCAACACCATATAACTCATCCGTAATGATGGCAATAGCGCTTTAGACAGCGTACCCATATAAATTACTTTCCCATCTCTATCTAACCCTTGCAGCGCCGGAATCGGCTTTCCTGAATATCGGAATTCACTATCATAATCATCTTCAATAATATATCTTCCTTCTTCTTTTTTCGCCCATTGTAAAAGCTGCATTCTTCTCGTAATTGGCATAATCATCCCGCAAGGAAACTGATGCGAAGGTGTAACAAATACAACATTTGCATGACTATCAGTTAACTGTGACATACAAATTCCATCTCCATCTAAAGATAACATTTGGACATTTTGTTCCCCTTGCTCAAAAACAACCATTTTCCGATGGTACCCAGGATTCTCAACTGCATAACGACTTCCCTTTAACAGCTGAAATAACATTTTTACTAATATTTGTGTACCCGCTCCTATTACAATTTGACTAGCTACGCATCGTACACCTCTAGATTCATACAAATAGCTCGCGATTGCTTCTCGTAAACTTACCTCCCCTTGCGGATGTCCAATAAAAAGTAAATCTTTATTTTCAAATTGCCATACCTCGTTCGTAATTTTTCGATATACATGAAACGGAAAAGTATTAGTATCCACACCCGTTTGAGTGAAATCAAATTTATACTCCTTATCTTGAAAAGGTGCTTCTCCTATTACCTCTTCGCTACCTTCCGCATGAATCATTTGCTCGATTTCACATGCAAAATATCCTTTTCTAGAAATCGACTCAATATATCCTTCCGCAAGAAGTTGCTCATAAGCAGCTTCAACTGTATTTTTACTCACTTGTAAATATGTTGCTAGCTTCCTCTTAGCCGGTAATTTCGTAAAAGCCGGAATCGTTCCATCTTTAATCTCTTTTTTTATATACTCATACAATTGTACATACAATGCCGTCTTACTATTTGCATTCAAATTAGGCGTTAATTCTAACACAATAACTGACCCCTCTCAAAAACACATAACTGATACTTTTTACAGTACCAGAAGTTCTATATAATTCCTTTTATCATGTAACGCATTAATAATCAAATACTAGAGAGGAGATGCATGATAATGAACAATGGTAGACGCATTGGACTTATGATGATTATTACAGGAGCTACCCTATGGGGATTATCTGGTCCCATGATTCAGTGGCTATTTCAACATACTAACGTATCATCACTTGATTTTTTAACAATTCGCCTGTTGCTCGCTGGAATATTCATTTTATCTTTCTTGCTTATTAAAAAACAAAACATATTTCACATTTGGAAACACCCTAAACACTTTATACAACTTATAATTTTCTCTATTCTTGGCATGCTTGGTGCGCAATATGCCTTTATCGAAACAGTTCATATTAGTAATGCGGTCACAGCGACATTATTTCAATTTCTAGGTCCTGTTCTTATTACCATTTATGTCGCATTTGGACAAAGAAAATTCCCTGCTTCTATGCAACTACTCGCAATTATAACTGCCCTAACGGGAACGTACTTTATTATTACAAACGGTTCAATTGAAAATATTGTTTTATCGAAAGAAGCCATTATTTTTGGTCTATTAACAGCAATTGGATTTGCATTCTATACCCTTCATCCAGCTTCTCTTATTAAAGAATGCGGAACAACTGTAGTAATTGGCTGGGGGATGTTAATCGGTGGAATTGCCCTTCTTATTTGTAATCGCTCGTTTGAATGGAATCAGCTTTCACAAACTTTTACACCAAAAACTTTTTCTATGCTTATTCTTATCATCACAAGTGGCACCCTTTCTTTCCTTCTTTATATCGGCAGTCTGAAATATTTAGCAGCAACAGAAACGAGCATTTTATCTAGCATTGAACCACTTGTAGCAGCCATCGTTTCAATCGCTTGGCTAAATGAATCTTTTGGAGCCTATCAATTATTAGGCGGCGTATGTATCATTCTTTCTGTTATTTTCTTAACGATGCCGCAAAAAGAGAATGAGCCAACCTTTACAACTGAACAAGTATAGAAAATGTCAAAAGAGGTCGTACAAAACTTACGACCTCTTTTTATACTTTAAAGGAATTGTCCCGCTTGCTAGCAAATACAATTACACTAACAATAAAAATTAGGAGTGTGGCAACATGAAAAAAATCGGAACTATGCTACTTTTCTCCTTCCTCATTACTGGCTGCGCACAAGTGCAACCAGATTCAAATGTACCTAAAAAAGAAGTACTAGAAACGTCATCCTCTCAAATTAACGCACCTTCCTTTTTTCATCTTAGTGTTTTAAAAGATGTAAATTGGGAAGAAGCACCTTCCTTTACAGAGGGGAAAATGCCCTTAAAAGGCATTGAAGGAAAAATTGCAATGGCTGATAGCTCTATTATCGCAAATGAACAAAATGAAATAATGTGGTTCTTCCTAGATCCTGAAATGCCAACTGGAAAACTGTCTATTATCGCGTTAAAACAAGGAACTACAACTCCAACACCAGTACTCTTTCAAAAAGAAACTTCCAAACAAACTTGGACTACTTCAAATACAGTCGATACAACCATAAAGGAACTCCCTCTCGTAATGTCACTACCTTCCTCTGGATTATGGGTATTAAATATATATGTGAATGAAAAATATTATGATCAGTTTGTAATCAACGCCGAATAAAGTGACAAAACTGAAACACTTCCTTACAACAATGTAATTTCTACGTCACGTACTTCGATAGTTGGATTATCTCTCTTCTCTTATACTTAAAGTAAGAAATGAAGCGAGGAGAGATGAGAGATGAAAAAAATGATAGAAGTGATCGTAGCAGTAACTGAGGTTTTAGTAAATGGTAAACAAGTTGCAATGGAATTAAATAAATAATGAAAGGGGCTTGAATAAATTTACACTTCTTCATTGTTTTGATTTCTTATCTCAAAAAAAGCAGTGCCTTTTTAAGGCGCTGCTTTTGACTATTTATAACTTGGCATTTTCGTAATTTGCGCCACTCCTGAATCAATGGCTGCTTTTGCTACTGCTTCTGCAACACTTGGAACAACTCTTTTATCTAATGGATTTGGAATTACATAACTCGCATGAAGCTCTTCATCCGTAATGATGTTAGCGATTCCATATGCTGCCGCTAATTTCATCTCTTCTGTAATATCAGTCGCTCGCACATCTAACGCACCGCGGAATATTCCTGGGAACGCCAATACATTATTTACTTGATTCGAGTAATCAGAACGTCCAGTTCCTACTACAGCTGCGCCAGCTGCTAATGCATCTTCTGGGAATATTTCTGGAATTGGATTCGCCATTGCAAACACAATCGCTTTCCCATTCATCGTCTGTACAAGTTCTTTCGTTAATACGTTAGGAGCAGATACGCCAATGAAAATATCAGCTTGATGAATCGCTTCTTTTAGCGTTCCGCGTACATGTTCGCGATTCGTCCGCTTTGCAACTTCTACTTGTGCTTCGTTCATCCACGCTTCACCTTCACAAACAATACCTTCTAAACTTACTAATGTAATGTGTTTTGCGCCAGCTTTTAATAATAATTTTCCAATTGCAATTCCTGCCGAACCCGCACCGTTAATAACAATTTTCACATTATCCATTTGTTTACTTACGACTTTTAGTGCATTAATAACAGCTGCTAAAACGACAATAGCTGTTCCATGTTGATCATCATGGAATACAGGAATATTCGTTTCTTCTTTTAATCGTTTTTCAATTTCAAAGCAACGTGGCGCTGCAATATCTTCTAAATTGATACCAGAAAATGTAGGCTCTAAATTTTTCACAAGGGTAACGATTTCATCTACATCCGTCGTCCCTAGACATAATGGAAAAGCATCTACATTCGCAAATTTCTTGAATAAAATACTTTTCCCTTCCATAACAGGCATTGCCGCTTTCGGTCCAATGTTCCCTAAACCAAGTACTGCAGTTCCATCTGAGACAACCGCTACCATATTCCCACGTGCTGTATAGTCATAAGCCGTTTCCTCATCTGCTGCAATTGCTTTGCAAGATTCCGCCACGCCTGGTGTATAAGTCAGGCTTAAATCATCCGCTGAATTCACTTCCACCTTACTTGTAATTTCAATTTTCCCTACTAACTCTTTATGCAATAACAATGATCTTTCATTAATTTGATTTTCTAACATACTTATAATCTCCCCTTAATTTGACAAGCTAGCTATATGAATATAGCTAGCTTGTTTAATCATGAAAACATTTTCAATAAAATTGTCGCTGTTACGACCACTGCTGCCCCGCCTAAACGCGTTGAAATTTGCGCAAAAGGCATTAATTCCATACGATTTGAAGCTGATAGAATCGCGACATCTCCAGTTCCACCTAAACCACTATGACATCCCGTTACAATTGCTGATTCAACAGGATACATTTTCATCACTTTCCCTACAAGAAAACCTGATGCTACCATTGTAAGAACAACTGATGCACACACAGCAACATATCCTACTGAAAGAACTGCTGCTACGTCTTTTAACGGAATGTATAGCAATCCTAAGCCGACCATTAACGGCCATGTTAAATTTTTTGAAATAAATTTATATAAATGGAATGCTCCTTGCTCCATTTTTGCTGGCATTAATTTAAAGTACTTCACAAGTGCTGCTGAGAAAATCATAATAATTGCCCCAGGAATACCGATGAACTTAGAAGCGAATCCTCCAAAGATGAAGAACGTACATGCAATCAATAACCCAGCTCCCATTAATGAGAAATCAATTGGTTTTTCTGTATTTTGCTCTTTTAATAACTCTGCCTGATTATCTGTTTTTACTAATACACCATTCCCACTAAGCTCAGGTCTCTTCTCACCTAAACGCTTCATATAGCCTGCGCTCACAATTGCAAACATATTCCCGATAATAGCTGCAGGAATAAGTTGTGATACAAATGTTGCTGATGGCTCATTTAAAATATCACCGTAAGCTAACGATAATGGTAAAATCCCTTCCCCAATACCACCACTCACAATTGGTACAATGATAAAGAAGAATGTCTGCTTCATTTCAAATCCAAATAGTGAACCTACTAATAGGCCTACTGCTATAGAAGCTAGCGTCCCTACCACTAAAGGAATAAACATGCGAACGAAACCTTGTACTAATACTTTACGGTTCATTCCTAAAATACTTCCAACTACTAAACAAGAAATATATAAATATAAAAAGTTCGATTTTTTCATTAACATAGTTGCAGCTTCCATTGAAGCTGGATTCATCCAGTTAAAAAATACAAGTAACGATGGAACAAATAACGAAAGAATTGCTGGACCACCGATGTTTTTTAGAATTGGAATTCTCATCCCAATGTCACCTAAGAAAATCCCCATGATCATAATAACTGCAAATCCACCAATCATATCTGCTGGCAATTTATTATATACAGATGCCCCATAAATAATAGCAGCCAATACTACATATAACGGTAAAGGTATTACACCGATTTTTACATTCATAATTTTAGAAGCAAACGATTCTCTTTGTACCTCATTCTCCTCAGGAAATGATACCGCTTCCACATTCTTTTGAATTTCCATATGGCACCCCCTTGTTTTCTTAATAACAATATTAAAACGCTTTCAATAGTAAAAATAGTTTTTGTAAGTTTTGTAATTGGTTTTGTAATTAAAAAAAGTATAAGCGACTTATAATAAGTCGCTTATACGTAAAACTCTATTTTATTTTGGTCAATGCATCTTAATTTACTCACAGGTCTTCCCACATGTTGGTACACCATTTCGTTTTCTAACACTCCAATTTCAGTCAAAAACATTACATACTTCCGAATAGAAACTCTTGAAACCCCTACTAATTGCGCCATTTCATCTGTTGTAAAAGCTCGTCCATTCAGCGACTCGATCTTCTGCCAAATTAATTGCAACGTTTGCTTCGTTAATCCCTTTGGAAGTTCTTTATTAACAAAAGATTCTCTTTTTTCTTTTTGCAAAATTAATGAATCTAATTCCGATTGACTAATTTTTTGTTGTTCTTTCATAAAAGTGAGTTTTTCTCGATATATAGTTAATGCCTCTTTAAATCGTTCAAATGTAAATGGTTTAATTAAATAATCCACAACCCCATATTGTAATGCTTTTTTTATACTCCCCATATCATGTACAGCTGAAATCATCATAATATCGATTTCTTTTTCTTGATTCCGAATATACATTAAAAGCTCGAATCCAGTCTCTTCAGGCATAAAAATATCAAGTAATACTAAATCTACTCGTGACTTTTCTAATGCTTCTATCGCCGATTTTACCGAATTAACTGCATGAACAAGTTCAAACCCTCCTACTTGCTCTAAATAATGTGTATTTAACATCGCTACCATCGGGTCATCTTCTACAATTAAAACTTTAATCATATTTACCTCTCATCCCTACCTTTAGGTATTTCAATCGTTATTGTCGTCCCCGTTCCTAACAATGAATGAACATAAATTTCCCCGTTTATTCGCTGTATGCTTTCCTTTACAAGATGCAAACCATACCCCCGATTATCCCCCTTTGTAGAATAACCTTTTATAAATAATGCATCAATTTCATCTTCTTTTATGCCTTTCCCCGTATCTTGTACTGTAATGATTAATGTATCCCCATATTGTATTCCAATTTCAACCTGCTTCTTCTCACAATTTGTCACTGCGTCTAATGCATTATTAATTAAATTTCCGACAATAGTGATTAGTTCATGAATGATACGTTCATCATATATTTCTGGTAAGTAAGAATCTTCTTTTATAATTAACTTTATATTTTTCTCTCTAGCATAACTAAGTTTACCTAGTAAAAATCCAGCAAATACTGGGCTTTGAATTTTTTTCATAATCCCCCCAATTTCATATTGATGCTCTGATACCATACTACTTACATATTTCTGCAATTCTTCATACTGTTTCATATGCGTTAACCCTAATACGACATGCATTTTATTCATAAATTCATGAGATTGTGCCCGTAAAGCTTCCGCATATAGCCTAATACCAGTTAGTTCTTCTGCCAATTTTCTAATTTCTGTTTTATCACGAAATGTTGCAATTGCACCAACTATTTCTCCTTTTACATATAAAGGAACACGATTAGTAACAATCGTAATCCCATAAATTTTTTGTTCCTCGTTTAATTGTACCTCTCCTGTTTGCAACACTTCTTTTATACGTGAATTCGGCATATACAATTCAACATCTTTACCAATAAAATCTTCTTCCAGTCCACTTTTTTTAAATAGCCGTTTCGCTTCATTATTAATTAACGTTACTCTCGCCTCTTTATCTACAGCGATAATACCTTCCTTTACAGATTGTAACATCGTATTTCTTTCCTCAAGAATTTTCGCTATCCTGTGTGGCTCAAGACCGAATAAGCTTTTCTTTATATGCCTAGCTAGCAATATTGCTCCTATAATTCCGACTAGTACTCCAACTCCAACACCAATATAAATAATATGTCTACTTTCCTTAACCCTTTCTTTTACATTATCTGCTGAAATACCGACAGCCACCGCTCCAATTTGTTCACCTGTTTCAGAAAATATTGGTACAAATACTCGCATTGAAATACCTAAAGTTCCTTCTGCTAGCGATACATGTTCCTTCCCTTTCAATGCAGGTCCCTCATCTCCCCCAATAAAATGATGACCTATTTTTTGAGGATTTGGATGCGATTTTCTTATTCCATCCATATCCATAACTACAATAAATTGAACATCCGTACTCTTTAATAGCTTATTTGTATACACTTGAATCAAAGAGGGATCTACCTTCCCCGCCAACCCATCAATTACAATAGAATCATTTGCCACAATACGTGCAATCGTTTTTGCCTTCTCCGCCTGGCTTTCCTCTGTCGTTCGTTCAACATTATGGCTAATTAAAATATCTGTTACGAGTAAAGAAAAAATTACAACTGTGCACACTAATAATGTAATCGTTTTCCATAAATTCCATAGTTTTTTTCTTTTTTTCATCCCGTTAATAACTCCCCTAATTGCTGAATAGAAAAATAAGTAAGGTGATATTATTTTCACCTTACTTATTTTCTGTTATTATACTTTAATTTCTTATAGTTCTTCTGTAACCTGTTCAATTTCACCAATAGCATTCGTTACTTCATTTTCATCGCCTGCTAAACCTTTCATTGTTTCTGCTGCTCAATTAATTTTAGAAACAAAATATAATAATAACACGTATTTTTTTTATTGATTATGCATTTTTACATATGTAATTATTCTTCAAAGTTTAAATTACAAAATAAGAGAACTTCCATACATAGAAGTTCTCTTTCTTCTTATCAATTTTACTTCTTTAAAACACTTCTCACAAAACCTTCTTTATAATCTGTATACCCTTATTCCCTTACTTTACTTTGAACTTTTCACATAACTAATTGCTTGGCTCCCCATCTGCACCCATGCCTGTTCAAAGTCTTCTCTCGGTACCTTTACATCTAAGCTATCATTGAGAGGATCTCGAATATATACAGATTCCTTATCATACCCAACAAGTACAACACAATGTTCATTATAGGTAATAGAAACATCTCCACTATTTGTTTCCCATATAGTAAATTCATCCTCATCTAGTGGTGCAAATGTTGCATTCGTAATCATGACTACTGGTTGCCCAGCTTTTACACTCTTATAAATCTCTTCTATACTCTTCCCTGTTAAATCCACAGCTTTATTCGGTAAATATATTTTCGCTAACTGAAAAAGTGGTCCATGATATACACCGTATCCCGATTCAGAAAGCGTATAAATGTTCCCAACAAATCCTTCATTCGGATTCCCGCGTACACCATCTTCTATAAAGTTAACTTTTTTTATTTCATTTGCTAATTTCATCTTATCTGCAGAAACACCCGCATATTGTAACATCATCGCTAAGCTTGTTACTTCGCAGCCTCTCTCTAACTCTGGTAATTGCTGAATTAAAGGCACATTTGATAAAATGACTTTTTCATCGTTATTACTAAACTCTGTTCGTTTTTGACTTTGTATACTTGAAAATAGTAACCCCTTTACTTTCTCCACATACTTTGTAATTCCATTTGTATATGCACCCCATATCCCTATACAAAGTACGGCCATACATATATACCACTTCCATTTTCGTATCACCCTCACGCCCTTTTTAATTCGTTAAATACGAATAAAACGCATCAGCATCTGTTTGAACCATAGGAACAAACTTAAGCTCTTTTCCCTTTTCAGGTTGTTCAAGATTTATCTTCTCCGCCAAATCTTGAATATTCAAATTCTCTCTATCCATACCAAGCTCATCCGCCATTTGTATTACCTTTTGTTCATTGATTTCTCTTAATACTTGATATATATCTTTCCCATATAAATCAATATGATATTTTTTTGCTTCTTCTTGTACTTTTTGTTCGTACACTTCTTGTACTAACTCTTCTATTTCTTTCTCTTTATGAGAGATACCTAACTTATCTGCTTCTTCTCTTACTTTTGTTCCGTAAATTTCTTCCTCAATGTCTTCTATTTCTTTTCCATTTGTCGAAATCCCTAATTTATCTGCTTCTTCATTAATTTTAATCGTATTAATTTGAGTAATTAAATTTACAATCGATGTATTCTCTATAGATATGCCTAATTTTGATGCTTCTTGCTTCACTTTTGTTTCATAGATTTCTTCTGAAAGAGTCCCAACATCTTTTCCTTCAATCGAAATTCCTAACTGTTCTGCTTCTCTTCCTACTTCCGTTTCATGAATTTCTTTTTCTAACGTGATTTGCTCTTTGCCTTCCGTTTCAATACCTAGTTTCTCTGCTTTTTCTTCTGTATGCACTGCATGTATCTTACCATTGTTTAATTGTTCTTTACTGCGCTGCGCGTAATCTGTCTTTCCTTTTTGTGCTTCAGAAGGAGAGGCACCCCCTAATATACTTAAACTCATTACTCCAATAGTGAATACCGTCATCATTTTCTTTTTCATATTTACTTCCTCCCTCTTTCACTGTCTTTTCCATCATTCCCATAATTTTTTTAATACTATACATACATCTCACCGCTGCTTGAGGTAACATTATGATTGATAAAATCTACTCAAATACACTTCTATAATCGTTTCTTCCTGTAACGAACTTTCTATATGCAATACATACTATAAACAATTCCTTAACTTTCCCTTAAAAAAAAGACGACCTTGTAAAAACAAGGTCGTCTTCTCACTTATATTCTTTGGTTTTTAGGAAAAATCACTTCAAAGCAAGTACCATCTCCCCATTTGCTCTCTACTGATATTTTTCCGTAATGCTTTTCTACAATCCAATTGGCGATTGAAAGGCCTAATCCGGCACCTTCTGATGCACTTCTCGCTTTATCACCTTGATAAAAACGATTAAATAATTTTGGAATATCCTCTTCTTTCACCCCTATTCCATCATCTTTCACCTGTATACGAATTGAACCGCCCGTTTGCATGCAATCAATTTGAATATGCCCACCTTCATTCGTATACTTCATCGCATTATCTAACAATATGACCATCATTTGATGTATTCTCTCTCTATCACCCATAAACGATATATCACGTTCTACTGTTAATATCATCTCTTTTTCTTGATAAGAGGCAATTTCTTTATATGGATCTACTATTTCCTCTAACAATTTATCTAGTTCAAATGTTTTCTTATCCATCTCAATTTGATTAGAATCCGAACGCGCTAACAATAATAAATTGCTAACTAGTTTCGATAATCGCCTACATTCCTTTGAAATTGTAGAGATATCCATCGCCTTTTCTTCTATCGTAGCGGATGGTGACTGGAATAACACATCCGTTTTTGATTGAATAACTGCAAGTGGTGTCCTTAATTCATGTGATGCATCAGACACGAACTGTTGCTGCTTTTCCCATGAATTTTGAATAGGTATGAGCGCTCTACCAGCTAGGAAAAAGCCGATACCTATTGCACATAGACTTCCTATGCTACAACCAATAACAAGAATTAAAAACAATGTACGCAGTACTTCTGTTTCAGTCGTAGTTTCACGTAATATTTGAAATGTGACATTCTCTCCCGAACGTATAGTTTCTTTGACTGCCACGGTTCTATAACTTTTTCCTTTTATTTCTATATCATAGAAATCTCCAATTTTTTTGGGGGATAGCTTTATTTTGTTTTCTTTCAGAAAACTACGATCTCGAACTCTCGGATCAATCTCTCGCAATTGCTTACTTTCGTCCCATATTAAGTAAAAAGCTTTTGAATCCCCTATACGTAATTCTTTACCCACCTCAAATCGTGGAGGTCCTAGTGGCTTTTCTCTCGTTATCTTTATAATAAAGTCCTTTATCGATTCATCTACTCCCTTATAAATTTCATTGGATGTATATGAATACACTAAACTTCCTAACACTCCAATTAATATAATAAACACTAACGAATTTAATATAGTCAGACGAATGCGTGTTTTTTGAAACATACTTCCTTTTTTCATTGTTCTTTTAATATATATCCAATACCTCGAACGGTTTGAATATCTTTCTGATAACCGAATGGTTCTAATTTTTTACGTAAATGATGCACATACACTTCTACAATTGCTACTGTCGTATCTGAATCAAAGCCCCAAACACGATCGAAAATTTGTTCACGCATTAAAATCTTACCGCTATTTTGAATGAGATACTCTAGTAGCTCATATTGTTTCAATGTCAGCTTAATACCTTGTCCATCCACTTGAACGTCTTTATCTTTTCCGAACAGTTCAATCCCCTTATAGCGAATAGTTTGCTGTGTCGTTAAACTACCACTTCTGCGTAGCAAAGCACGAATTCTCGCTTTTAATTCAGGAGCCTGAAATGGCTTAACAATATAGTCGTCTCCACCAAAATCCAATCCTTTCACCCGGTCTTCCAAAGAATCCCTCGCTGTCAAAAACAGGACTGGCGTTTCAATCTTTTCATCACGTATTTTTTGAATCACTTCAAATCCGTCCATTTCTGGCATCATCACATCAAGTAGGATTGCATCATAAATGTTTTGCAGTGCTAAAAATAATCCATCTTCTCCATTCAACGCTGTATCTACTTCAAACTCATCACGTAAGATTTGGACAATAGACTCTAATAAAGAAGCATTATCTTCTACTACAAGTAAGCGCATATTCTCACCTTCCACAATCTATTTCAATTCTTTTTATTATTACATTTCTTCTCTTCATAACGAAAGAATGTAATCATATTATGTAATTTTATTTTTAACTATTTCCTTCTAAGGTTTTGCTTGATATAGAATTTTGAACCTTTATTATAAAAGCTCTTTCTTAAATTTTGCTTAATAAAAAATTGAAAGAAATAAGATTTCACTTATCGCTTTCAATTTTTTACTACATACATCTTTTTACTCGGCAACTCCAAACAATTTAACTGGCCACCATACACAGCACCGCCATCAATCCCTATAATACGGTTATCCCCAAAATACACATTACAATTATCATTTCCATGGAGCGTCTTTGTTTCCGTATGGCCAAATACAACAACCTTTTCGCCACTATACCCACTATGAAACTCATTACGGATCCACATTAACGTATATGGTTCAGATTCAGAAACTCGTTTCATTGGCTCAACACCAGCATGTACAAAGATATACTCTTCTGTTTCAATGTAATGATCTAATTCTTGAATAAACGTTACATGTTCCTCTAATATATGAGATTGTAAAATCGGTTTTTGGAAGTTTTCCTCATTAACCGCAATGTCTTCTTCTACAAATCCATAGCTATATAACGTTTTATCTCCACCATTCCTTTTTACCCAATGGTTCCATGAACGTTCCTCATCTGTCGTTAACGCCTTAATCATCATATCTTCATGATTTCCCTTTAAAACGAAGGCTCCCTCTTCTTTTAACTCTTTTACCTTTTCAATGACAGCACTTGCATTCGGGCCACGATCTACATAATCCCCCAACAAAATTAGTTGATCCTGTTTTGCATCGTAGTGAGCTTCTTCCAATAATTGTTCGAACTTTTCTATTTCTCCATGAATATCACTAATAACAAGAATTCTTTTCATATTATCCCCTTCTTTCTAAAACATTCTCTTTCTAATTATAATTCAAAAAGACAGAAATTTCCGAATCACATTTATTACAAACTAAAACTATTATCCTTACAACAATGTAAGTCTCTTGTCATCCAATTCGATAGTTGCAGTTACTGCATTTCCTTATACTAAAAGTAAGAAATGAAACAAAAAACAAGGAGAGATGAGATATGAAAAAAGTGATGGAAGTTGTAGTAGCGGTGGCAGAGGTTTTCGTAAATGGGAAACAGATTGCAATGGAGTTAAACAAATAATGAAAAAGACAAAATTCATTCTAGACCCTTTACTCATATAAAAGAGATAAGACTTCATCATTTCTTTGATCCCTTATCTCCCTATAAAGAAAGCCGCATCCTGAAAAAGGATGCGGCTTTCTCTTATTTTTGACTCGTACGAGCTGAAATACTAATTGCTCTATCTGTTGCTTTTGCAGCTTCATCTAAAGCTTCTTTACTATTCTTTCCGTCATACATTGCTTCTAATGCTTTTACAACTGCATCTCTTGATTCTGGGAATACACTAATTAATGCCCCTTGAGTTGCTGGAGATTGCTTCGTCGCTTGCAATTGTTCTACTGTTACTTTTAGCTGTGGATATTTTTCGTATTGATCTTTTACTAACGGCTCATTATATGCATCTGGATTAATTGAGAAATACCCTGTTGCTGTATGCCATTTTGCTTGTACATCTGGCTTCGTTAAATATTTCATAAAGTCCCAAGCACCTTGTTGCGTTTCTTCTGAAACCATATTCGTCATCCATAATGATGCACCACCAATAACAACACCATTTCGCTTTGAATCTTCTGGATACGGAATATACGAAACGCCTACATTAAACTTAGATGCATCAATTAAATCACGAACACCAGCTGAAGAATCTAAATACATAGCAACTTGTCCAGACTGGAACGCGGCACGAATATCATCCCAACTTGCTCCATACTTTCCTAGTGCACCAGCTTTATTTAATTCATCTAACATCCCAAATACTTTTTGGCCTTCTTTTCCGTTAAATACCGCTTTCTGTGCAGCATCTTTACGACCATTTTCATTATCTACATATAAAGCACCTTGTGTCGCTAACAACTCTTCAAAAAACCAACCATAGTTCAGCATTGAAAATCCATACTGCTTTACATTTCCGCCGTCTTTAATCGTTAACTTTTTCGCCGCTTCTTTTAACTCAGCATATGTTTGCGGAGCTTTCTCTGGATCTAATCCAGCCTTCGCGAAGGCATCCTTATTATAAATTAATACTGGTGTAGATGAATTAAACGGCATAGAATACATTTTTCCATCAACTGAATAATAGTTCGTAATTGCTTTTTCTAATTTTGATGTATCGTACTTATCTTTTTTAATCCAGCTATCGATAGGCGTAATCTTTTTGCTATCAATCATATACTTCGTTGTAATTTCACTCGATTGAACAAGAGCTGGCGCTTCTTTCGTTGCAGACATCGTTTTAAACTTCGTTAAAGACTCTTCGTATGTTCCTTGAAACTCTGCCTTTATCTCGTATTTATTCTGCGACTTATTATAGTCTGCAACAAGCCCATCTAGTACACCTTGTGTTTTTCCACCCATTGCATGCCAGAAACGAATTACAGTTTTATCACCATTCTTTTCAACTGGAGCTACTTTTGCCTGTGCTTCAGGCTTACCCTCTGTTTTACTATTTGAACAAGCTACCCCGGTTAATGCCATTGTGGCTGCCATTAAAAGAGCAGCACTTTTTTTCAATAAACTCATCTCAATTCCACCTTTTCCTATGTATGCTTATTTAATTGCACCTTTTGTTAATCCTTGTTGTAATTGCTTTTGCCCTAAAAATAGTAAAATCAACGTTGGAATGACGATAACCGTAACACCGGCCATTACACTGCCCCAATCAGTTGCAACCTCTTGAGATTGAAGCTGCTTCACACCAATTTGAACTGTTCTTACTCTTTCATCAGTGGTCACTAAGAGCGGCCACAAGTACATATTCCATGTTGTTAAAAAGCTATATACTCCAAGCGTAATAAAACTCGTTTTACAATACGGAATTACAACTCTGAATAAAAACCTTATATTTCCAATCCCTTCAATAAAAGCAGCTTCTTTCAATTCATTCGGAAGCGTCATAAAATGTTGACGTAGTAAGAAAATACCGAAAGCTGTTGCAAAAAATGGTACTGTCATCCCAGCAAAGCTATTAATCCACCCGAAGTTTTGAATCGTTAAAAAGTTCGGTACCATCGTTGCTTCCCACGGAATAAGCATCGTTGAAATAAACAAGAAGAAAATTACGTTTCTTCCTTTAAACTGGAGAAAAACAAAAGCATAAGCCGCTAAGCTTGACACAATAAGTTGTCCAATCATAACAACTGTCGATACAATTAAACTGTTATATAAGTATGTAAAAAGCGGTACTTTTTGAAAAATATTAATGAAATTATCAAAAGTAAATTGAGTTGGAAATATCCTTCTCATTTGAATATCATCTGGTGTCATAAAGCTTATTACAAACGCATACAGGACAGGAAAAAACACCATTACTGCACTAATAATGAGCAGCATGTATAATAGGAAATTTTGTTTCCACTGTTTAACGATCATTTATAATGCACCTTTCTCTCAGCAAACTTGAATTGAAGTAATGTAGCAATGAAAATGAAAACAAATAATACCATCGCTTGTGCACTTGCTGTTCCAAATTGATGATTTACAAATGCCTCTTTATAAATCGAGTACACAATTAAATTCGTTGCATCATTTGGTCCACCGTGCGTTAAAATATCAATTTGTCCAAAGCTTTGGAACGCACTAATTAACGTTACTGTCACAATAAAAAATAAAGTTGGTGATAGCATCGGTAATGTAACGCGGCGAAGCTTATATAAATAGCTAGCACCGTCTATAGATGCACTCTCATATAAAGACGTATCAATATTTTGTAAACCGCCTAATATAACTAAAAATGCAAATCCTGTATTCACCCAAACTGTTGTAACCGATACAGAAAACAGTGCCCATTCTGGACTCGTTAACCATGCGATTGCAGGAAGATTCATAGCGGCCAATATATTATTAAATAGCCCTACGCTTGGATGAAATAAAAATAGCCAAATCACTGCACTAGCAGCTACTGATATGCCCATTGTTGAAGAAAACAGGACTCGAAATAATGCAATACCTCTTACTTTTTCATTTGCAAGTAATGCAAGAAATAAGGCGAATATAATACTAGTAGGCACTGTATATAAAACAAATAATAACGTTGACTTTATACTTTTGTAGAAAGCAGGATCAGAAAATAAATATTGATAATTTTCTAAGCCCACGAAAAGATTAGCTTCTCCATGTATATCTGTTAAATAAAAGCTATAATAAATCGTCCTAAACAATGGATAGAAAAGAAAAATCGAAAATAGTAAAATAGATGGCGCCAAAAACAATAATCCTATTCTTAAATCTTTCGTTCTGCCCCATAAACTCTTCTTTTTTGACACTGTTGTTTGAACTGGTAACTTACTTACTTCAATCATTATTTCGCCACCACTTTCAACTCTTCTTCAGCCATCACTTTTAATCGTTCATTCGTATTTTGGTGAAAGAAGCATAGTTTATCTTGTGAGAATAATAATTTTACTTTGTCACCTTTGTTCAGAGGTAACTGCCCGATAACTTTCGCACTCCAAGTTGCACCATTTACCGCAAAGTTTAATATAGATTCATTTCCTAATACTTCTATAGATTGTAGCGTAACTTCTTGTCCTTCCTCAGACAATGCAATATGCTCAGGACGCATGCCTACTCGAATTGTTCCTTTTGGTAATTGCTTTAACTGTCCAATAGATAATGGAATTTGTAATTGCCCTATATGTAATACGCCTTTTTCTTTATCCACTTCTCCATCATTTATATTCATAGAAGGAGAACCTATAAAACTTGCAACAAATTCGTTTGCTGGTTCGTTATATATATCAAGCGGTGTTCCAACTTGCTGTATACTTCCTTTATTTAAGACCATGATACGATCTCCCATAGTCATCGCTTCTATTTGATCGTGAGTAACGTAAATCATCGTAATTCCTAGTCGTTGCTGAATTTCTCTAATTTCAATCCTCATTTGCGCACGTAATTTCGCATCTAAATTTGAAAGTGGTTCATCCATTAAACAAATCGGTGCTTGACTCACGATCGCCCTGGCAAGCGCAACACGCTGTCTTTGTCCGCCTGATAATTGGCCCGGTTTCATTTTCACATACTCTTTCAGTCCTACCATTTTAATAGCTTCCATTAATCGTTTTTGTCGCTCTTCTTTTTGTACTTTCCTTACCTTGAGTCCAAATAAAATATTTTCTTCTACAGTTAGGTGTGGATATAATGCATAATTTTGAAATACCATTGATAGATTACGGTCTTTCGGCTCCAAATCATTTGCAACACGTTCATTAATCATTAAATCTCCCGAAGAAATTTCTTCTAAGCCAGCGATCATTCGTAGTAATGTACTTTTTCCACATCCCGAAGGTCCAACTAAAACAAAAAATTCTCCCTTCTTAATATGAACCGATACGTCTTTAACCGCTGTCTCTTCCGCATTTTTATATACCTTTGAAATATCTTTCAATTCGATCACAAGGTTGCACTCCTTTTTTCTTCTTGTATCCATACTTCATAATGACTCGTTGAAATCGCACTTGCTCCTGCACGAATGGCAATTTCCGCATCTTCCCGCGTTTGAATCAATCCACCTGCAATAATAGGAAATTCTATTTCCCCTGCTAGCTGTTTAATGATAGAAGGCATAATTCCAGGCATAATCTCTACCGCATTTGGTTTAGTCGTTTTACAATTTTCAATTGATTTTGTAAAAGATAAAGTATCGACAATAAAAATACGTTGAATCGTTTTTAATCCAATTTTATTGGCATTTCGAATTGTCGATCCCTTTGTTGAAATAATACCTTGTGCTCCGATAACATCTTGAATATACAAAAGAGCTTCTTCTGCATTCGTATTTAAACCTTGTATAAAATCACAATGAAGAAATACATCATGTCCATGTTTCTGTAATTCATATACACGCTCTGGTAACTCCAGCATTGAACCCGTCATAAGAAAAACTGTTTTCGGTAATTTTTTGTATGCTTTATACCCTTTCGAATCCTTTATCATCGCAATATAAGGTTCTTTAAACATTTATTCCACCTAGCTTTTCTATTTTTATCCAAACTAAAAACACCTACTTACATAGAACACCTTTCTCCTTATTTGAACTCTAGGGAATAGAGCACACCTAAGAAAGTGGCACGTTATATGTAAGCGGGTGTTCCCAAATGTTCTCTACCCTAGTTATTTTGTTATCTTTACTATATTACGCATTTATTAAGTCAGTTTTGATAAATTGTTAATTAGGTGTTAATCAAACGTAAATATTCACCATATCATCATTTACATTAATCTATATATACGAATATAACCAAACGAAATACAACGATGTTTAAAATTCACTCCATATGTAAGTTCATGCCATAATTAATGAGTTTTAGTTTTCTTGCCACTGCTTGCGAAGCAAAGTTATCCCAAGAAGTGCTATAAAGCGGAATGCGCTTTTCTTCTTGTATTGATATTGCCCAGGCTGTAACGACATCAACACCATATCCATTCCCTTGAAACTCCGCTAAAGTTTCCACACTTGCCTCAGCAGCTATGGGCGTACTTCTGGCACTGCAACATATAGAAACTACCTTTTCATTTTTTACAATTGCAAAATAAGGTTGCCTCCATTCCATCTGTTCTATTAGATTAGGAAAATTTTCTCGCAAAAGCTCTTTATTCTTCTCTGTTATTTGTATTGTTCTAGTTGGTTTATTTAAATTATTTGGAAACATGTAAGCAGGACCCACCCAAATATTCTCCACCGTTCTCTCTTCATTTAATACTTTAATGATTTTTGCTATCTCTATATGTTTTGGATGTTCTCGAATTAATTTCTCGATCTTACTTACCATTTCATCATGCAGTTTATAATGATATCTCGTTATATTCCCTTCACGAGTTCTGCTCAGAAAAAAACGTGGTGCTTTCAGATTTCCATTTTCATTTACACACTTTATTCTTCCTACTTGATTATGAACAAATAAAACCTCTGCTTGAATTGCTATTAACTCAAGTTCTGAAAATTTCATTTGTAGCCTCCTCGATATAGCATCCATCCATTTTTTCAAAACAAAAATCCCATTTAAATACACATTACTGAATCCATCATACTAAAATGACTTCTTCATTCTGTCTATCTAAATGGGATTATTTCGTACTTGTTATTCCGCCAGTTGTGGTTGCGGCTGTACTACTTCATTCGCTCCAGCTATCCTCAACATATTCGTAATATCTTTAAAATCTCTTTTTTCAGCATATTGCAGCGGCGTAATATTTTCCTTATTGGCCATATTTACATCTGCCCCGTGGTCAATAAGCATTTGAATTACTTTCTTATGACTTTCACTACCATTTCCTAATACAATTGCTTCTAATAAAGCTGTTCCACCACGTTCATTCTTATAATTCACATCAATATCTGTATGCTCTAATAATTCTTTAACAACCTCTACATGGCCACGCTCAGATGCAGAAATAAGTGCTGTTCCACCTGACTTAGTCGTTTCTTTCGTATTAACTCCTGCATTAATTAATACTTTTACAATATCCGTATATCCTTCTCTACTTGCATAAAGAAGTGGATTGCTTTGTTTCTCATCTTTAATTTCAATATTAGCACCTGCACCAATTAATGCTTTAACTGTTTCTACATGATTTTGATACGTCGCTGCAAGGACAGGCGTTTCTCCGTTGTCACCTTCTACATTGATATTCGCTCCATCTTGGATCAGCTTCATAGCTGTTTCTGTATCTCCAAGTGTCGCAGAAAGTAGCAACTGTTTGTCCATTAAATTTATACTTTTTTCTTCTTTAAATTCTTCCTGTTCTTTATGCTTTTCTTTTTTCTTTTCGTTTTTCACATGAACCGGTTTTGATTCTGACTCTTCTTGCTTATCGCAAGCCACTACCGTCATTAAAAGTCCTAATAACATACATAATAAAATTTTTTGTTTTCTCACAACTACAGCTCCTATGAAAGATAATGTTTTCTTAACCATTCCTCCATCACATACAAAAATTCTTCTTGAGTACATTTATCCATAAGCCCTTTAGATTCCTTCTTTAATCGGATTATCCTAAACTTATATCGATGTTTCTCAACCTATATTAGCGAAGCAATTAGTTTAGCACGTTTTTACCGCATTTGTATACATTTCTAAAAAGTACATAAATGATTGCTTTAGGTTACTATATTCCATTGTAACCGTTCTTTTAAATATTTTACACCTTTTATCCTCTTATTTTCATCTCATTAATAATAGAAAAAGACAACTATATAGTTGTCTTTTTCTATTATTAATGATGCCCACCGTGATTCCCTGTTTTCGGTTTCCCCATCATCTCTTTATTCATTTCCCATTTATGCTCTGTTAGCTCTTTATACGAAAGAACTTTCCCCTTATAGTTAGATACAAAACTCTCTGCATCTTTTTTATTTTTAAAAGAAATTACATTATAAGCCATTGGTGTCGTTATTGTTTTATCATATACGTAAGTGGCATCTTCTAACGAAATCCAATCTTTCGAATCATAATCTCGAACAAATTTTTCTTTCGTCTTTTCACCTGAATTAATCTCCATCCATTTATACATACAACCAATATCATCAAACTTTAAAGCTTTTCCATTTTCTAAAATGATTTCTGTTGCAAATTGATTATCCGTTACCCCAATTTGGCAAATATCACACTTATCATGTTTCTCATCAATTGCCACAGCTGTTGTTTCCTTTTTCCCACATCCCACTATCGTAAATAAGAAACATAAACATATAGCAAGCACAACATACTTTATTCTCATCACTATTCCTCCCTAAAAACCGTATACTCCACAAGGAGAATATCAAAAACTTGTGTGGGATTTGTGAAAAAACAATGTGCTTTTTGTAATATAGGAAACAAAAAAGATGTGTAGCTATTTCTACACATCTCTCATCATTCACAGCCTGTAATTAATAAATCATCTTCTAACTTAACTAATAATGTATCTGTATTAATTTTCTGCCCAACTTCTACATTTACTAATCTTATATTTCCACTGATACCGACCGCGACTTTTTCAAGCTCACCGTTATTTTTTCGAATCATCATTAATTTTTCCCACTCATATACGTAAGAAGATTCATTAACAAAAATCTCTTCTATTTTCCCCTCATAAGAACTATAAACTTCTTCTATTCTCGTTTCCATTCAAAATCTACTCCCTACTTCGCACTTCACTATTTTCACCTTATTCTATCATTCTTGTTAGAAGTAAATCATATTTTTAAAAATTCAAAATTACCTTCGTGAACAATATGACCAAAATAAAAATTATGCTTCTAATGGTGTTATTTTTCAAATTATTTACCATTTGAATAGATGCTTTTATGATAAACAAAAAACCTTATTCTGAATTTTTGATTTATTTTGAAAGCGTAATCATTTTTTTGAGGGGGAGATCAAATGTTAGCTCTACTTGGATTTGCAATGGTATTTGTCTTTATGTTTTTAATTATGACGAAACGTATGTCAGCATTAGTAGCATTAATATTAATTCCAATTACTTTCGCATTAATTGGCGGCTTTTATGCAGACATGGGTCCTATGATGTTAGAGGGTATTCAAAAATTAGCACCTACCGGTATTATGCTTATGTTTGCCATTTTATATTTTGGAATTATGATTGATAGCGGTTTATTCGATCCTGTCATTAGTAAAATATTAAAATTTGTAAAAGGGGATCCTTTAAAAATTGTTGTTGGTACAGCTATTCTTACTATTATCGTTTCATTAGATGGGGACGGAACAACAACGTATATGATTACTGTTTCCGCAATGTACCCATTATATAAACGTCTCGGAATGAATCCACTTATATTAGCTGGGGTTGTTATGTTAGGGGCAGGTGTGACAAATCTTACACCTTGGGGTGGACCAACTGCTCGAGTTATGAGTGCACTTGGACTAGATGCATCAGAGCTCTTTACACCACTTATACCAGGAATGATTGCTGGTGCAATTTGGGTAGTTTTCGTTGCCTACTATCTTGGAAAAAAAGAAAGAAAACGTTTAGGCATTATGGATGTACAATATTTAAAACAAATGCAAACAATGGATGAGCAAGCTGCCACAGTAGAAGCTGCCGTGCATAAACGCCCTAAACTGCTATGGATTAACTTTTTATTAACCGTCGCTCTTCTCGTCTGTCTCATACTAGAAGTTATGCCGTTACCTGTTTTATTTACAGTCGCTTTTGCTATTGCTGTTATGATTAACTATCCGAACTTAGAACAACAGAAAGAACGTATTGCTTCTCATGCTGGAAACGTCTTAGCGGTTGTTTCTCTCGTATTTGCTGCTGGAATCTTCACAGGTATTCTATCTGGAACAAAAATGGTAGATGCGATGGCTCAAAGTGTAGTTACTCTCATACCAGATGCACTTGGACCCCAGCTTCCAATTATTACAGCTCTTCTAAGTATGCCGTTTACATTTTTCATGTCCAACGATGCTTTTTACTTCGGTGTATTACCTATTTTAACAAAAGCGGCTGCTGCTTACGGAGTTAGCGCAGCTGAAATGGGACGTGCTTCCTTGCTCGGTCAACCCGTTCATTTATTAAGCCCACTCGTTGCTTCCACTTATTTATTAGTCGGAATGGCAAAAGTTGATTTTGGTGAACACCAACGCTTTACTTTATTATGGGCTGTTGGAACTACAATGGTGATGTTGATTACTGGAATTGTAATTGGGATTATTCCAATATAAGAAGCAAAAAACAGTAGAGAAAATGCAATCCTCTACTGTTTTTTGTTATGAAGAAACAAGAAAATACCTTCTCTCTGGTCTCCCTACACTTCCATATATAAGCTCTGCATGTACTTTCTTTCCAGATATTAAATACTCTAAATATCGCCTCGCTGTTGATCGGCTCACTCCGACCATTGAGCTTAACACTTCTGCGGTAATACCTTCTTCATTAACTGTTAACATATGCTTTTTTATTTTTGCTAAAGTTAAAGGATCTATTCCTTTTGGGGCGTATTCGATTGAGTTGCCCTTCCCCCCCCTTTGGGACCAGAGATGTTCAATTTGTTCTGGTGATAATTGGTCATTTCTCTTTAACTGCATAATCTTCTTTTGATAATTTTCTAAACTTGTTTTAAATCGATCAAACATAAGTGGCTTTACGATATAATCTGTTACTCCTCCACGTAAAGCATGACGTACGACATCTGTTTCTGACGCAGCTGTAATCATAATAATGTCTGTATCATGCAAATTATGCCTAATATATGTGACAAGTTCAGTCCCTTGCATATCAGGTAAATATACATCTAATAAAACGAGCTGCGGCTTTACAAATTCTAACCATTCCTTCGCCTGTTCTCCAGTCGTTGCTGTTCCAATTACTTTAAATCCCTCAATTTTTTCAGTAAAGCGACGATGAATTTCCGCAATCCGAATATCATCTTCTACAATCAATACTTCAATCCCCTCATTCATTACAATTCGCCTCTCTCTTTCGGTAATGCAATGATAAATAAAGCACCACCTAAATCCCCTTTTTCAATCGCAATACTCCCATTTAAATCTTCTACTAACTCTTTCACTTTTGCTAATCCATATCCACGTTTTCCGCCCACTTTCGTCGAAAAACCTTTATAGAATATGCTTGTAATTATTTCATCATGAACACCTTGTCCTGAATCTTCTACTTCAATTAATATTTCTTCCCCAATGTCTGTTACAAACATTCTTACTTTCTTATCATAATCTTGATTTCTTTCAATTGCTTCAAATGCATTCGTGATCAAATTCCCTAAAATAGAAACAACGTAATTACTCTCAATATGTGGACTTAAATTTTCTAAACTACTTTCTCGATCTAGCGTAAAATCAATCTTCAACTCTCGTGCCCTATTATAAAATCCAATTAAAATCCCACCTAACCACGGATTTCGAATTCTTTTCATAATAAATTGAACGAACTCTTGATATACTGCCGTTTCCTTATGAATAAGCTCTAAAGCATCTTCATAAGACTCTAATTGAATAAGACCCGAAAGCGTATACAATAAATTGTTATATTCGTGCGTTTGCGCCCGTAATGCCTCTGTATACTGCCGTGTTTGAGATAATTCCGCTGTTAATTGATCCATCTCAGATTTCAAGCGCAAGCTGGATACTACACCAGTTACTTTATTATTAACTTTAATAGGTAGGCGATTGGCAATAACATCCTGTCCCTTTATATTTAATTGACGATCAAATTGTTCTTCGCCAGTTTGAAGTACATCCAGTATCGATGAGTTAGGAATAACATTTAAAATAAATTCTCCCATTATATTTTGTTGTTTATCTAAAGAAAGAATGTCATGTGCTGCTTGGTTTACTAAACTAACCATTCCATTTTTATCGATTACTACAATCCCTTCACGTACGGATTGAATAACTGTACTATGCTCCTCATATAAAGATGAAATTTCCTCTGGCTCCATTCCAAACATCATTCGTTTTATACTTCTTGCTAAATATATAGAGCCAATTATCCCAATTAACAGACCTATTATTGTAATCCAAAACACACGCTTTCCATATACTTCTATCGCTCCATGAATATCATCCATTGAAAATCCAACAGAAACTACGCCAATAATTTCATTATCCTGATTACGAATTGGGGCTTTTCCTCGTAATGAAGGCCCTAATGATCCCGTTGCTTCCGAAACGTAAGACTTCCCCTCTAATAGAACCCCTTTGTTATCTCCACCAACCATTCTCTCTCCTATTTTATCCCGCATAGGATGTGCGTAACGAATACCATCTTTATTTCCAACTACAATAAAGTCGGCATCTGTTTCGATTCGAATTTTTTCTGCAATTGGCTGAATAATGGAAGCTGGATTTTCTTTTTGAAAAGCTTCCCCGATTTCCGGTATAGCAGCAACTGTTTTTGCAACATGCAACGCCCTTTTTCCAATTTGTTCCTCTACCGTTTCAGATAATATATAGTAAAATAAATAACTTGTTAACAGCAGTACAACAAGAATAAGTGTACTAATAGTTAATGTAATTCTCGGTTGTAGCTTTAATTTTTTAAATGTCAAAACCATTCCCCTAACATGAATAAAGATAGAATTTAAAGAAAATACAGTTTTTTTATTATCACGTTTAATCATAACACGGTTACTATATATTTCTTTATCTTTATAAAAAAAGAAACGAAGTAAAATTACTACCTCGTTTCTTAATAATTGTTATTACACTTTAAATTTATCAATCATTTCTTGTAGTTCTACTGCCATTTACTAGAGGTTCTTTCCGTCTTACTATTCTTTATCTTTTTTCACTTCTTTTTTCTCACCTTCTACTACTGATGCTACAGGTTTATCATTTGATAGTTGTTGCACGGCACCTTTTCCAGCGAATCCTTCTAGTAATTCTTTTAAATCAATGCCAGAAGAAGCTTTTAACGTTTCTTGCATTGTTGCCATTAAATCAGTCGCATATCCTGCAACCTTCCCGGCACCGCTATTCTTACCACCGCCGCCTGTATCAACAACTGTAATTTTATCAATATTGCTAAGTGGACTTGCAATTTCTTTCGCGTAACTTGGAAGCATTTTAAGAACCATATCCATAATTGCCGCTTGACCATATAATTCAAATGCCTCTGCAATTTTTTGTTTCGCTTCTGCTTCTGCTAAACCTTTTAACCTGATAACATCTGCTTCCGCTGTACCTTGTGCCTTTTGTACTTCCGCTTTCGCTTGACCTTGCGCTTTTTCAATTTCTGCTTTCGCTAAACCTTCCACACGTACCTCTTCTGCACGCGCTCTTGCTTCTGCTTCAATTTTATATTGATCTGCATCTGCCTTTTTCATTTGTTTTACTTTTTCAGCCTCTGCTGATTGTTCAACAGCATAGCGATCTGCATCTGCCTTTTTCTTCACTTCTGCATCATATTGCTTTTCACGACGCGCAATCTCTTTTTCTTCTAATTCAATTTGTTTCTCACGCTCAATGATTTTAACTCGCATTTGCTCTTCTGTAACACCTTGTTGCGCTTTCGCCTGTTGTAATTCGTAAGAAAGATCCGCATCTGCACGAGCTTGTTCTTGGTCCCTCTTATAAGATTGTACTTTTAATTCCTTATGTTTTTCAGCTTCAGCGATTTGTGCATCACGTTGATATTCTGCTTCTTTTGCTTCTTTCTCAGCACGAGCTTTTTCAATTCGTGCCTCTTTTTCACGCTCTGCATTCGCAACTGTTGCATCACGCTTAACCATTGCAATTTGTGGCTGACCAAGCGCATCTAAATATCCATTTTTATCCATTATCTCTTTAATTGTAAAGGAGACGATGCGAAGACCCATCTTCTTCAAATCAGTAGAAGCTACTTCATGTACCTTTTGTGCGAATTGCTCTCTATTACTATAAGCATCTTCTACTGTCATAGAAGATAAAATAGCACGTAGATGCCCTTCTAACACTTCTTTTGCTTCTATTTTTAATTCTTCCGTTTCTTTTCCTAAATATTGTTCAGCTGCTGTAGATACTTCTTCAATTGTCGATCCTACTTTAATAATAGAAACACCGTTTACTGTAATCGGTACACCTTGTTTCGTATACGTATCACGTGTTCCAACCTCTAATTTGTAGTTTAATAAGCTAAGAGGCTCTCCTCTTTGCATAATTGGAACTACGAAAGTACCACCGCCGCGGATAATCTTAATCTTCTTCCCGTCATCAGTAGTAACAACATTCTTTCCACCACCAAGCCAGTTCCCTGTCACAATTAATGCTTCATCCGGGCCAACTGTTCGATACTTCGTAATGAATACTAAAATAAGTAGAATTAAAATTGCGAGTAAAACTCCACCGATAATTAATGGAATCGTCATGTAAATTCCCCCTTATAATTTTGGTTTTTTTAAAGAATAAGCGATGTTTTGTACAAGTAAAACACCATCTTGAACTCCCTCAATAATGACCTCGGTTCCTTGTGAAATATCTTTCTTTCCAATTGTTTTCGCTGGTATTGCATTACTTCCAAATTGAGAGGAGATTAACACTTCTCCAAATCCTTCTCTAGGGATTGTAGTAATGACTTCTCCCTTGCATCCTATAAATTCATCCATGCGTTGGACAGTATTTTGTTCTGCTTCTGCAATTGGTTTTAAAATTAGTATTTTCATTATGAAAACACCGATAAAAGATATAGCAAATGAAGCCCCGAAAATAACGAGACTGTTATAGGCGTATAAATATTCTCCTATATAACTAAGTCCACATAACATGGCGAAAAAACTAAGTAGCAACGTTACAACGGATACAGATCCGCCCCCAACACTAAATATTGATTCAAAAATATCTCCAAAAAAGATATAAATAACAGTAAGTATAGTTGCAATTGTAAATCCGTATAAATAAATTGTTTCAAGTGGATAACCGAACAACATCATTTTTATCCCCCTTTCTTAAACAATCCCTTTTTTGTTATGTGTATGCCTCACCTCTTTCAAAGATTATTAATCTTAATTTTCAGTTATTTAATTTTTAAAGAAAAACCTGTAAGACAGGTCTCTAAAAAAGAACAGGAGAAACCCATTGTGACAGGCTCCTCCTAGTAAATAACCGATATATTGTATATCTATATAATATACTATTTTCCACAAAAAGTAAAGTTAAACATACATTGGAAGAGTACTTATTTTAGTGATAATGAGTACGTTCCATCGCCATTATCATATTTATATACATACAAGTAATACTTACCTGGTTTTGCATTTAATTTTGCTTCTATATGATTTCCATTAGCTTGACCGTAAGCAGCATAATTTTGCATATCTGATTCATGGTGAAGTACCCACGTCATCCCAATTCCATACTCATTTAAAACAGAAATATCGATATCTTTCGCTGATGCTACATTAAATGTATAAACATCGGTGTGATCCCCGCCGATAAGGCTACCTTTTATAGTAGTGTTTAGTCCGATACGATTTGCTTCCTCTGGACGATTATTTGGTTCAGATTCTGTTAAACTTCCATCTTTAACCGTAACAGTTGTTTCACTTCTACTCTCTTTTCCTTTATCATCTTTTACTCTTAACGCTACTTTATAAGTTCCTTCTTTTTCATATGCATGTACTGGATTAACTTCCGTACTTGTTCTTCCGTCTCCAAACTCCCATGAATAAGAAACGATTTTTCCATCTTCGTCGTTTGATCCATCACTTTTGAATTGAATTCCTTCTTTTACAAGCCCATTATAAGGACCGTTTATATGAACTGTCGGAGCTTTATTCTCTCCGTCATCTTTTGCGATACCATGGAAGACTACATCATATTCAAATTGATTGGAACTATTCACACGGTAATTGACGAAATATGCTGTAACCGTTTTGTAGCCGCTCCATTCTTTTTGCGCCAATTGTTCTAAAGCTTCATTTACTCTTTTACCCATTGCGTTCCAGTCTTCTGATTCACCTTTTGTTACATCACCTGTAAACGTACCTTCTAATGTAAATGTATTAAAGAATTGAGACTCATGTTTTGTCATTTTTGCATCTTTCATAGACAACGTCTCACTAATTTCTTTCTTCACTTCTGTTAACGATTTTGGTGCATGTTCAGCTAAATAATCATCTGCTACTTCCGGTACATTATACTTATCTTGATTATCAATTAGCTGCTGCATATACTCTTGATACTCTTTATTTAGCTTAGAGTCTTTACTTAGATTTTCACGATATGCATCATAACTTTTCACGTCATTCGCGCGAATTAAATCTTGAATTTTATCAAATGTTTCAAACTGATGCGTATATAAGTAAGACTGCAATGCGAACGAGTAGTTATAGAAATCCCAAGAACCATATTTAGCAAATAGTGTACGCTCTGCTGTATAACGGCTTGCAGGATCAGATGATAATCCGCTAATGATGCTCTTTCTCGGTACTACATTATTTGTACGAGTAGATCCTGCGAAAAATTCTGCATTCCCTTCTTGGAACCAAGTTAATCTTTCATTTTGATACATATCTCCTCTTCCAAATAAACCGGGAACTTCATATCTCCCTTGAAGATAATGAGTGAACTCATGACGGAATAACTCTTCTAAACTATAAATACTTTGCTCTGGCGTACGCTCATATGTAAAGAATGTACCTGTCTCTTCAATATAAATTCCACCGTTGTTTGTTTCATATCCATACAATTGTCTATTTAACTGATATTCATCTGGAGTATTATAGATTACTATCGTTAATACGTCGTCTGCATTACCTTGTTCTAAAGCTTTGTCATTTCCGATTACGCGGTGATATTGCGCTTTTACTTCCTTCGCAGCCCAATATAATCTCTTAATTTTTTCTTCTGACACTTTATCCCCAGTTTTAAACACAATAGATCCATCGTCGAATGTATACGTTTTTGGTAAGTATTGCTCTTTGCCTTCTTTACGTATCTTCTCTAAATCTACCGTATTCCCGCTATAATCTTTCCCATTATAGTTTGTTGTAATTTGTTCTACCGCAACAAAATACGGTTCGCTTAAACGTGGATACATATGCATTGCTTGTGTAACAACCTCTAATCCTTTATTTGGATTGCTATGAAACTTTCCTAAACGGCTAGCAAAATAAATTCCATTATTAACGAGCCATTTATTTTCTGGCGTTACTTCATTTAGAAGAGCAATACGATTTATTTCATTAATAAACCCATCTACTTTTCCATACCACATCGTTTCATTCGCTTCTTTACGAGCCTCATTTAAGTAAGACTGTATATCATAATCAATGCCTTGCATCATATCGTACACAGCTTGTCCTTTCATACGATCGTCTACATATGTATTAAAATTATCATTATATTGTTTTAAAATATTCGATGCGTATTGCACCGTTTCAACATCACTTGATGCATTACTAATTAATTTACCGTATGCAGATACGACTGTATCTTGCTCATTTGTTCCAAGCTTAAAGTTTGGATTTTTTGCAATAGCTTTTAACGCTGGTAAACATTTGTCCTGGAAGCTTCTTTCATTTAAAGCGCTTAATTCTTTATTATAAAATGCAAGGTAAAACGCCGAACGTAATACTTCAGTAAACGTTTGAATCCCTTTCGAGTCATCTTTCGTAAATGTACTACCTCTATGAGCTAATTCGTCTATAATTACTTGCATTTTTCCTTTGTCCTGATAAAAAGTTTTCGCGTCTTCATTAAACTGGAACAAGTCTGTAATTTGATTCCACTTAATACTTCCTAACGTTTCAATTAATTCTTGATCATTCATTTTGTTTAAATCAGCCATCGAATAGCTTTCTTTAACTTGCTTTACTTCTGAACTCTTCATAATAGCTGCTGGTCGCTGTGAAAAGTCTCCTACTTTTAAACGTTCTTGAAATGATAAAGTTTCATCAACTTTTGAAATATGTCCAACTTCATCTACCGGCTTTTCAATTCCAACCGGTTTCGTTTTCAACACGTTATACGGTATTTTTTCTTCCACTGCTGCATGAGTTTGAAGTGCCCCTAACGATAAAGCCATTGTACTAATGCTAAGCATCACTTTATTGATCTTTGATTTCTTGTTCATATCCTTGCCCCCTATTTTAATATTCCATCCAAGAATTTAACATAAAATCTAGATATAGCAATATAAAATGCAATATTTCATATTATTTCTTCCTATAATTTGTACATATCGTCAACAAATCAACCTTTATCTCCCGACAATAATCTGCTTTCTTCCATTTCTAATACACTTAGAAATCCCCAGTAATACCCTTCTCTCGTAAAAAAAGACATTATCATATGCATGTTTCTAATGAAACTGCCATGATAATGTCTTCTCAAAAAAGTAAAAATTAATTATATATAATAATAAGATTAAACGTTATTTACTTCTTAAATAATCTCTTTCTAAATACGAACATACTTAGTGCGGAAAGAACAAGTGTTATTCCAGAAAATAAAGTCGATGTGCTAGCCTCACCGCCTGTTGATGGTAAAGATTTCTTGCCTTCCTCTGGCTTATTAGTATGTTGTTTATTTAAAGTGTCTGCTTTTCTTCCCTCGTTTGCAACAACTTGATTATTCCCTTTTGGCTCTTGATCCAATCCTGTTGCTGATTTTTTTACGCCTTCAACTTCTTTTACCGGTTCTTTCACTTCTTCTTTTGTTTCTTCAACTTCTTTTACTGGTTCTTTCACTTCTTCTTTTGTTTCTTCAACTTCTTTTACCGGTTCTTTTACTTCTTCTTTTGTTTCTTCAACTTCTTTTACCGGTTCTTTTACTTCTTCTTTCGGTATTAATTTTTCTACTATATTCTGAATTACAATGCCACTATATAATATGCCAGTCTCATCATGATCTGCATCTAAATCAAATTCATATATTTTTTCTCCTAAAGTACTCCAAATGATTCCCTCATCGGTAAGCGTTCCACCTTCACTCTTTAGTGTAATCTTTTCAATTGGCTCTCCCTCTAAATCATATACAGAAATTGTCACTTCTTTATTTATTTCTGCATCATCCAAAATAACCTTTTGCCTTCTAACATCAATTGTCCCCCACTGACCTAATTGTATTAATGGCCTTACATCACGAATCTCATTTTCAGCTAATTTTAAACTAAGTAAGTCTAACATTGAGCCAAGAACCGTTACATCTTTAATACGATTATCTGTAAGATCTAACCATTGTAAATTTTTCAATACAGATAACGGTGTTATATCTTCAATTTGATTATGAGACACATTTACATCGTTCAATTGTTTCAAGTTTGAGATGAACTCTATATTTTTCAGTCCTACTCCCTCTAAAGTGAGGTTTTCTAAGTTCTTCATGTACTCTAAACCAGTTAGATTTTTTATCTCTTTTCCTTTTTCTTTAAGTACCTCTAATTTTTTGATCTGTAATAAATCTTCTTTTGTGATAGGATCGTTTAAATTCTCTCTACCTAAATTCTCTTTATTAATATGTTGTTGTAAAGCTTTATCGAGAATTACATTTTCCTTTTTTTCATTATCCTCTTTTATTGTTTCCTTTATTTCATCTAACCTTTCAACAACATTTTGAATTACTGTTCCATTAAATTTAATACCATTCTCTTCTCGTTTTAAGTCCAACATAAATTCGTATATTTTTTCACCGGAAGTACTCCATTTAATAGCACCGTTATTAACTATTCCATCTTCACTCTTCAATTGAATAGTCTCGATTGGTTCTCCTTGTAAATTATAGATAGGTATTTTAACTTCCTTACCTTTTTCTACATCATCTAAAAAGATTTTTTGTCTTTGAATATCGATATACATTCTTTTTCCTAACTCTTGAACAGGTCTAACATCACGAATTTCATTTGAACCTAGCTTTAAATCATACAAGCCTGTTAATTGACTAATTGGTGTTATATCTGAAATATAGTTTTCCTCTAAATTAAGTGATTGTACAGTAGATAATCTTAATAAAGGTTCGATGTTTTTTAATTCATTTTTAGAAAGGTCTAACTCCACTAACTTTTTCATTGAGGTAATATGCTCGATATTAGTAAGTCCATTGTTACTTAAAGATAAATTTCTCACATTTTTCAATTGCTCAATCCCAGCAAGATTAGCATTACTAATTTGATTATTTGCTACAGTCAAAGTCCTTAAAGACGTTACTGTAAACAATGGTGTTATATCTTTTATATAATTACTATTTAAATCTAACATTTTAACTCTCTTCATTTGACTCAATGGGCTCAAATCTGAGATTTTATTGTTTCTTAAATTTAAATTCTCAATATTCTCTAACTCAGCCAAAGGCTCAATATTTTGAAGTTCGCTATAAGTTATATTTACTGATTTTAACTGTCTCAACTTCGAGATAAAATGTATATTTTCTAACTTGACTTCTTCCAATGTTAAGTTTTCTAAGTTCGTCATATATTCTAGACCACTTACGTCTTTTATTCCTTTACTTTTTGCCTCAACGACTATTAAAGATTTAACTTTTAATAAATCTTCCTTAGTTATTGGCGTATTTAGATTCTCTCTATTCAAGTTATATTTATTAATATGCATTTGTAATTGCTTATCTACTATTACATTTGCACTTTCATCTTGTTGATCCACTTTATCCTCTTTATTTTCCTTTTGTTCTTCTGGAACATTGTTTTCTAAATTCAATGCATTTACTTCAAATTGCACTTGATACTTATTATCATAGGCCATTGTCGGAATATAAATATGCATTTGCATATTATACCTCTTTCCTAATTCCCCTACTTCAAACTGAATCACTTTCGTTCCATTTTTCTTTTTATCTTCTGATATTACTTTTACATCATGAAACACACCAAGAGTATGGATATCTTCTGTTTTCAAATATTTGAAGAAATCACTATCACTTAACGTTGCCGTTACAATTTTCTTTCCATTCTCAATTGTTAATTTCGGATTTTTTATATAAACAGCTGCCATAGATTCTTCATTCGTTTTATCTTTATATGCTTTAATAACAGCATCATATGTACCATTTTCTAAAGTCTGGCCAGTTTTATTCACCTCAATTGCTACCGCCGCTAAAGCAGGTGTTGAATAAACAGCAAACGGTAGCGATAAGGCTGCCGCCACTAGCATTGCATTTATATGTTTTCTTTTAGTTTTTTTCAACTTTACATCTCCTCCGAAATCTATAAATCTAAATATAATCATTTCTTGAATAAATGATAATGATTTTCATTATCGATGTCAATTAAAAAAATAAAAAGTTTACAAAAAAATAATCCCTTTAAAAGGGATTATGCCATTTTTTCACCTGATTCTTCTTTAAAGAAGCTTTTCATCGCATGGAATACGTCTGCTTTTTGCTTTAAAATATAATATCTGAAATTCTCATCTTTAATATTTTTATAGGCGGACATTAGCGTACTATGGCGGTTGTACTGATTCACTTCCCCATATCCAAACATATTACACTTCTTCATTAACTCTTCCACAAGCTTTACGCATCTAGCATTATCCGAAGTTAAATTATCACCGTCTGAAAAATGGAACGGATAAATATTATAGCGGTCTGGTGAATATTTATTATCGATTACCTCAAGTGCTTTTTTGTATACGGAAGAACAGATCGTTCCGCCACTTTCTCCCTTTGAGAAGAACTCTTCTTCTGTAACTACTTTTGCCTCTGTATGATGGGCAATAAACTCAATATCTACCGTTTCATATTTTGTGCGCAAAAATCTTGTCATCCAAAAGAAGAAGCTACGTGCCATATACTTCTCCCATATTCCCATCGATCCACTCGTATCCATCATCGCTAATACAACCGCTTTCGAATCTGGCTTTAACACTTCATTCCAAGTACGGAACTTTAAATCTTCTTGGTGAATCGGGTGGAAGGATGCTTTACCACCCATTGCATTTCGTTTATATGCAGATATCATCGTTCGCTTCTTATCAATGTTTCCCCATAATCCTGTTTTTCTAATGTCATTAAATTCAATATGCTCAATCCGGTTTTCATCCATTTCTTTTCTCTTTAAATTAGGCAGCTCTAATTCTTTGAAAAACGCTTGCTCTAATTCTAAAATTGAGACTTCTGCTTCATAATAATCTTCCCCAGCTGAATCTCCTGCACCTTGCCCTTTTCCTGGTCCTTTTTGTTTTTGACCACCTGATCCGTCTCTCGCAACGACATCACCAACTTTACTATCACCGTTTCCTTGCCCAACATGTTTATTTTTATCATAATTGTATCTAATCTTATATTCATCTAAAGAACGAATCGGTATTTTTACAACATCCTTGCCATTAGACATAACTATACTTTCTTCTGTTACAAGGTCTGGTAAATTATTTTTAATGGCCTCTTGCACTTTTTCTTGATGGCGTTGTTGGTCGTCATATCCTTTGCGATGGAGGGACCAGTTTTCCTGTGAAATCGTATAATTTGGTTGATTTTCTTCGCCCATTTCTTTCCCTCCTTACTGTAATTGTCTTCCTCTATGAACAGCAAGCTAGAAATTTTGTTCTGTAATGTGCAAGCTAGAATACTTGAAAAATAACTGTCCATCGAAAATCATCCCATAAACATATATAACGTTTTTCATACAATACTCCGAGCATCCTAAACAAAATTTTTCCACTCACGTAATAGAAGTAACATTTAACCGTCGATAAGAAAGAAACACAATGCATTGTTGCACACATTTTCACTTTGCAACATATTGTATTGTGTTGGCTTTTTTCGTATGAATGGTTGGTTACTCTATCATATGCATATTGTAAAAATAATTGACAATAAATTCATGAAATTGCATCTTAATTTATTATATTTGGACAAGGTATGACACGTTATACACATATGAGCGGATAATAAAACGCTGTCCCGCAAAAAACAAGAGACAGCGTTTTGTTATCAAACTATCGATTTAACAAACTACCTACATAACGTAACAATTCATTCGCAGATGAAGAATTATATCCATGCTCATCAATTAAGCGTGCAACAACATCATTGATTTTCTTAAGCTGATTTTCGTCTGGCGTTTTCGTTGATGTTGTAATTTTCACTATATCTTTTAAATCAGCAAATAGTTTTTTCTGAATCGCTTCACGAAGGCGTTCATGTGAATTATAATCAAAGCGCTTTCCTTTACGGGCATAAGCAGAAATTCGAATTAAAATTTCTTCACGGAATGCTTTCTTAGCATTTTCTGAAATTCCAATTTGCTCTTCAATTGAGCGCATTAATTTTTCATCTGGGCTCATTTCTTCACCTGTTAATGGGTCACGTAATTTCGACTTATTGCAGTACGCCTCAACGTTATCTAAATAATTATCCATAAGTGTCTTAGCTGATTCTTCGTATGAATAAACAAACGCTTTTTGTACTTCTTTCTTAGCAATTTCATCGTATTCTTTTCTCGCTAATGAGATGAAATTCATATAACGCTCTCGATCTTCATTACTAATTGATGGATGCTGATCCAACCCATCTTTTAGCGATCTAAGTACATCTAGTGCATTAATAGATGGTACCTCTTTTCGAATAATTGTAGAAGAAATTCGGTTAATAACATAACGAGGATCAATACCTTTCATACCTTCATCTTGATATTCGCGTTGCAATTCTTCTACATCAATTGCATTATAACCTTCTACCGTTTCTCCATCATATAAACGCATCTTTTTAATTAAATCAATATCCGGACGCTTCGGATCTTTTAAACGAGTTAAAATGGTAAACATTGCTGCAACTCGAAGTGTATGCGGTGCAATATGAACATTGGACACGTCACTTTCACGAATCATTTTTTCATAAATATGTTCTTCTTCACTAACTCGTAAGTTATACGGAACTGGCATTACAATAATTCTTGAGTGCAATGCTTCATTTTTCTTATTTGCTATGAAGGAACGATACTCTGTTTCATTCGTATGCGCTACAATTAATTCATCTGCTGAAATAAGCGCAAATCTTCCCGCTTTGAAATTCCCTTCTTGCGTAAGCGATAGTAAATGCCATAAAAATTTCTCATCGCATTTTAACATCTCTTGGAATTCCATCATACCTCGGTTCGCCTTATTCAATTCTCCATCAAATCGATATGCACGAGGATCTGATTCTGAACCATATTCTGCAATCGTAGAAAAGTCCAGACTACCTGTTAAATCGGCAATATCTTGTGATTTTGGATCAGACGGACTAAATGTACCAATCCCTGTACGGCGATCTTCAGAGAAGAAAATACGCTCTACAACTACATCCTCAATTCTTGATCCATATTCTTGCTCTAAACGCATCACATTTAATGGTGATAAATTCCCTTCAATTCTTACTCCATACTCATCAAAGAAGTCATCACGTAAATGGTGCGGAATTAAATGCAATGGATCTTCATGCATTGGGCAGCCTTTAATCGCAAAAATAGCTCCACGATCTGTACGTGAATATGTTTCTAATCCTCGTTTCAACATCGTAACTAAAGTTGATTTACCACCACTAACAGGACCCATTAATAATAAAATACGTTTTCTAACATCTAATCGTTTTGCAGATGGATGAAAATATTCTTCGACAAGACGCTCTAGTGCATCCTCTAATCCAAACAGCTGATTACTAAAGAAATTATATTTTCTTCTACCATCAACTTCTTCAATTCCGGCATCTTTTATCATATTGTAAATGCGAGAGTGTGCTGTTTGAGCCACCCATGGTCTTTCTTTCACAAGCTCCAAATACTCCGCAAACGTACCTTCCCATTGTAAACGTTCTTCTGCTGCTCGATGCTGTTCAATCTTTTTTAGAATATCCATTATAGCTCCTCCCCCATCTCCTTGTTCAATCGGATTATTATAAAAGGTATGCTAGGATGTCCTTAAACATTCTTTAAATCAAAACGAAATATATAATAGCTCTATAAAATTCTCTCCAAAATTCAAAGAAAATTCTGTATAATAAGGGTATTAACGTTTTCACGCTACTATTCATTGTAAATAAATTCTTTTCTTCTAGGAACCTTACATACATTTCGATTCACAAATAGGATTCGTAAACCGAAAAAGTAAGGAGGAAATTAGTATGAAATTATTATTAATTTTAGGTGTATCACTCACATTTCTTACAGCTATTTTCACATCTGGTTACAACGATAAACCAGGTACACATAAAAAGTGATGTGCTATTTAGCACATCACTTTTTTTCTTGTTTTTATAAACTATTTAAAATAAATATTTTCCACATCGTATATCGATAAAGGACGATTATAAAAATAACCTTGTACGAGTTTCACATTCTTTTCCTTTAAAAATTGTATTTGTTCCGCTTTCTCTACTCCTTCTGCAATTACATTTAATCCTAGAGTATGTGCTAAATGAATAATTGCAGCCGTAATATTCGTATCTCTTTCATCTCTGTATATACCTTCCATAAAAGAACGATCAATTTTTAACGTATCAATTGGATATGTTTTCAAATAACTTAAAGATGAATATCCCGTTCCAAAATCATCTAAATGAATCTTTAAGTTTTGTTCTTTTAACTGTAATAACACTCTTTTCGATAAATCTTTATGTATAAGGGCTCCTTCTGTAACTTCTATTGCTAATAAATGAGGCGGTACATTGTACTTATTTAAAGCGCGTGTAATCATCTCTATTAATGTAATAGAACGAAAATGTCTAGCTGAAATATTAACTGCAATTGGTACAACCTCATATCCTTTATTTAACCATTCATGTATTTGTTTACACACTTGATGTACTACCCATTCATCAAGTTTAATAATAAATCCTGTTCTTTCAGCAAGTGGGATAAATTGATTTGGCGAGACCAATCCTAGCTCCTTATTCTCCCACCTTATTAAGGCTTCCATACTGGCTATCTTTCCCGTTTCAATATTAATTTGAGGTTGATAATATAGGAAAAATTCATCTTTTTCTATAGCACGATGTAACTGGTTTTCTATTATAAACCTTTGTTCACGTTCACAATCTAATCCACTACAATAGAAATGATAATACCCTTTTCCTTTTTCCTTGGCTTTTTCCAAAGCTGCGTCGACCCTTTGGAAAAGTATTTTTTCATCCATTCCATCTTCTGGGGCCATTACAATCCCAATTGATGCACTCAAATAAACATCCTCTTCTTCTAGTACAAAATGCCCACTAATTTTTTTTAGTATTGTTTGTGCAACTTCCTCTACGCATTCTCTCGTTATATTTTCTATTAACATAACAAATTGATCATCATGTTCTCTAAATAAATGCATATCTTCTATTTTTACGTCTCGTAAGCATTCAGTAACTTTTTTTAAGACTTGATCTCCTTCTTTATGACCAAATGTATCATTAATAAGGTGAAATTCATCCAAATCTATAAAAAGCAATGCGAATTTTTTATTCTCAGCTAAAAATTCATTTAGTTTATTTGTACATGATATTCTATTCATTAACCCCGTTAACTGATCAAAGTAAGCCAAATATTCTGTTTTCATCTCATTTAATACTTGCCTTGTAACATCCCTCGTGACTATGTACACCCCGACGATTTCACTATTCACAATAATAGGGATTGTCCTAACGGAAATATAAAGTTCATATCCTTCTTTATGAATATACTTCTTTGCAACAATTTGTTTTGCTCTTCCCTGTAAAGCCCCCTTAAATATGGTTTGAAAAGCTTGTTCATATTCCTTATTTATAAACTGAAAAACAAATTGATTACTTAGTTCTTCATATCGATATCCAAATATTTCATATGTTGCTGGATTTGCATATATAATTCTCCCAATAGAATTTACAGATACAATGGAGTCATTATTATATTCTAGTAATGACTTAAATAACATTTGTTTTTCTTCTATTTCCACTTTTTCCTTAACCTGTGCTGTAATATCCCTAGTAATACAAATAATAAACTGACATATTCCATTTACATCACATACTGGATTAAGTAAAGATTCATAATGTATATTACCAGTTGGCAAACTAATTACATCACAAAATGTATTTGCTTTCGCTTCTCTCATTACTTTTGCATATTGTCCTTGTAATATCCTTGCCGTATCTTCTGGTAATACTTCTGCAAAAGTTTTTCCATAACATTCTTTTCCTAGCCTGGCATAATCCATTCCTATTTTATTCACATAAATATATTTAAAAGTTTCATCATCAATAACTTTCACAATAAACACTAAATCTTGAATAGCATGTAGTAGTCCCTGTCTTACTAAATCCATATCTATCATACTTAAAAAGGTATTTTGATTGTTATATTGTTCCTTCATATTTATCTCAACCCGTCTTATCTATTTTTATTCATATACCTCATTCTATATGAATATGTAGCTTTTTTAAAATGTATGGTTACATATTTTCTAAAAAAAATAAAAAAGTCGCCAAATGGCGACTTTTAATAAACGATTTCTAAATCTAATCCTGGATAATTTTGTTGACGGAACGCTTCATAAATTAAAATTGCTGCTGTATTAGATAAATTTAATGAACGTACTTTATCCGTCATTGGAATACGTAAACAATGATCGAAGTTTTCTTCAATTACATTAGCTGGTAATCCATTTGTTTCTCTTCCAAACACGAAATAGTAATCCTTCTCACGTTTGCTATAATCAAATGCTGTATGAGCTTTCTCGCCATACTTTGTTAAATAGAAGAATTCACCATCTTTATTTTTTTCATAAAATTCTTCGATTGAATCATAATACGTAACTTTTACGTGCTGCCAATAATCTAATCCTGCACGCTTTAACATTTTGTCATCCGTTGAAAATCCAAGCGGTCTAATCAAATGTAATTCTGTTCCAGTTGCTGCACAAGTACGTGCAATATTTCCTGTATTTGCTGGAATTTCTGGTTGATATAAAACAACATGTACTCCCACGCGATATTCACCTCTATTTTTTGTCTACTACGTATTATACCACTTGAACGAAAAATCTCTACCCATTAATAATATGAAAGAATTTATATTTCATTTGCGGTGTATATTTACTAGAGTCTTCATAATTCCAATAACGCTGACGGCTATTCGCTGAATGTGCATTTACAAGCGGCATACCATCTGCGTCTTTTGCTACTACAATTGTCGTATGATTCCACCTACCATCATCCTCAAAATCATACGCAATTACATCGCCAAGAATTAGGTCTTCTGGCTTTTCTACCGCTTCTGCCCGAAGCCCTGTTGTAGCACCTGACAAATACCAATAAAAAGAGTGTGCTACAGCCCAACTCCAACTCCATTGGTTTCCCCTTTGCCACCACCCTTTACGAATGTTAGGATGTCCGTTCATTGGCACTTCTCCAGTGTGCAGACATTGTGAAATGAAATTTGTACAATTATCAGGGAAATTACGGTATGCGGGATTGCGATCATCCCACCAACGCTCTGCATATTTCACTGCCTCTAAACGATTATATTGATATGAACCGTATTTTTCTTTCGTGACTTCTCGTTCTAACTTTTCACCTATCCCTATTTCTTCTGACACCTCAAGAGCATAATCATCTATTACACGACTGTTTTTCAGACAAACTCGTCGTTTTAATTGTTCCTCTTCGATATAAAATAATTCTTTATGCTTAATTAAATATTTAAAGTGTACCTGATAATCAATTTCTTGATGCTCACTACTATTTAATTGTCTAATGAAAGAAATATCGGCAGTTGCTTTCACTATATCTGCACTACGTTTTTGAAACAATTGTTTCTTTCTCTGTACCATTCGTAATAAATCTTCAGCAATACCATCCACGTCAGTTCGTTTCTCTGTGATATATGCTAAAAACTGTTGTACTTGCTTTTCAATATTCGCTTTTACAACCATTTCGTCTCCCTCCCATATTACAATATGAAAAAGGGAGATATTATCTACTCTTTTTTCTGTGCTAACAATTCAAGCCCACGATTCATTTCATGAAGAACCTCTTCATCTTTCTCACGTTCCATCGCTTTTTCAATTGCTTCGCCTACTCCATCTCCGCCAATTTTCCCAAGTGCCCATGCTGCTGTTCCGCGAAGTACTGGCCTTGGGTCATCTTTCATAACACCGATTAAATCAGGAATTGCTGCTGTTTCTTTAAAATGTGCAAGTGCTAAAATAGCATTTCGTTGCAATGGCTTTTTACCTCTCCATGAACCAGACATAATTCCATACTTCTCTTTAAAATCACGATTACTAATTGTTAAAAGTGGTGTTAATAACGGTTTAACTAACTCAGGGTCAGGCTCCATTTCAGGATGATTGTGGAAATCCATTCCTTTATTTTTTGGACAAACCGTCTGACATGTATCACATCCATATATACGGTTTCCTATTTTATCGCGATATTCTTCAGGCAGAAACCCTTTTGTCTGTGTTAAAAATGCGATACATTTCTTCGAGTCTAACTGTCCTCCCTGTACTAAAGCACCTGTAGGACAAATATCAATACATTTCGTACAACTTCCACATTGATCTTCTATTGGCTGATCCGGAGGGAATGGGATGTTCGTAATCATTTCTCCTAAGTATACATACGAACCAAATTCCGGCGTAATAATAGCGCAGTTCTTACCACTCCATCCAATACCGGCACGCTCTGATACAGCTCGATCACTTAGTTCACCTGTATCGACCATTGATTTCACTTCTATATCCGGAAGTTTCTCGATTAAATACGCCTCTAACTTTTGCAAACGATCTCGTAAAACGAGATGATAATCTTGTCCCCACGAAGCACGACAAAAAATCCCGCGGCGCTCTCCACGCTTACTTAATGGTGCATTTTTTAATTTTGAAGGGTACGCTAAAGCAATCGCAATGATTGATTTTGCACCAGGTAGTAAAAGCTGTGGATTCGTTCTCTTCTCTATATCAGGCTCTTCGAATCCAGACTGATAATTTAATTGTTGCTGCTGGATTAATCGTTGCTTTAATTCCTCAAATGGTGATGCACTAGCAAACCCTATTTTATCTATACCAATCGTTTTACTATACGCAATTACTTCTTGCTTTAATTGTTCAAAATCCATTCTTTATCGCCTCCTCCGATGAATCCATCCCTTATGTAACGACTATATTGGTTAGTAATTCACTTTTGGAATACTATTCTTTACTTCTATTTTCGCATACAATTACGCTTTTCAAACATTAAAAAACGCAATGCCTCGTTTATCTTAGAAACGAAACACTGCGTTGATCACAATTTATTAGAAAAACATTAAATAAAATTTGGAGCGGGTGAAGAGAATCGAACTCTCGACCAGAGCTTGGAAGGCTCTTGTTTTACCACTAAACTACACCCGCAAATATGAAATAAATATAAGATATTAAAATAACTTATGTAAAGTAGTATAGCATGTAAAAAAATACGAAGCAAGAATTTTATCGAAAAAAGTCGAAAAAGTGATGAGATAACTCATCACTTTTTCAATTCTTTATCAATTGCCTTCTTCATACTATCGAAATCAGGATTTGCAAGATTTCCATTTACATATACTGAAGGAGCACCTTGAACTTTTAATTTTTGAGCACGATCTGAATCTTTACGTACTTTGTCTTTCATTTCTTTACTGTGTAAATCTTTTTTAAACTGTTCTACATTAATTTTCGGAAGCTTTTCTTTCACAATATTAAGAAGTAATTCTTCTGTAATCCATTCTTCCGTATCTTTCTTTTGATTTTGATAAATCTCATCATAGAAAATCCAGAATGAATCTTGATCTTGTTTATAAATCGCTTCACCAGCGGCTGCACCTAAATCAGAGTCTTTTCCGATAAACGGGAAGTTAATAAAATATAACTGCACTTTACCTTTATCAATATACTCTTCTTTTAATCGTGGTAATGCTGTTACATCCCAAGTACGACAAGCTGGACATTTAAAGTCTCCAAACTCAACTACCTTAACTGGAGCATCATCTTTCCCTAGAGATTGTTGCGTAGAATAAGCAAACATCTCATTCCCTTTATCTTTCTTGTCATTTATGATGCTATACGCAATTGTTCCAATTACAATCAATACTGCGATAGAAAAAACTACACCAAGAACCATGAGTTTATTTGATTTCATATACATTCCTCTTTAAATTCATATTCTGTATACAGCATTGTACACAATACACATAATATCAACACTTATATACGTCACGCAATGAACACGCTCACATAAATTACAAAAATACAACATTTGTGACAATATTGTGTCGTCTTTTGTCACAAATTATTCAAAAAAAAGAAGCTCCTACGTAGGAACTTCTTTTAACTTACTGCTTTTTCACGGGCATTTTTTAACATGGATTGCTCTGTTTTTATATCATGACGAATTACTAGTTTCTCACTAACTGCTTGCACATATTCATCATGATTTATATACCCTTCTTTCTCCATTAACCTTAAAACTACATTCCGTCTCTCAACTGCTTTATCATAATTTTGTGCAGGTGAGTAATAAGCCGGTGCTTTTACTACAGCAGCCATCATTGCACTTTCAGCCAGTGTTAATTGATCCACTTTTTTACCGAAGTAAAGGTTTGCTGCTTTTTCAATTCCCCATGCGCCTTCTCCGTAGTAAATATTACTTACATACAATTTTAATATCTCATCCTTTGTGAATGTACGTTCAATCTTTTTCGTATAAAAAATTTCTTTCCACTTACGAGAAAATGTACGTTCATTAGATAAGAAAGCATTTTTAGATAACTGCTGTGTAATCGTGCTTCCTCCTTGCACAACACCACCAGCTTTTATATTCTCAATAGACGCCCTGATAATCGCTATATAGTCTAAACCGTTATGATGATAAAATCTTTTATCTTCCGTCGCAATAAATGCGTGTGTTAATGATTCTGGCACCTCTAAATTAGCAGGTACATGTAATTTACTAATATCACTTCGCTCAATCATTACATTTCCAACGAATAATAATGCAAAACTTAACAATAATAATAATATAATGGCTTTATAAAAAAATTTAGTTAATGGATTTAATGCAACTTTTTGATGATAGTTCACTCTAGATAATACTCGTTCTTTCATCTCGAACACCTCTTTTCCACACAGCATATATAACTCTTAACTCAAGAATACATTGTTGTAAAAGAATATCCCATCGATTTCTCTTACACGTACCTTACAACATTGTAAGGTGTAAAAATGTATTGTATCACAGTCCTTTTTTATCTACTATTCATATGAAATGTTGAATATACATTATTTATAGGCAGACAGTAGGACTCCCCTTAATAATTAGTAACAGAAAAAGAATTAAGAGCGCTATAACTATCTTCATAAAAAAAGCTTAATTTAACTTTATTCTTTTACTATATCATTTATAAATTTATACTTTTAAACATCTAGCAATCTAAGTATATACGATATATCACTATTATACAGAACAAACGTTCCTTAAATCAATACTAGCTTTCATACTGTCTCGCTATTGGCTGACAGTAGAACTTCTCCCACTCATTAATAGACTACACTTTATTATTGTGACCTTTTTCTGAAACAGTATACATAAAGAAAAGGTTAGCAATTTGAGGTGTCCTCAAATAACTAACCTAAACGTTACAGCCTTCCTATAAGATTATATGGCTGAACTTCCCATGTTTCGTATGGAATGAACTGCGTCGCTTTCATCGCATCAAGTGTCCTTGATTTCATATGTGGACGCGTTATATACTCATCAATGTTCTCTTCGTTTAAAGCAACAAATTTGGCTTCTTTTATTTCTTCAGGTTGAATTTTTATTTCGCCACTAACATATGCTACTTTAAAGACAACAGCTAAAATATGCATAGAAGCGTTATAATACACTCCTGTAATTCCAATTGGCTTCACCGTTAAGCCCGTCTCCTCCATTATTTCTCTACAAACAGCTTGATCGAGGGCTTCTCCTTCTTCTACCTGTCCTCCAGGCATTTCCCACGTATCAGCTCGCCAGTGCACTTTTGCTAAAAGTACTTCATTCTTTTCATTTGTTAAATAACCTGATACGGCAACAATATGTTTTGGTGTTTTATGCGCCATAAAAATGCCTCCTAGAAATACAATTATTTCATGTACAATCTATAACCATATTCCCTACTTACAACAAAACACCTTTAATAATTCAGCATCTTAATTAACTTCACAAAAAAGACCCTATTCGTTAAACGAAAGGATCTTCTGTCTTATTATTCTCCTAAGTCTACGTTGTGGTAAACTTGTTGTACATCTTCTAAATCTTCTAATGCATCAACCATTTTTTCAAATTGTGCTTGAGCATCTTCAGGAAGTTCTACATCATTTTGTGCAAGCATTGTTAATTCTGCAACTGTAAATTCTTCAACACCAGCATCTTTAAGTGCAGATTGTACTGAATGGAATTGATCAGGTTCAGCATACACGATAACAGAATCTTCTTCTTCTAGAATGTCACGTGCATCTACATCTGCTTCCATTAAAATTTCAAGAACTTCATCTGATGTTTTACCTTCAAGACCGATAACAGCTGTCGCATCAAACATGTAAGCTACAGAACCGTTTACGCCCATGTTACCACTGTTTTTGCTAAATGCAGCTCGTACATCTGCTGCAGTACGGTTTACGTTATTTGTAAGTGTATCTACAATCACCATAGATCCATTTGGTCCAAAGCCTTCATAACGAAGCTCGTCATAGTTTTCTTCTGAACCGCCTTTTGCCTTTTCAATTGCACGATCAATAATTGTTCTTGGTACATTGTATGTTTTCGCGCGCTCTAATACAACTCTTAACGTTTGGTTTGATTCAGGATCTGGCTCGCCTTGTTTTGCTGCCACATAAATTTCACGTCCAAATTTTGCGTATATACGGCTTGTATTTGCATCTTTTGATGCTTTTTTATCTTTAATATTGTTCCATTTACGGCCCATACTTTCCACTCTCTTTCCCGTTTTAAATCTACATAAAAATATTAATATAAAATATAATGTGTATTCAACACATTTTTAAAAGAAATATAAAAAGTTCATTTTTGATTCATATTACAGACATAATATAAATTACTATCATTTTGTTCTTTCGACAAGTTATATTATACATGAATTCCTACGTTTATTACGAATTTTAGAAGCACATAGTATAATTTAACAAAAAAGGCTCTAACATTTCTGTTAGAGTCTTTTTATATCGCTGATACCGTTTTCCATAATATTCCCATATTTTCTTTCTATTGCTGTATAATTAAAATAGGGAAAAATTTGAAGGGAAAATGGAGGGAAAATTATGGCACATTCAAATGAGAAAAAAGCACATGGTCTTAAAGGAATAGGAGAGAAGTTAAACCCAACTATCTATCAAGTGAGATTCATGAAATTAGATGAACCAATTCAATTTGAGTCGTTTCCTGAATTAAAGGAATTAGGGGACTGGTTGAGTACTTCAACGCAAATGTGGTCGTGCCACTCAGCTATGTACAAGTACAACAGAGAAAAGTTTGAAAAAAAGTTTTTAGAAATTACGAAATTAACAGCTGATAATGTGCTAATATCTACTGGTGGTGTCGGATTTAACTTCATGTCACCCGGGTGGAGAGATACTCTATAAAGTAATGAAATTATATAAAGGGATAAAAATGAATGTTCATTTTTATCCCTTTATTGTTTCGCAGTTTGCTCTAATTCCTTAATAGCTTTTAACTGTTGTTTATATAACAGAGCTGTTTCTTCTTCCAAAGTTTCACTCGGTAAAAAGAAATACTCTTCGCTCTTGAGTCGTATCAGATAAATAAACTGTTCTTTCAAATAGATTTTTTGTTCTTCTTAATACCCCTATTACAGAAGGGTTATTTTTAACGCTTCCTCAAGCATTGTATTGAAATCATTATATGTTTTCATCACTGTGCCAGATGGTTTATCAAGTTCTAGATAAGTACCGTCTGATAAGTTTTTTGCAAAACCACGCAATATTTGAATCCCCAAAGAAAAGATACTCTTTTTGAAATTCATTTTCATACCAAATCTCATTCGTGTCTATAAGTCCACTAATTAGTTCGTCCCTTTCTGTGTCTAGTAAAGAAGGGTCAACTCCATAAATCACCAGCCCATTAAAATCTAAACCATTTACGTTTTTAATAAACTCCTCAAATTCACTCGGTAAATCGACATTAAATTTCTCTTTCACGTGTTCTCTTAATCTATGAACTTCAGTATCTGTTGCTGGTGTGTTTAGATTAAAGTTAACACTTTTCAGTATATCTTCAATTTCTAAAATCAGATTTTTCCACATATAAATTTCACCATTGCTTCAGCTTGAATCTGTTCAAAAATTTCTTTTTCATTTCCCTCATAATTGTCTAACATTCTTAGAATTTCTGAAACCTTTGCGTCCATGTTACTAACTCCTGTCAGTTATTTTAGAACTTTGCTAAAGACTTACACGTTCAACTCTGAAACTCAGGTGTTCATTGATTCTTTCATTAGATATAATAGTCAGGATTTTCGCCCATTTTAATTAAAAATTCTTCTAAAGAATCCGCTATTTTCTCATCTTCAGAGTAAATAGGGCATTGACCTAATTCATTCGCTTGCTTAAATTTAATTGTTAAAAAGCTAAGTTCTGTCACTTCAAAAAACACTAATGATTCTTCATCGTCTACACCATCTATATTAGGGTTATATTCATAGATATCTTGTCTCAAACGAAAATCCACAACAGAAAAGGGGTCCATAAATCTGTTAAAAAAGAACTTACTTGATGCCTCTAAAAAACCATAACCAATTTCTTTATAAAAATTTTTCAATTCTTTAGGGAATTTCATTTTTAATAAATCTTCTGCTTCCTCTATCTCTTCACTTTTTAAAGGATAGAAAATAGGTGTTTGGTCAGATTTTATACTTTCATCAGCTACAACACAATTTTTCAAAAAATCAAACATAACTTTTACTACCTCCGTTAGATTCAATTGAAGTGATATTCTCTAATGATATAGGTTGTTGTAAATCTAAGTCGTTAGTATATTTATGAAATAACTTATTCATAATTGATTATTCTTCTTCAAAATCACGTAAGCCAGAAGCTCTCTTTTTATAAAATCCCTCAAAGAAAACTCTAAAATATTCAGCACGATTTATTTACCTAGATTTGAAACTGTTACATCAATTTTGTTTCTTTTTGCAACTTTTAAAGCATTGCTTAGTAAATCTAAGATAGTTGTACCTGTTGGAGTAGCATGATAATTTGCCAAACTAGTTATTTTATCAGGGATTTTATTCCCCCAAGGTGGCTGTCTTTCCACGTCCTCAATATCCCAAATGACTTCTGCCGAAGGTAATGTGCTTAAAACTTCTCTTATCTCCTCTACATTTTGAAGTGCTTCCTCTGTGTCTTCCCAACTTAACTTGTCAAAATATAAATTCTTCATTAATATTGGGTATTTAGTGCCCCAACCTTCAGGTTCTGTATGATATGACATTGTTGAAAAAAAGCTATGTAAAAAATCAGGGTGTCCTGTTTCATAGAAAAATATATCTACTTTAAATCCTACTGCCATTAATATCAATCCTCTCGCTTAAATATTACCTCTGGTGTTTCTTTAGACTTTTCTCTTATTTTTCTTACAATATCAAATAAAGCATCTTCAGGAACAGTTTGCCCTCGTATATCAATAATGACGGTTTTCTTTGTATCTATAGGTAAATTATCAACCCTATCATTAACTTGTTTAACAATAACTCTAACTAGGTTACTTCTTTTTGACGAGGTAGACAAGTCGTAATTTTTCACTTCTAAGCTGTGACCCTCTGTGTAAAAATCAGGTCTTGTACTACCTTTTGTAACCTTTGAAACTTCTTCTCTATCTTTAAAAGCAACTTGGTCATCATAATCAGGATATCCCTTACCTACGTCAAGTTCTGACTGTCTCCAAGATGGTCTAGCAAACATAGAATAATCACTTAAATAATTACCCCAGTGTCCCGATGGTGGTAATGTATTAAGTATTGTTTCACCAGTTAGACCACCACCTGCAAAAACAGGCTGTAAACAAGAAGTTACAACTAATCTGTCTACTATATAAAGCAAATAAACACGAGAATCCTACCAAAATATAACTTCTCTTACCTTTCTCTAGTGAATTAAACCTACTACATGCGATTAGAAGGCATTACCTTAACCTATAAGAATTAACGTATTAGGTGATAAATTAACATTAATTTGAACACAAAAAAGCGTCCCCACAAAGTAGGAACGCTTGATATTACTGTATATTCACGTTTAATTGAAGATAAAAACAAATAAAAAAAAGACGATCACTCGTCTTTTAACCGATACCGATGGTCGGGGTCGAACCGACACTCCCGAAGGAACACGATTTTGAGTCGTGCGCGTCTGCCAATTCCGCCACATCGGCATAAAAGAAAGGCGGCAACCGGATTTGAACCGGTGGTAAAGGTTTTGCAGACCTCTGCCTTACCACTTGGCTATGCCGCCATATTAAGTTA
>NZ_MAOG01000129.1:0-8755 GCF_001884205.1 Bacillus sp. NH11B | reverse complement strand
GGGGCCTTAGCTCAGCTGGGAGAGCGCCTGCCTTGCACGCAGGAGGTCAGCGGTTCGATCCCGCTAGGCTCCATATAAATAGGGAAAGCTTACATCAAATGATGTAAGCTTTTTTTGTGCTTAAATTTCACATAAAAAGACAACTTTTGTATATGTTGTTTAAAATGAAAGAAGAGCATAAATAAGGGGAGATAATTATGAAAGTTGTTATTGCATCTGATTCATATAAAGAAAGTTTGAAAGCTATGGAGGTATGTGAAGCTATTGAAAGAGGTTTTGCAGCAGTTTTTCCTAAAGCAGAGTACGTTAAAGTACCAATTGGAGATGGAGGTGAAGGAACGGTCGAATCTCTTGTTGGTGCTACAATGGGGGAAATTATATCACTTAATGTGACAGGGCCGCTTGGAGAGAGCGTGCAAGCCTTTTATGGTATGTCTAAGGATAAGAAGACAGCATTTATTGAAATGGCAGCAGCATCAGGATTACAACACGTTCCAATTGAAAAGAGAAACCCACTTATTACAACGACAAAAGGGACAGGAGAACTTATATTACATGCATTAGATCAAGGAGCGAAACACATTATTTTAGGGCTCGGAGGAAGTGCTACAAATGATGGTGGGGCTGGTATGCTATCTGCTTTAGGCGCAAGGTTTATAAACAGGAAAGGTGAAGTAATAGAACCCTCTGGAGGGACATTACATTTGATTACTACTGTTGACCTTTCTAGGATTGATTCACGTCTAAAGGATCTAAAGTTAGAAGCGGCGTGTGATGTAGATAACCCTTTAGTTGGAGCTAGCGGGGCATCTTTTGTATTTGCGAGACAAAAGGGTGCAAATGTAGAGATGATGAAAGAGCTAGATGAGAATTTAAAACATTATGCTAATATACTTAAACAACATGTGTCTTTAAATGTATCTGAAATACCAGGGGCGGGGGCAGCTGGAGGAATGGGAGCAGCTGTCGTTGCAGTTCTAAAGGGGCAGTTAAGAAAAGGAATTGAAATTGTATTAGATTATACAAATTTTGATAAGTGTATAGAGGGCGCCGATCTGATTGTAACTGGTGAGGGAAGAATAGATGAACAAACAGCGTATGGAAAAGCTCCTGTTGGTGTCGCGAAGCGGGCGAAATGTCGTCATATTCCTGTAATTGCTATTGGTGGATCTGTATCCTCGAATTATACGACTGTTTACGAAAAGGGAATTGATGCAGTGTTTAGTATTACAGCGAGTCCAATGACATTAGAAGAAGCATATAAAAGGGCAGAAGAGAATATCGAAATGACAGCAAGAAATATTGCAGCAGTGTGGAAATTAGCATCAGAAAAACGCTTCTAAATGTAGAAGTGTTTTATAATTCATTTATGTGATGATATTTTGCATAATCCTGAGTGATGATGGGGAAAAGTGCGGATAAAAATATTAGCTGATAGAAAAGTCAGTTGTTTCATAAAGTTAACTTTATACATAGAATAGTCTTAAAATTTAGGTTTCAATGAGAGTACAAGTGAATATATTGTATATCCATGCAGAAAAATGTCGAGTTGAGTCAGACTATATAAAAGATTTAAAATATTTAGGAAGGCATAAAAGGGGGATACTATCTATGAAAAAAGAAATCTCAGTTATTGGAGTTCCAATGGATTTAGGACAGATGCGTCGCGGGGTTGATATGGGACCAAGCGCAATCCGTTATGCAGGGGTAATTGAAAGAATTGAACAAATTGGATATGACGTTAAAGATTTGGGAGATATATGTATTGAGAGAGAAAAAGAAGTAGATGAAAATACAAAATTAAGAAACCTTACACAAGTTGCAACTGTATGTAATGAATTAGCGAGTAAGGTTGATCATATTATAGAAGAAGGTCGTTTTCCACTCGTATTAGGCGGTGACCATAGTATTGCTATCGGTACGCTAGCTGGTGTAGCGAAACATTATAAAAATTTAGGTGTTATTTGGTATGATGCACATGGTGATTTAAATACAGAAGAGACTTCACCATCTGGAAATATTCACGGTATGTCACTTGCTGCAAGTTTAGGCTATGGACATCCGACGCTTGTAGACTTATATGAAGCATATCCAAAGGTGAAGAAAGAGAACGTTGTAATTATCGGTGCACGTGCATTGGATGAAGGAGAAAAAGACTTTATTCGCGATGAAGGCATTAAAGTATTCTCAATGCATGAAATCGATCGTATGGGTATGACGGCTGTTATGGAAGAAACAATTGCGTATTTATCTCATACGGATGGCGTTCATTTATCATTAGATCTAGATGGGCTTGATCCTCATGACGCACCAGGAGTTGGAACACCTGTAATTGGTGGTCTATCTTATCGTGAAAGCCACTTAGCGATGGAGATGTTAGCAGAAGCTGATATTGTTACATCTGCTGAGTTTGTTGAAGTAAATACAATTTTAGATGAGAGAAACAGAACAGCAACAACAGCGGTTGCTTTAATGGGTTCTTTATTCGGTGAAAAACTGAAATAAATGTAAGAAAAGCAACTGTGAAGTTGCTTTTTTTATTGGAAAATAGGCGTATAATAATGACTGATATTATACTGTAGGGTAAGAAAGTTTGACATCTTACCAATTTAAGCTAAAGGGGGCGTTTGTAATTGTCGTTTGTTTCATGTATGGTATAATTAACTAGTTGTTGGAAATACATACAGATAGAGCATAAAATAATATTTCAATATATGGATAGAATTGCTCGTAAGTAGGAGGAAGGGTTAGCATGCCTTTTGAAGATACGACCATTTTGAAATATCTTAGTACGGTATTAGATATTGCCGTTGTATGGTTTATTATATATAAGCTAATTCTTATAATCCGAGGGACGAAAGCTGTTCAACTTTTAAAAGGGATTACGGTTATTATTGTCGTTCGGATGATTAGTATTTTCCTTGGATTGCATACGCTATATTGGCTAACGGAACAAGTATTAACGTGGGGATTTTTAGCCGTTATTATTATCTTCCAGCCAGAATTGCGAAGAGCACTTGAGCAGCTAGGACGCGGAAGTTTATTTTCGCGTGTTGGAACTCAGGAGGATGATGAACCTGAAATTGTTGCAACATCGATAGCAAAAGCAACGGAATATATGGGAAAACGTAGAATTGGTGCATTAATTACGTTGTCAAAAGAGACCGGAATGGGTGATTATGTGGAAACGGGTATTCCGTTAAATGCAAATGTATCATCGGAGTTACTCATTAATATTTTCATTCCAAATACGCCTCTTCACGACGGAGCCGTAATTATGCAAGGAAGTACAATTAAAGCAGCGGCTTGTTATCTTCCGTTATCAGAAAGCCCCTTTATTTCTAAGGAGTTAGGAACAAGGCATCGCGCTGCAATGGGAGTTAGTGAAGTCACTGATAGTATTACAGTAGTTGTATCTGAAGAAACGGGCCAAATTTCTTTAACGAAAAACGGTAAGTTGCATCGTGATTTGAAGACAGAACAACTGAAGGATATGTTATTAGCAGAATTTAGTGGGAACGAAAAAACGACTTCTTCGTCTTTATGGAATTGGAGGAGAAAGCGTCATGGATAAGTTAATGGAGAATCATTGGTTTTTAAAAGGAATCTCATTACTATTGGCGTGTATGCTTTTTATGTCCGCAACTTTAACTGAAAAAAATACGACGTCGGGTATATTACCTTTCGCAAATGATACGAAAGAAACATTAACTAATCATGCTATTAACCTTAAGTATGATGAAGAGAAATATATTGTAAGTGGTATTCCGGCAGAGGGCGTTAAGGTGAAGTTAGAAGGCCCAAAAGCAGCAGTTGCTACAGCAAAAGCAAAAAAACAATTTGATATAACGGTTGATTTGCGAGATAGTCCAAAAGGGACTTATGAAGTTTCTTTGAAAACGAACGGGCTTCCAGATGATGTAAAAGGAACAGTTCAGCCATCAACAATTAAAGTTACTCTTCATGAAAAAGCGAGAAAATATGTTCATGTAGACTTAAAATTATCAAATGAGGATCAGATGCCAGCGGGTGCTACTCTCGAAAAATCAAGCATTAAACCTGATACTGTTGAGGTAGTTGGGACGAAAGAAGAAATCGAAAGTATTTCATCTGCTAAGGCATATATCGACTTAAAAGGCGTGAATAAAACTGTTACAAAAACACCAGACGTTACATTGTACAATAAAGAAGGAAAACGTTTAAATGTAAAAACGAGTCCATCTAAAATAAGTGTAACGGTGAATGTAGCGACACAACCTACAGCAAATAACGTCGAAAAAACAGTTCCTTTAACATATTCGAAAAAAGGGAATTTACCAGAGGGTTTAGCTGTTACAAATATTAATGTTGAACCAAAAGAGGTAACGATAGCAGGTCCAAAAGACATTTTGGATAATATACAATCTATAGAGGGGGTCGAGGTAGATCTTAGTCAATTGACGGATTCTACAACATTCGATGCCTCTGTTTTATTGCCAAAAGGTGTGACAAGTGCAAAACCAAATCAAGTGAAGGTTTCTGTAGGGGTACAAAAGGTAAAACAAACGAAAAGTAAAACTATAGATGGTATCCCGATTCAAAAAAATGGCATTCCGAATGATGTTACTGCTCAGCTACTTTCGCCACAAGATGGAAAGATAAGCGTTGATATTTCAGGAGAAGCAAGTATAGTAGATAAAATAACAGCTGCTCAAATAACAGCTGCGATTAATCTGCAAAATGTATCTCCGGGGACGAAGGATGTTTCTATTCAAGTGAGCGGTCCTGGTAATATTTCGATAGAACCAAAACAAAAAAGTGCTAAAGTCACAATTGTGAAGAAAGAAAAGCCAGATAAAGAAGTACAGGGTAATATCGAACAACCAGATCCAGCAAACAATAAAGAAAACCAAACTGAAAAACCAAAAAATCCTGAACCGGATCCAGAAAAGGATCAGGAAAAAGATAAAGAAAAAAATAAAGACAAAGATAAAGACAAAGAAAATGGGCAAGAAACGAGCCAAGAACCAACAGTAGATAATCAAAAAGAGCACGAAAAAGGAGCGAATAATAATGGGTAAATATTTTGGTACAGACGGAGTACGCGGGGTTGCAAATAAGGAATTAACACCTGAATTAGCATTCAAAATTGGACGTTTTGGCGGTTATGTATTAACAAAAGATACAGATCGTCCAAAAGTAATTATTGGCCGTGATACACGTGTATCTGGACATATGTTAGAAGGAGCTTTAGTAGCAGGTCTATTATCAACTGGAGCAGAAGTAATGCGTCTTGGTGTTATTTCTACACCAGGTGTGGCTTATTTAACAAAAGCTTTAGATGCACAAGCGGGTGTTATGATTTCTGCATCTCATAATCCAGTACAAGATAATGGAATTAAGTTCTTCGGTTCAGATGGTTTTAAATTAACAGATGAGCAAGAAGCTGAAATTGAAGCATTATTAGACAAAGAAGTTGACGAGTTACCACGTCCAACAGGTACTAACCTTGGCCAAGTGAGTGATTACTTTGAAGGTGGACAAAAGTATTTACAATACATTAAACAAACTGTAGAGGAAGATTTCTCTGGTTTACATATTGCTTTAGATTGCGCACACGGTGCGACTTCTTCTTTAGCTCCATACTTATTTGCAGACTTAGAAGCTGATATTTCAACGATGGGAACTTCTCCAAACGGTATGAATATTAACGAGGGCGTAGGATCTACACATCCAGAAGTCTTAGCTGAATTAGTAAAAGAAAAAGGTGCCGATATCGGACTTGCTTTTGATGGTGATGGCGACCGTTTAATCGCGGTAGATGAAAAAGGAAGCATCGTTGATGGCGATCAAATTATGTTTATTTGTGCGAAGTATATGAAAGAAACTGGTCAATTGAAACATAATACAGTTGTTTCAACAGTTATGAGTAACTTAGGCTTCTACAAAGCACTTGAAGCAAACAATATTACAAGTGATAAAACAGCAGTTGGTGACCGCTACGTAATGGAAGAAATGAAACGTGGTGGATATAACCTGGGCGGAGAACAATCAGGTCACATTATCTTACTTGATTACATTACAACTGGTGATGGAATGTTAAGCGCACTTCAACTTGTAAACATCATGAAAATGACGAAAAAGCCATTATCTGAGCTTGCAGGCGAGATGACAAAATTCCCACAATTACTAGTAAACGTTCGTGTAACAGATAAAAAACTAGCATTAGAAAATGAGAAAATTAAAGAAATTATTCGTGTTGTAGAGGAAGAAATGAACGGAGACGGTCGTATTCTTGTTCGTCCATCTGGAACAGAACCACTTATTCGTGTAATGGCAGAAGCACCGACACAAGAAGTTTGTGATGCTTATGTGCACCGTATTGTAGAAGTTGTGAAAGCGGAAGTTGGAGCTGAATAATTTACCGAATTTGTTTTAAAAGGAGCACAAGAAGTGCTCCTTTTTCATATGTTTTATAGACAATGAAAAAAAATTCATTGACGGTTTATATTGTTTGTTATAAGATTGTCTTGTTCTTTTTCTCAAAGTAAATATTGTAAATTATAAAAGCGCCAGAACTACAAGTAGTGTAGTTGACGAGGTGGAGTTTATCGAGATTTCGGCGGATGACTCCCGGTTGTTCATCACAACCGCAAACTTTTACTTAAAACATTAAGGTGACTTAGTGGACAAAGGTGAAAGTGTGATGAGAGAAAAGGAACGGATGAAAACTAGCTGTATAAGTGTATACGGACTTAAACCCAATTGAGAGGAAGGTGAAAGCCGTTACAAGCTTACAGGGCTAGCAATATGTAATCCGTTTTTTTAATATAAATAAATGGTATCGGACTATGTCGTTACATGTTCGCAAAGCAGTGTAAGCATTTGTAACGGCGACTAAACATGTGTGGAATCGTAGGATTTATTGGAGAGCAAGATGCAAAGGAAATTTTATTAAAAGGTTTAGAAAAACTAGAATATCGTGGATATGATTCAGCAGGTATTGCAGTACAAGCAGAGAACGGTGTTGTTGTATACAAAGAAAAAGGCCGTATTGCAAAACTTCGCGAAATCGTAGATGAGAACGTAGCAGCAAGTGTGGGAATCGGTCATACACGCTGGGCTACACATGGTGTTCCAAGTAAGTTAAACGCGCATCCGCATCAAAGTACATCAAAACGTTTTACACTAGTTCATAACGGTGTAATTGAAAACTATGAGTTAGTGAAAAAGGAATATTTACAAGATGTAACGTTCGTAAGTGAAACAGATACAGAAATTATCGTACAGCTTATGGAACAACAAGTGAGCACAGGATTAAGTGTAGAAGAAGCGTTCCGTAATACGCTATCTCTTTTACATGGTTCTTATGCAATCGGACTACTTGATGCTGAAAATCCAAACATGATTTATGTTGCTAAAAACAAAAGCCCGCTATTAGTAGGTGTTGGTGACAACTTTAATGTTGTGGCGAGCGACGCTATGGCGATGTTACAAGTTACAGATCAATTTATCGAGTTAATGGATAAAGAAATCGTAATCGTAACAAAAGAAAACATTACAATTAAAAACTTACAAGGTGAAACGATTGAACGTGCACCTTATACAGCGGAATTAGACGCAAGTGATATTGAAAAAGGAACGTATCCTCACTTCATGCTAAAAGAAATCGATGAGCAACCACTTGTAATCCGTAATATTATTCAAAAGTACCAAGATGAAAATGGCGAGATTGAACTGGATTCAGATATCCGTAATGCAATCTTAGATAGCGATCGTATTTATATCATTGCATGTGGAACAAGTTATCATGCAGGTCTTGTTGGAAAGCAATTCATTGAGAAATTTGCGAAAGTACCAGTTGAAGTACACGTAGCAAGTGAATTCTCTTACAACATGCCATTATTAACAGAAAGACCATTCTTCATTTACATCTCACAAAGTGGTGAAACAGCTGATAGCCGTGCAGTACTTGTGCAAACAAATGAAATGGGTCATAAAGCATTAACAATTACAAACGTACCTGGATCTACGCTTTCTCGTGAAGCTGATTATACACTTCCGCTATATGCTGGACCAGAAATTGCAGTTGCATCGACGAAAGCATACACAGCACAGCTTGCAGTACTTTCAATCTTAGCGGCTGACATTGCACAAGCAAAAGGTGAAGTTCTTGATTTCGATTTAACACACGAATTAGGACTTGTAGCAAATGCAATGGTAGTACTTTGTGATCAAAAAGAAGAGATGGACGCATTAGCAAAACAATTTTTAGCAACAACGCGTAACTGCTTCTTCATCGGACGTAGCGTAGACTTCTTCGTAGGTTTAGAAGGTGCGTTAAAACTAAAAGAAATCTCTTACATCCAAGCAGAAGGATTTGCTGGAGGAGAATTAAAACACGGTACAATTGCCTTAATCGAAAACGGTACACCAGTTATCGCACTTGCTACACAAGAGCACGTAAACCTTGGAATTCGTGGTAACGTGAAAGAAGTAGTAGCACGCGGGGCTAACCCATGTATCATCTCAATGAAAGGCTTAGAAATGGAAGGTGACAGCTTCGTATTACCAGCTGTACACGAAGCACTAGCACCGCTAGTAGCAGTTATTCCATTACAACTTATCTCATACTACGCAGCGCTTCACCGCGAGTGTGACGTTGATAAGCCACGTAACTTAGCTAAGTCTGTTACTGTTGAGTAGGAAATTGGTAGAGTAACTAGATTATGTTAAATGACAAAAAAGTTGGGAACTGAACAAAAAAGTCGGGAAC
>NZ_MAOG01000128.1:0-11020 GCF_001884205.1 Bacillus sp. NH11B | reverse complement strand
GACAAAAAAGTCGGGAACCGACTGTATATAAAAAGAGCGGGCCAGCAGTTGAAAAACTGCTGGCCCGCTCTTATTATTTATATAGTATTAGAACTTTTAAGGTGGAAGTAAGATGCTTATAAAAAAGAGACATCAGAATTATCTACACTTTGGTTTTTCTTATTGAACAAACAGGAAGGTAAGTTCGATATGGGTATATAGCTTATATGAGGCTTCGTTTGATTAAATGGAAAAACTCGGGACTCTGATTGTTACACATTGGAATGCTTTTTTACGTGGATTTATATTATAGAAAGATTCGAGATGAGGTGGTTTCATTTGAGTAGCTTATTTATTATCGGGAATGGATTTGATTTAGCTCATAAATTACCCACAAGTTATGAGGATTTTCGTAAATACTTGCTTCAAAAGTATCCAAAGGCAGGAGGTATGTCACCATCCTTTATGATTTCAAGCACGTCCTTACCGGATGGTGGAGAGGAATACGATGAAGAAGAGGTGGCTGCATTCCTTCTGGATGTTATTTCTGCTGCCGAAGGATATGGTGATTGGAAAGATATTGAGAGTAGCCTGGGAAAGTTGGATTTCGAAGATTATTTGGCGGAGATGTCAGACTTTCTTGATGATGACGAAGATGACGATGATATTTGGAAACAGGTTTATCGAAATGAAGATGCATCAGGACACTTTTATCAGGTCACTATTAAAATAAAGGAGCTTTTTCCAGAGTGGATTGAATCTATCTGCTTGAAGGATGCTAAGCTCAACATGAAATTCAAGAAACTGATTGACGAGGAAAAGGATACATTTTTGACCTTCAATTATACTAGAGTACTAGAGGATATTTACTATGCAGAAGATGTATTTCATATCCATGGTGAACAAGGGGAAGAAATTTTATTTGGCCACGGAGAGCCATATGAGGAGTTTACAAGTAGTTATTTCGGTTCTGAGGATGCTTTAGCAAAAATACATATGAGTCTAAAAAAAGATGTTGAAAACAATATTTTCTGTTCAAAGTCGTTTTTCGATGGATTATGTAATATTGATAAAATCTATTCCCATGGTTTTTCCTTTTCAACAGTCGATTTGCCTTACATAAAAGAAATACTTAAAAGAGTCCATTCCGAAAGTATTACTTGGTACTTGAACGACTATGATTCTAAAGAAAAAAGAGAAGAGTTTAAAGGGAAAATCAGAAAATGTGGTTTTAAAGGGATTTTTAATACCTATGATATAAAATGATAGTTTGAGGAATTACAACTATGAAATTACTCATATAAAGGATAGAACAGCTAGTATCTTTCTACTTGTTCTATCCTTTATTTTAAAACAAAAACATATCTACTCCCTTTTTTACTAAATTCATATATATAATTAGGAAGTACATATCGTTTGTGAAAAGGGTTGTAGTTGATGAAGAAGAGTTTCTATGATTGGTGCATTGAAAATAACAAAGAATATTTATTAGTTGGGTGGAATTTTGACCAGAACAAAAACTTGATGGTGGTTAGGAGAATGCGGTCACGAATGGGAAGCTGTAATAGGTAGTAGAAATATGGGTATAGGCTGCCCGTATTGTGCAAATTGAAAGGTATCAAAAGGATTGTTAGATGCCAAAAAGGTATGGAACTGAACAAAAAAGTCGGGAACCGATTGTATAGAATAAGGGGGGGACATCAGTTGGAAAACTGATGTCTTTTTTATTAATATCTCTTCTAATTTGATCTGCTTGTTGTAGTTATTTTTGCTAAATACAGTGAACAGTTTTCACTATTGTGTAGTCGCCTTTAAAACATCAATTAACTCAACAAAATCAACGAATACTTTCAATCCTTCTTTTAATCCAGGAGTGATTTCTCCTGGATTTGATGATGCTACATAATTTAAAAGATTTTCTTTGTGATTTAATAGATTCTTAGGTTTCGCATAATTACAATCAGTTTTGTAGAAATACATAGGATCATTTATACCAAAAAGTTTATGAATCTTGGTAATATGCTCACCTATGTTACCATTTCCGTTCAACATATCATAAAAAGCATTTTTGTCAATTTCGGCTCTCTCCATTACCCAGAGGTTATTCAAGTTCCTGGATTCTAGAAAGGTTTGTATGTTCTGTCCTACAATTTTATTAATATCTTTCATAAGATTGCCCCTTCCAATAAACACTATTAATCTTGTATATCATATTAATACGCTGATGATTTTTTGTGAATAAAAGTTTATATGCCTGTAATTTGATTTTAAATTAGGAAGCCCATATAATAAAAAGTCGTTGTTTGAATTTATTATCTAAAGATACAAGGGAGCTTTCATAAATGCAATTCACTAATAATCAACATTTAAATAGAGAATTTTTTTGCCCACGTTGTAAAGAAGTTGTCGAACAATCATGGTTTGTAATAAAACACGAGTTCATTGGAGCCCCTATATTACAGGAAACACGTTCTTTGGAGCGAATCGCTGATATTACACCTGATAGGGGTGACGATTCTGAATTTATAAATTGGAGCTTTGACATAAGTATTTGTTATTGGTGTAAGAATTATATAATTTGGATTAATAAACATCCGCTGTATAGAAACCCTAGTGCTATTCCACGACCACATGGAAGCATGCCTGATCATATTAAACAAGTGTATGATGAAGCAAGAAATGTATTTTTCACTTCACATAAAGCAGCTAATATTTTATTAAGATTAGCGTTTAAAGAGCTTTTTCAATACATGGGTGAGGGGAAATTAACCATTTGTAATTCTGATAAGAAGTCAATAAACTTAGATACTAGTATAAGCCATATATTAAAATCATTAAAGGTTTTGGGAGAGGAAAGTCATTTCGGCTCTTGTTTTAATGATAAAGAGGTAATGGAGATAGATGAGGTTACCTTAATTATGTTTGACTTAGTAAATCTTATTGTTGAAGATAAAATTTATATTGTGCAAAAAACGAATGAACTTAATAAAAAATTAACATTATTAATGTGTAAGTAGCTATGTTACGTAAAAAATTAATTTAATATGTAATAGGTTTATGTATATTTTAAAGTGATTTTATGTTAAAAATAAGCCAATTTCTTATTATAGAAATTGGTTTGTTTTTGGCATAAAATAAAAATAATCGGAAGTTCCTTAGATAGAGAAAGGTGAGAAAAAGGATGTATGTAAATAATGTTCGTGATGCCATTCGAAGTTTAAACGATATTGAGTATGAGAAATACTTAAGCAAACTGAGACTAATTTTAAAAAAAAAGTATAGCAAAAACGTCAAACCGTCTGTACTTAAGCAACGTGTAGATGAGTTTGTTAGCGGTGGAAACCCCAAAATAGATTATTTTGAATGTTACTTATTAACGTTCGATGATCTTTTTAAAGACGGAGCTATAAATGCATTACAAAGTCCAGCAATAAAAATGCCTAAGGTATGGAAAGAGCTAATGATAATTATAATGGATGATTGGGGGTTACCTCCACAAATTGTAAAAGAGTTAGATGATGAGCAAGTATTAATAGAAATAAAGAAATTATTTTATAACTCCATAGAACACTGTAAGGGAGAAAATAAGGAACAATTTCGTGAAAATCTACATGCCTTTAATAACTTTTTAAGAATTAGAACATGAACAGTTTTATTAGAAAGCTCATTTTGATAAGGATCTAATGAGAAATAAAAAATATAACTTCTTTTTAATAATGTTTTAGAAGGATATACATACCCACAAAAAGTAGAAAGTTTACAAAATGTTATGCTTTCTATATAGATGGGAAGAGAATAACTAAAAGTTATTGATGTATTAATAAAAAATAACAAGTGAAATATCAAGATTAAAAATTACATGAGTTTATAAAAAAAGAAAGAATAACTTTTAATAACATTAAAAGTTATTCTTTCTTTTTTTATTTTGTATTTTATAAAAAACAATAATTGATATTATTTTTACTAAAATGTAATATATAAAGTACGTTAATTCGGATGTTGGATCTTTACAATGTGTTGTGTGGATTTTATGTTTCTTTAGGACAATGTCTTAAAATGAGCAGTGGCTTAAAGGGGGAGAAGTAAATGGCAAAAAGGCAAGCTGGTTTAACGGAAGAGAGAATTACTAGAATGGAAAGAGAAGGTCGTGGTCAGGGAAACGGGGAGAATTACAAGCCTTGGATTAACATTCAGGATTTTCCTTCAAATGGTTTAGTAACTAGAGGAAAAGGATGGAAAACTAATCGGATACACCAATTCTTATCCAAATTAGAGCGAGATTATTTTTATGTTTTGGAGTGGAGTGAATCTGTTGTAGATATAAGAGAGCAGTTTCCACTGACCCGTGAAGATACCTTGTACATTGCAAATGAAAAAGGTATCAAACATCCAACCGATCCGAAATCGCAAATTCCTATTGTGATGACGACTGATTTTCTTATAACCATAAAGGACTCAACAGGTAAAAAACATGTCGCTCGAACTATAAAACCATCTAAAGAATTGGAAAATGAGCGGATTATAGAAAAATTTGAAATTGAACGTTCCTATTGGGAAATTCGCGGAATTGATTGGGGGATTATTACCGAAAAGGAGATTCCAAAGGATATGGTTGAAAATGTGGAGTGGCTCCATTATTCATATTTTGAAATTGAGGATTTGTCTGACGCCATACTTAACACCTACGCCCAGCAATTGAAATTATTTATCAAAAAATATAACACTTCCATTATCGAAATGGTGACAGAATTTGATCGAACCTTTCAGATTGAAAATGGAATGGGACTTGAAATCCTTAAGCATTTAATTGCTAGAAAGAAAGTCCCTGTTGACATAACAAGAAAAATATATACCCACCTTTGGATAGGGGATGTATTTAATCTTGATTCTATATAAGAAAGAAGGAATGTAATGTTTATAATCAATGACATTATTAGTATCGAAGAAGCGGATGGAAAAAAACAGTTGGAAAGAATTATTTGGATTGATGAAGGAAATGTCATTTGCTACACCATTGATGTGAAAAAGGAAAGTACACTACCAATCAAGCGGAAAATCTCCGATTTACAGCAATTGTATACAGAACAATTATTATCGTTGCTTAAAAGTGATCCTTACGGTTTTATCTATCAAGACGAGGAACAACTTTCAGAGAAAAGTAAGCAATTGCGGGATAAACGTTGGGAATGCATTAAAGACATGGTTGAACAAGAGCCAGATATATACGAAGGCGATAAAAGAGGTCGCCTCATCAAAGAGGCTATTGCTAAAACAGGGAAAAACAAACGATTGTTTTATAAATATTTAGTTCAGTATTGGCAAAGAGGGAAAGTCAAAAACGCCTTGCTTCCAGATTATAGGGAGTCCGGTGGTAAAGGAAAAGAAAAAACCTACAAAGATAAAAGGAACGGGAGAAAACGGAAGTTTGAAAATATCATTGGTGAAGGAATCATCATCACCGATGAAATTAAACGAATCTTTGGGGTAAGTGTGCAGAGATTTTATCATACTGCTAAAAAAAATCCGCTTGTCACGACCTATAAATTAATGATGGAAACCTTTTTTGTAGCAGGTTATCGGTATGAAAATGGCGTGAAAAAGCCTATCCTCCTTGAACAAGATAAACTCCCAACTTTAAGGCAATTTAAATTTTGGTATGAAAAGACCTATAAAGTAGAAGAGAAACTTCGGAAAAGAAAAGGAAACCGAAAATATGAATTAAACCATCGGGCGGTACTGGGAACATCCGTAGGTGATTTATATGGACCTGGAACTAAGTATCAAATTGATGCGACTGTTGCTGATGTTTATCTCGTTAGTTCTTTTAATCGAAACTGGATCATCGGTCGTCCCGTCATTTATGTCGTCATTGATGTTTTCAGCCGAATGGTTGTCGGGCTTTATGTAGGTCTTGAAGGTCCGTCATGGTTTGGAGCGATGATGGCACTTGCCAATACTGCAAGCGATAAAGTTTCGTATTGTAAGCAATACGGTATTGATATAACGAAAGGAGAATGGGATTGTCATTACCTTCCCCAAACCCTTTTAGCTGACCGAGGGGAATTAGAAGGGTACAACGTGGAACGACTTATCAATGCTTTTCATATGAAAGTGGAAAATACACCGCCATACCGGGCTGATTGGAAAGGGATTGTCGAGCAACACTTTCGGATTATTAATACAAAAGTGAAGCCATTTTTGCCTGGAACCGTGGATACGGATGTTAGGGTAAGAGGTGACAGGGATTATCGACTGGATGCCACGTTAACACTAGAGGAATTTACAAGTGTCATCATTAAATGTGTGCTTCATCACAACAACCATCACTGGTTAAAAAATTACAACCAGGATGAAATGATGATTGAAGATGAAGTAGCCCTTATTCCCCGTGAATTGTGGAACTGGGGGATTAAAAATCGTTCAGGCAAACTTCGCTCTTATTCGGAGGATATTGTAAAACTGCACCTCCTTCCGACTACAAATGCAAGGGTAACGTATAAAGGAATCGAGTTCAAAAAGATGCGTTTCAGCAGCGAAACGGCTTTAAAAGAAAATTGGTTTGGAGAGGCAAGAGAAAAGAGTTGGCAAATTCCCATTTGCTATGATCCAAGGAACATGTCACACATCTACTTGCCGAGCCAAGACGGTAGAAGCTATGAGGTGGCGACTTTACTCGATCATCAAAATAAGTATAGTGGAAAAACCATCGAAGAAGTCGAATATTACTTTTCTTACGAGTTGTTAAAAGAGCAATCTTTTGCGCACGAAGAACTCCAACAAAGTGCGGACCTAGCAAGTGATATTGAACACATTGTTCAAAAAGCGAAAAAGTCTTTGGATAAAGGAAAAGTAGAGATGAGTAACAATCAAAAAGTCAAAGGAATTCGCGGGAATCACTCGATGGAAAAAGAAGCAAGACGAAAAGAAGAAGCCTTTTTACTTGCTGATGCCCAACAGTGTACTCAATCGATAGAAAAAAAAGAAAGTGTTGAAGAAACGGCTCCTAAAAAGAGGGTTTCTACAATTGAATTATTACGTCAAAAACAAAAGGAGAATTTGAAGCGTGCAAGGGTTAGCGACAAGTGAACCACAGATAATTCATGGTGAAGGAATCGTTGAAGCCATTTACAGTGAGCAAGTTATACAAGACTATGAATCCAATCCTTTAATTGAAGCCCTTCCTCCCATTCTTACGGAGGATGAAGTGATTGAACAAATATCGGTTTTGCCCCCGTTTGATGAAAAAGAACGGGTATTAAATCCAAGTTATCGCTTCCATTCTCTCCAGAGATTATTTCAATACTTTCAACCTTTTGAGAAACATCTGGACTTGGAACAGCGGATTTCAAGGGCTATTCGACAAGGGTATTTGCACCGAAACCCCATGAATAAAGAAGAGGTGATGAGGGCGCACGAAAGTTACAAGGCCATTAAAGAAGGAAAGTTTATAAAAAATTACCAAACAGAAGTCAAACGGACAGCAACTGGGTTCACCATTATTGGTTTATCGGGTATCGGGAAATCGACCGCAATTGAGAGGGTCTTGTCCTTTTACCCGCAAATCATCAAGCATCAAGAATACCAAGGAAGACCATTTCAGTTTATGCAGATTTGTTGGCTGAAACTAGATTGTCCGTTTGATGGTTCACTAAAAGGTTTATGTATGAGCTTTTTTTCAGAATTGGATCGCTTACTCGGTTCCAATTATTTAAATAAATTTGGGGCACAAAAAAATACCACCGATTTAATGATGCAGCGAATGGCACACCTTGCAAGCCGCCATGGAATCGGACTTCTTATCATCGATGAAGTTCAGCATCTTAGCCTTAGCAAAAGTGGTGGTTCCGATAAAATGTTGAACTTCTTCGTAACACTTGTTAACACCATCGGTATTCCTGTTTTGATGGTCGGGACGAATAAAGCCATTTCCATTTTGCAAAGTGAGTTTCGACAAGCAAGAAGAGGAAGTGGACAAGGCGATATGATCTGGTCACAGATGCCAAAAGATGAATCTTGGGATTTATTTGTGGAAGGAATGTGGGAGTATCAGTGGACTGCAAATTTTACGGAACTAACAAGTGAATTTAGTGATTTTCTCTATGAAGAAAGCCAAGGGATTTTAGATATTGCCGTAAAGCTCTTCATGCTTTCACAAATACGAGCGATTGCATCGGGAGAAGAAAAAATAACGAAGCAAACCATCAAGCAAGTGGCAAGTGACAGCTTACGGCTTGTTCGACCAATGTTGGAAGCATTGAAATCAGGCATTCCAAGTGAGATTGCCAAATACGAAGATATTCGTCCCATTGATATGGATGAGGAAATCGAAAAGTATAAAGCCTCCATTGATATGCAGGAGAAGATTCGAATTCAAAAGAAGTTACAAAGGCAAAAGCGTCATAAAAAGGAACAGTCTCTTTTAGAAGAAGTGACACTGCAACTTTTAGCTATGGATTTTGATCCAAAAGAGGTCCAAAGTGTCGTGAAAAAAGTGTTTAACAAAATAGGGGAAGATCTTGAGAAATCAACGGCACTAAAAGAAGCGGTAAAACTTCTTATTGATAAGGATGAAAAGAAGGTAGAAAGAAAAGCCAAGAAAAAGAAAGCTATTTCATCAAGCGAAAATTATTTGGATCGCCTGTTACAGGAGGCAAGGAAGAAGAAGCAATCGGTCCATGAGTATTTTGGGGATAAAGGTATCATTAAACAACCATTAGATGAGTTCTGGGAGGATGAGGAAGATGCTACACTGGTTTCCCACGCCTTATCCTGATGAACTGTTATATAGTGTATTAGCAAGGTATCATGTATGGTCTGGAAATACGAGTCCCAAAATGACGACCGAAGAACTGTTCGGAAAACGGACGTTTCGGTCTGTCTGGGACTTGCCCGCTAATTTAAACAGTTTACTGAACCAACTTGGTTCATATTGGGATGCCGATCAATTGATTTATAATCATACGATGTATCCCTATTATGCCGCCTTTTTGCTTCCGAAACAGGCGAAACAAGTGAAGAAGTCCATGCTGGATAGTAAAGGAAGTACGATTCATACCCGAATTGGTATTTCGGCAAGTAATGTGAAGTTAAAAACAAAACTTTGGGTATGCAGTGATTGTATCAAAGAGGATATAGGCACTTATGGAGAAACGTATTGGCGACGAGGCCACCAAGCCCCTGGTGTTTTTGTTTGTACGAAGCATGAAACCGTATTAGAAGAAACAAATGTTTCTGTAAAAGCTCAAAATCAGCATGAATTTATTGTTGCGCCCCCTTATGCGGAAAGAACAAAGGTGGAGCTAGGTGAATTAGGTAATGAAGAGTTTCAGCTCTTGGTAAAGGTTGCAAAAGCAACTGAATCCCTTTTAAATAACACCCACCTTCAAGCAAAAGATAATACCATACGGTTAAAATATCTGGAACTCCTGAAACAAAAGGGATATGCAAGTTTGAACGGGATGGTCAAGCGGGATAAGCTATACCAAAGTTTTGGTGCAAAATTCTCCGACCGCAGTTTGGAACTTTTGCAGTCACCAGTATTTTTCGAAGAATCGGATTGGCTAACGATGATCTTTCAAAAACACCGCAAGTCCTTTCATCCAATTCGGCATTTATTGGTGATGATGTTTTTGGAAACAGATTTAAATCACTTGTTTGAAGAAAAAGAATATCTTCCGTTTGGTATGGGACCTTGGTTATGCCTTAATGAGGCTTGTCCGAATTATAAAAAGCTTGTTGTAGAGGATTTGACGATAACTATTTGTTGTGACACCAGAAAACCTGTCGGGACATTCCGCTGCTGCTGTGGTTTTGTCTTTTCCAGGAGAGGCCCTGACCAAAACAAAGATGATAAATATCGTATTGGTACTATAAAAGATTACGGGCATGTTTGGAAGGGAAAGCTGATCCAGTTGGTGAACGAAGGGAATTCCCTAACTAATATAGCGAAAGAAATGCAAGCAGACCGAGCAACCATAAAAAAATATGCTGCCGAACTGGAGTTGAAAGTACCATGGGAATTACCGAAGGTTCAAAAGAAAAATGCAAATGAATCTTTGGGAGATTGTGAGACACAATTAAATGAAAGAAAAAATAAATGGCTTCAACTTCAGGAAGAATACCCTGAAAAAAGTAAAACAGAATTAAGGAAATTATCCCCTGATGTATATGCCCATCTGTATCGGAAAGATCGTGATTGGATTAATCAATTTTCTCCTGTAAAGAAGAGAGTCCATACCCCCATTCAACGAGTTGATTGGAAGAAACGTGATATAGAAGTATTAAAAAAAGTAAAGAAAGTGATTCGAAATTGGGATATGGATGCTGAGAAACTAACAAAAATTACGATAACTTCCATTGGAAAGAAAATAAGTGAACTATCGTTATTACAGAAAAAAGCTGATAAGCTACCAAAAACCATGAAATACATCCATAAAGTATCAGAGGACACAGTGTCCTTTCAAAAAAGGCGGGTTGAATTTATAGTTGAGAAATTGAAAAGGGAGGAAGAACCAGTCCTTGAGTGGAAAATATTTAGAAAGGCAGGGCTTAGACCAGACGTATCAAATGAGGTGAAACGGTTAATTTCGTTAAAGGCAACAGAGTATGATACTGTTAAACAATAGTGAAAAGATTAAAAGAAGGCGCTGTATTCCTTTTAAATCACAAAAATCTGTTATAAAGGGAAATTTGAGGGAAATAAATATTTAGTTTTTCAAAGATCTAGAGAGGCATTGATGAAGCGATCGTTCCCTGAGTTCAATAAAAAGATTGAAGAAATAAGTGCCATGGAATGGTTCCTTCTCGTCATACTTAGCATAAAATGAAAAAAGTGATAAAAAATTAAGTGTGCTTTTGCTATTTGGTAAATCAGAACATATAATAAGATTAAGATTAATAATATAATTTAAATAAATTTTTTGGAGAATAACAAATAATGATTAACAGGTCAATATAGAGAGGGAATTAGATCAAGATTAAGATCTAGAGTAGAATCAAGATTAAGATCTAGAGTAGAATCAAGATTAAGATCTAGAGTAGA
>NZ_MAOG01000127.1:0-45597 GCF_001884205.1 Bacillus sp. NH11B | reverse complement strand
TATGCATTATCCCATAGAGATAGGAAATGATTGAATACAAAACGAGAACAGCCAATCGTTTTATTGATTAGGATTGCCTGTGCTTTATTTGGATAGATACGAAATTTATATGCTTTATTAATCATCATTCATTTCACCTCCATTTCGATATGTGTCTATTATACAACAAACATACATTCGATAGGTAGTGAAGTAACAGTTTATGTATGTCGAACAATTAAGATGGCTTCCTGCCATCCCTTGTCCGAAGCCAATTCATCTCCCACCTACTCACTTCGCGTTCCTTGGGGAAGGAGTCTTCTTGGCTAAAATGATAAAAGCAACAACTACGCTTCAATTTCATTCGTAAAGTATCAGGAGTAATCCCCCATCGATCACTCACTTCTCTCGGTGTAATAATCTCATATAACATAAATAGCAATTAAAACCGCTTTATTAAATTGTTGATGTCTCTAAACAGCTTGTTAACCGAATTAAAGAAGTCGTAGCGACATTTTGACTCATCCTTACAAATAAAAAGTACGCCATCTTATCTCAATGGCGCACTTTTTTATACAAATCATTTAGAAGAATATATTTATTCCATGCCGTGTATGTAGAAACCCTAAGTGAATCAGGGTAAGGGTGGTGTTTCATTAAAAAAATTTTTAAAACTATAAAAAAAGGGTTCTGGTGCAAAAACTTCAAAATAATTTACAAGTGTTTGTGCACCAGAACCCTTTTGCTCATGAATAGAATACAAATTTGTATTCTATTCATGAGTTCTGTATGTTCATATATATTTACTTTAATTTCAAGATACGTTCTATTTCCTCCACACTTAACTTACTTGCTTTTGCAATAGTTTCAAGCGGTACACCAATTTCATGCATCCCTCGAATCATTTGCATCTTACCTTGCTCAATACCTTTTTCCATACCCTCTTGTTCTGCATGCGCTAGCTTAGCTTGTTCATCTAGAAGTAACTTCTCTCGAGCTTCATATGCTATTCGGAAAGAAGAATCATGGCTCATATTTTCCCATTTATTTATAGCCTTTTGTAAAATTGGATCTTGATTCATTGCAATCTCCTCCAATGTTTGAGTTAAATGTTCATCTTCATGTGCTGGCAATAATAACATCCAACGAACAAATGTATTTTCCCACGGGTTTACTTTTTCTTCACGCCATTGTTTTACCAACTTCGGTATCTCTACAAAATGGATTTCAATGTCGTCACTTAATAGTTGCTGCATTTTTGTATTCCATAATTGTCCAATGGTATGAAATGTATCATCCTGAGAAAACAAAATAAAGTCTAGTAAGTTAATGGTAATTGTTTTCCGAAGTGAACGATATGGCATTCCTTCTTGCATTTGGGATGTATAAAGTTTACTCCAATAATATAAAGATCGCTTCACCATATCATGTGTATTTCGAAGCTGAATTTCTATATTCACTTGTGTTCCATTATCTAGTGTTGCTAAAAGGTCTAAAATCGATAACTTATCATCTTCATAAGATTTATGGAGATGCGGATCATCTATTTGTAGCGATGTAATTGGTGCCTCTAAAGATTCCTCTAGAATTGCATTTAAGAAACCTGTTAAAATTTCCTCATTTCCTTTCGTCCCAAATAACTGTTTAAAAGCAAAATCAATGCGTAAATTTACTAATTTAGTGGACATGGGTTTCCTCTCCCTGTCTATATTATCTCTTATCCTTATTGTACATAAAAAAAGGTAGAACATGCAAATAGGCTCTTATGCTATCTAACATAAGAACCTGCCTAAATTCGCAAAAAAATTGGTGGTTCTGCACAAAAACAATCACAAGTAACATCGTTTTTGTCTAGAACCTTTATTTTCGTCTATTCCTTTTCCGGCCAAATTTTCGCGTTTCGTTCTAATAACCACTTGTGATCTTCCTCCATGATACGATCATTCCATGGATTATTCTCAAGATGTCGAATCATCCAACAAAAATACATCGCATAGCCGGGCGCTGTTGCTTGTGGGTGATCTAACTCACCTGGAATTGTAATAAAGCTATTATGTACAACGCGATAAGCATCCTCACCAACCATTGCACACCCAAATCCCTGCGGCTTGTTAAAGCGATAATAATATACCTCTGGTTGGTCGTGATGATGTGGCGGATAACTGGACCATCGCCCTGGATAAGAAATAACTTCTCCTACTACCATATTAGAATATGCCGCATTGTTATAGTCAAAAATTGTACGAATAACACGCTGTGCTGTTCCCTCCCATACCCCTTCTCCGGCTACAACACTTTGACACTCATTTGGAGTATACAGCTTGGACGCGAATTCTTGGTGATTATCGGTTTTTTGAACAAGCACTTCACTATCTGACAGAGCAGTAATTGTAACTTTCACATTTTTAGCCACATGTAAACACCAAGGGTTTTCTTCAAAAACAGACTCTCTTTGAATAACTTCTACATTTCCTTCCCACTCTAAACGTATTGCCCCTTCTAGTAAAAGAACTGCCGTTTCATTCTTATTATCAAATAGCAACTCTTCTTTTCCATTAGACATCTTATATATGCCTATATCCATTAACATATCACTACATTGACCGTTCATTTCTGTTAATACATTAAACCCTTCTTTTAATTCGCCTAATTTTCCTAACATGACGTTCTCCCCCTTGTTAAATGGATACTCTATAATTCTCTACCTTTTTCAGCTAACTAAATTTCGAATTTCTTCTAATATTAATGAAGAAAGCTTTTCTGGTTATACTCTGTTTTCACTTCCGAATATTCGCATATGATTTTTAACGTTTTCGTATGCGGCCTCAATAACATCTTGATGGTATGTAAAGTAATCTGAATAGGGAGAATTCCCCACAGCAGCATTTACCGTAGTAATTACATTCTGAAACGTGGCTGTTGCTACATTAATTTTACGAACACCATGTTGAATACATAACTTGAAATCCTCTGGACTAATGCCAGAACCACCATGTAATACTAGTGGAATACGAACTACCTCATTAATTTCTTGTAGGCGGTCTAATCGTAAATTAGGATCTCCATTGTACATACCGTGCGCATTTCCAATCGCAACAGCTAACGCATCTACGTCTGATTCTTCTGCAAATTGTTTTGCTTCTTTAGTACTTGTCAGCAACATCTCAATATCTTCTGATCCGTCCTCACTACCACCAACTCTGCCAATCTCAGCCTCTACCGTCGCTCCGTACTGTTTCGCAAGCGCTACAATTTCTTTTGTCCTATGGATATTCTCTTCTAATGGAAAGTGAGAGCCGTCATACATAACCGAACTAAAACCAATTTCTAACGTCTCTTTAATCTTTTCAAACGTCATACCGTGATCAAAGTGAACTGCTACTGGGACAGTCGCTTTTTTCGCCGCAGCAACCATCAAAGGACCAATCAGATGAATTGGCGAATGATTCAAACGAACTTCCGCAATTTGTAGAATAAGCGGCGAACGCAACTCTTCTGCTGCTTGAATAGCTCCCATTACCATTTCCATATTAGCGACACTGAAAGCTCCGACCCCATAATTCTCTTGATTTGCCTTTATTAAAATATCCTTCATTTGAACTAATGGCATTACATCTTCACCTTTTTCAATATTATTTATTGAATGGAAAAACAAACGTCTCGTCTTTTTACTCCTTATGTAAGAGGAAAAGTTGATTGCCGAATAATTAACTCAGGGGTAAGAAGCAAACGTTTCTTACAAAGTTTTGGGTGTTTCATCTCTTCAACGAGCATCTCTACTACCCTTGTACCCATTTGCTTCATTGGCTGGGCAATGGTCGTTAACATAGGGGTTGTCGTAGTAGAAAGTACTGTATTATCAAAACCAATAATTGATAAATCTTCAGGGATATTCAGGCCCTCTTCTTTAGCAACCTTCATGACCCCAATCGCCAATAAATCATTACAGGCAAAAATCGCGGTAGGCCTTTCTGGTAGTCTCAAGAGTTGCTTAGCACTCTCATATCCACTTTGAATTGTCGCTTCCGTTTTCACTACATAATCTCGTGGTACAATTATTCCCTCTTCTTTCATAACATCCTTAAAAGCACGTAAGCGAAGCTGATTACTTTTGGCATCCTCTGTAATGATAGCAATCTTCCTATGCCGTAAAGATAGTAAATAGGACGTAGCTAAACAAGCGCCTTTATAATCATCTACGGTTACAGTATTGACGGATAAATTGTAGATTTCTGAAGCGATTAAACTAACAGGTACATCCTGTTTTACCATATTCTCTAGTAAACTAGCATTTCGAAAAGCTGAAGCAATAATAAGACCATCAATTCTTTGACGAGTTAACAATGATAAATACTTCTTTTCTTTCTGTGCATCATTATCCGTATTACATATCATCACATGAAATCCTAGTTCATAGCTTCGGTCCTCAATACTTCTTGCTACTTCTGCAAAAAACGGATTGGAGATGTCAGGGATGAGAAGACCAATCATTTTTGTTTGTTTTCCTGTTAAAGCGGATGCCACGACACTTGGATGGTAATTTAGTTGATCCATAACCTGAAGTACTTTTCCCCTTGTACGCTCACTTATATTTCCAGTCCGGTTAATTACCTTTGAAACAGTTGATATAGATACACCAGCTTCCTCTGCAACACTATAAATTGTTGGTTTCATATGACACCTCCTTTTCCTACTACTACATATTCCTTATATGTCATTGAAACTTGTAGTCTCACAATGCGGAAATTAAAGACCTGCTTTTTCTTGTATAAACTTTCGGGCTTTTAATGCGTATTCAAAAGGATTCGCTAAAGCTGGGTCTTGCTCTGCTTCTACCACAAACCACCCTTTATAATTAGAGTTTGCAAGGATAGTAAACACTTCATCAAATACAATTACACCATCCCCGGGAACTGTAAATGCACCATTCTTCACTGCCTGTAAGAAGCTTAATTCGTTTTTCTTTACAGCATCTACTACTTCCTGGCGAATATCTTTTAAATGTACGTGTTTAATACGAGGTAAATATTTTTTCAGAATATAAAGCGGCTCTTCTCCTGAAAAAACAAGATGACCTGTATCAAAAAGCAGAGATACAAAATCTGGATCAGTCATATCCATTAACTTTTCAATTTCTGCCGTTGTTTGAACCCCCGTACCCATATGATGATGGTATACAATATGTAGCCCCTTTTCCTGAGCTAATTTACCAAGGTGATGTAACCCATCCGCAAGCTTATCCCACTCTACTTCTGTAAAAATAGGCTTGTTTTTAAATAGCGGTACATCCATTAAACCTTGAATACTATGTCCTTGCTCTGAAACAACGATGACTTTTGCACCCATATCATGCAAGAAATCTCTATGCTTAATAAATGCTTGTACAGTCTCTTCAAGCGGCTTCGTTGTCAAAAACATACTAAACCATGCGCTAGCAATCTCCAGGTTTCGTAATTCCAAAGATTTTTTCAATACAACTGTATTTCTCGGATATTTATTACCTACTTCACTTCCATTAAATCCAGCTAGTGCCATCTCACTAATACATTGTTCAAAGGTATTTTCTGCTCCTAGCTCCGGCATATCATCATTTGTCCAAGCAATTGGTGCAATTCCAAGTTTAATTGTATTTTCTTTAAACATTCCCTTGTCTCTCCTCTTTGCAAAATGTTATAGAATTTCGCCAAATTCTCTTATCTGTTCGTTAAAAAGATAGCTTCCTAAACAATATGCATGTAGATAAAAAGCTCTCTTTGTGTCCTAATCTAATAAGATCTTGCCTTTTGCAAGTTACTTACTTTACTCTCGTACGCAGCTTGTACACTTTGACTATTAGATACTTCTGCAACACCTACATGCCACCATGACTCGTATCCATCTGTCATTGTTTTTGGTAATACTTTAATATCAATCAATGTAGAAACCGTTTGGTTTTTCGCATCTTTAAGTGCTTCCTGTAATTGTTCTATCGATGTAACACGATACGTTTTCACGCCATATCCCGCCGCACTAGCTGCAAAATCAATTTTCATAATGGCCCCGTTTAATTTACGAGTTTCCTGATTTCGGTAGCGAAACTCTGTTCCAAAGCTCCCCATTCCGTTGCCCATTTGTAAGTTATTAATGCAGCCAAATCCGGAGTTATCAAACAATAAGACGTTAATTTTTTTGTTTTCTTGAAGACTTGTGACGAGCTCAGAATGAAGCATTTGGTAACTACCATCCCCTACCATTGCATATACTTCCTTCGATGGTTCAGCTAGCTTTGCACCAAGTGCACCTGCAACCTCATAGCCCATGCAAGAGTATCCATACTCCATGTGATATGTATTTGGTTTGCTCGATGCCCACATTCTTTGTAAATCACCCGGAAGACTTCCTGCCGCACCAACGATAATTGCATCTTCATCAAGTAATGTATTCATTTGTCCAATGACTGCAGTCTGTGTTAATTGTGTACCAAGTGCGTCTACATACTCATTTAAATTCTCATCGAAATGACCTTTGACTTCTGGCGTAAAATCTTGATTTGTAAACTGAATGCTGTGTAGGCGTACTAATTCTGTAGACCAAGCCTTTTTTGCATCTGCGATTTCTACTGTATAACTAGAACGATAATCAATTGCTTGCAGTTCATCTATTAGCGCAAGCAGCGCTTCTTTCGCATCTGCTATAACCTTCAATGCATCAAGCTTGTTCGCATGAAATTCTGAAATGTTGATGTTTAAAAACTCAACTTCTTCATTTTGAAATAATTGTTTAGATGCAGTTGTAAAGTCAGTAAATCTCGTCCCGATTCCAATAACAAGATCCGCTTCCTTTGCAATTGTATTGGCTGCTAAATTTCCAGTTACCCCAATGCCGCCAAGATTATATGGATGACTGCTTTCAATCGCGCTTTTCCCAGCTTGCGTTTCTCCAAATGGAATGTGGAATGTTTCAGCAAACTGTTTTAGTTCTTCTGCCGCTTCTGCGTACCTTACACCACCACCGCAAATCATAACCGGCTTTTTCTTTCTCTTAATCATTTCAACCGCATCCGCTAAGCTGGCTTTTGTAGGTAGACGACGTTCAATACGGTGAACACGCTTTTGGAAGAAGTAACTTGGAAAATCCCACGCTTCCCCTTGAACATCTTGTGGTAAACAAATTGTTACAGCTCCTGTATCTGCCGGATTCGTTAAAACACGCATGGCATGAATCATAGCTGTCATCAATTGTTCAGGACGGTTCACCCGGTCCCAATACTTACTTACAGCACGAAAGGCATCATTCGTTGAAATAGATAAGTCATGCGTTTGTTCAATTTGTTGAAGAACAGGATCAGGTTGTCTCGTTGCAAACACATCACCTGGAAGTAGTAAAACGGGAATATTGTTTGCAGAAGCTGTTGCAGCAGAGGTAACCATATTTGCTGATCCAGGACCAACAGAAGAAGTACATGCCATAATTTGTTTTCTGTGTTTTTGTTTTGCAAAGGCCATCGCAGCATTTGCCATCCCTTGCTCATTTCTCCCTTGATATACTTCTAATTCGCCTGCGTCTTCTTCTAAAGCTTGACCTAGGCCCACTACATTTCCATGACCAAAAATCGTAAAGATTCCCTTAATAAACTTTTGTTGCTCTCCATCAAACTCTACATATTGCTGATTCAAAAATTTCACCAATGCTTGCGCCGTCGTCATTCTAACAGTTTGCATTTTATTTGCTCCTTTCTATCTCTATCCGTCATTCTGCATATGAAAAAGGAGTATCAGGAATTTGATAGACTCCTAATACTTCCTTCTTATGTTTTAATACTTACGTTACTTTCGCTTACGAACAACTAGAGAGATTCTACTTCTCTCTTAATGATTACTTTTCCCAACGAGATGTAAGCATTTTCTTTCTTGTGTAAAATTCAACGCCGTCAGTACCGTTCGCATGAAGGTCACCATAGAAAGAGTCTTTCCAGCCAGAGAATGGGAAGAATGCCATCGGCGCTGGAACACCAACATTTACACCTAACATACCTGATTCAATTGTTTCACGGAATTGACGTACACTTGCCCCACTATCTGTATAAATGCAAGCTCCATTTGCAAAGCGAGACCCATTCGCAACTTCAATCGCTTCATCCAATGATTTCACACGAACAATTGATAAAACAGGAGCAAAAATCTCATCTTGCCAGATTTTCATTTCTTTTGTCACGTGGTCAAAGATAGTTGGACCAACGAAGTATCCAGCTCCTTTTACCGCTGTATCTTCACGTCCATCACGAACTAATGTAGCGCCCTGTTCTACACCTGAATCGATGTAACCAATTGTGCGCTCTTTATGGTTATCGCGAATAACTGGTCCTAAAAATACATCTTCATCAAGACCATTGCCGATTACAATTTTGTTTGCTTCTTCTACTAGTCTTCCAATTAATTGATCTGCAATTTCTTCTTGTACTGTTACAACAGAAGCAGCCATACAACGCTCACCAGCTGAACCAAATGCAGCACTAATAATTTGCTTTGTTGCTAGTTCAAGATTCGCATCATTTAATACAATGGAATGGTTTTTCGCACCCGCTAACGCTTGAACACGTTTTAAGTTTTCTGTTCCTTTTTTGTATACATATTCTGCAACTGGCTGAGAACCTACAAACGAGATTGCTTTCACTAATTTGTGTTCAAGAAGACCATTTACTACATCGTGTGCACCATTGACGATGTTTAATACACCTTTAGGTAAACCAGCCTCTTCAGCTAATTCGGCTAATTTTGCAGCTAGAAGTGGTGTGCGCTCTGAAGGTTTTAACACAAATGTATTACCACATGCAATCGCAAGTGGGAACATCCAGCATGGAACCATCATTGGGAAGTTAAAAGGTGTAATCCCGCCTATAACACCAATTGGGTAACGATACATACCAGACTCAATACCTGTCGCAATATCAGGAAGCTGTTTTCCCATCATTAATGTAGGAGCACCCGCTGCAAATTCCACGCACTCAATACCACGAAGAACTTCACCGTAAGCTTCGTTATAACTTTTTCCATTTTCAATCGTAATAAGTTTCGCTAACTCTTCCCAGTTCTCTACTAGTAATTGTTGATATTTAAATAGAATACGAGCACGTTTTGGTACAGCTGTTTTAGACCAATGTTTGAACGCTTCATTTGCTGCTAGTACAGCTTGTTCAACATCTTCTTTTGTTGAAAGTGGTACTTGAGCGATTACTTCTCCTGTTGCAGGATTATATACAGCTTCCATCTTAGTTGAAGAGGATTCTACCCATTCGCCACCAATATAGTTTTTTACAATTTGTGCTGTTTGTACTGTCATATTCATTCTCTCCCTTTTATGTAATGTAGAAGCGTCCATAGGATACGCCTTTACTTGATTATTGGTTTATGATGTTTCTATACAATTTCCTCTGCCGTTTCCATGAATGCAGAAATTTCCGCCCTTGTTGGCATTGCATCAGAACAGCTATGTTTGGAAATAACAATGGAAGCTGAAGCGCCTCCTAATCGCATCGCTTGAGGAATCTCAAGCCCTTGCATTAAGCCGTAAATAAACGCAGAAGCATACGAATCACCAGCACCAAACGTCTTTAGTACCTTTGTTTTAAAGATACCGCCTCGGTGAGATTGACCGTCTCTCGTATAAGCGATTGAACCATCCCCGCCATGCTTAATTACGACGATTTTCGCATGATGAGAAAACCATCTTTCAGCCGTAACCTGATCATTAGATTGTTCGTAGTTTAATAGTTTTTCCATCATATCGAATTCTTCACGCGTTCCAATAATGACATCAGACTTTTCAGCCGCTAGATTGTAATACACAGCCGTTTCAGCTTCTGACTGCCATGTATAAGGGCGGTAATCAACATCAAAAAATACGACTACATCATGCTTACGCGCATATTCTAACGCTAAAAATACCGCCTCGCGAGAAGGGCTTTTCGCTAAAGCTGTTCCTGAAATTAAGAGTGCTTTTGATTGTTTAATATAGTCCTCAGATACTTCTATTGGATCAAGATTTAAATCTGCGACATTGTCACGATACATTAAAATACTGCAATCTTCAGGGCTTTTAATTTCTGTAAAAGCTAGACCTGTTACTGCACCCGTACGATCAATACATATCTGATCTGTATTAATATCGTTGTCCTTTAGGTACCCTGTAATAAAGCGGCCCATTTGATCATCGGACACTTTACCGATAAATCCTGTTTGTAAGCCAAGACGTGCCGCACCAATCGCAATATTGGCAGGAGATCCCCCCACATACTTAGTAAACGTTCTTGTTTCCTCCATAGGGCGTTGTGTTTCATTGGCATTTAAATCAACGCATAAACGTCCAACTGCAATTAGGTCTAATGGACAATCTTCTTTAAATATAAGTGGATTCATTGTTACTACCTCCCGTGCTTTATGTAAAGGTAAATGATATGGTTAAAAAATTTTATGACCATACTATTCACGGCTCTTTAACTACCCATAAGTAAGCGCTCTCTTTATTGATTTAAAGCAGGCTGTTTATGTTCAATTTGAACAGGTTTTCCTGTTAGTAAAGATTCTTTCGCGGCCTTCGCAATTCGCTCTGCTTGTAACCCATCATTACCACTGCAAATAACAGCTTGCCCTTCTATAATTGACTTTGTAAATTGTGTTACTTCTTCAATGTAAGCCTGCGTATAGCGCTCTAAGAAGAAATAAAGCGGTTTATCTTTTACAACACCTTCTGTTTTTGACACTTGTACTGTTGTCGGACAGCAATTATCAGCAGCGACCGCTCCTTTTTCACCAAACACCTCAAGACGCTGGTCATATCCATAAACAGCTTGGCGGCTATTATCAATTACCCCTAAAGCTCCATTCGCAAATTTCAATGTGACAATTGCTGTATCAACATCATTTACTTCCTGAATGGATGGATCAATTAATGTTGTACCATATGCAAATACTTCAACAACTTCACTATTCATCACATACCTAGCCATATCAAAATCATGAATCATCATATCCATAAACAATCCACCTGAAGAACGAACATATTCTATACTTGGCGGTTGTGGATCTCTAGACGTAATTTTTAAAATATGTGGGTGTCCCACTTCTCCTTGTTGAATAAGATCATAGACTTTTCTGAAGTTAGGATCGAAACGGCGGTTAAAACCTACTTGAAGAGATACTCCTTGTTCTTTTACTACTTCTAATGCATCTAATGTTTCTTCTACCGAGAAACTAACAGGCTTTTCGCAGAAAATATGTTTTTTCGCAAGAGCCGCTTCTTTAATAATTTGCGCATGTGTATTTGTTGGTGAACATATAAAGACAGCATCAATTTCTGGGTCTGCTAATAAATCCTGATAGTTAGTTGTCAAAGTGGAAATTACTTTGTCTGCAGCCCACTTTTCTAGATGACTTATCACTACATCTGAAACCGCTTTAATTTTTACTTGTGGCATAAGCTGCAAATTATCAACATGCAGTTTCCCAATTCGTCCAGCACCAATAATCCCAATCGTTAAAACATTCATATGATTTCTCCCTCTTTATTTAAATTTAAGAAACAAAATGGAAGTCTATAAGGTTTAGCACATCAAATTAAGTTAAGCGCTTTCCCTATTTTTCTTCATTATACACACTTGATTCTAAATTGAAAACATTTTTATTTTTTTGAATACTTTTCTTTTCATCCGAATTTCAAATTTCGTGAGTAATCGTAATCCATGCATCTACAAAGTAATAATAAGAAACAAATAATCTAAACAGCTACAAAAATACTCTTTTAAAATACTGATATAACAAAGGAAATTAAGCCTTTTAAATAGTAAACTCCCATCTATAAGTTATTTCTTTCTTTTCATACTCACAATTATTTTAGTGTCCGATAAGTAAATAGATTGCAAGCTATGAAAGAAAGTTGTAAATTGTCAAAAAATTTCATTGACGACCCCATAATGTAAGCGTATACTTTTTTTATCAAAAAGAATTAAGCGCTTAACCAAAAATAATTTATCGGTGGTGGGAGAATGAACGCAATTGGTTCAAACAAAACATTTATGGACAAGATTGGTATCCCTTCTAATTTAACTTGGGGATACATAGGGATTATTGTTTTTATGATTGGGGATGGTTTAGAACAAGGATGGTTATCCCCTTATCTCGTTGAGAATGGCTTAACGCTAGAACACGCTGCTTTTCTGTTTACTATTTACGGAATTACTGTATCTGCTTCTTCCTGGTTTTCGGGGGTATTTGTACAAATGTGGGGACCAAGAAAAGTAATGACGTTTGGTTTAGTATCATTCATTTTAGGCTCCATTGGGTTCATCGGTATAGGAATTCAACATATGAATTATCCCGTTATATTACTTTGCTACGCTCTACGAGGATTTGGTTATCCCTTATTTGCTTATTCTTTCCTAGTTTGGGTATCTTACAGTACTCCTCAGCAAATGCTTTCAAGAGCAGTCGGATGGTTCTGGTTCGTATTCCAGCTTGGCTTAAGTGTTATAGGGGCCTTTTATTCTAGCTATATGGTTCCTAAAATCGGGGAAATCGCTACTTTATGGAGTGCTTTAATTTTTGTTGTCGTCGGGGGATTATTCTCAATTGTTGTAAATAAGGACAAATTTAAGGCACAACCCGTAAGCGCTAACAAATCAAGTGAATTACTAAAAGGCATTACCATCGCATTTGAAAATCCTAAAGTTGGTATAGGTGGTATTGTTAAAATTATTAACTCGGCCGCTCAGTTTGGATTTGTTGTTTTCCTGCCTACTTATATGATGAAATATAATTTTACGATGACTGAATGGCTACAAATTTGGGGTACTCTATTCTTTGTAAATATGGTATTTAATATTATTTTTGGTATTGTTGGAGACAAGTTTGGTTGGGTAAATACGATTAAATGGTTCGGAGGAGTCGGTTGTGGAATTGTAACTCTTGCCCTCTATTATGTACCACAAATGGTAGGGCATAATTATTGGGCTATATTATTTGTTGCATGTTGCTACGGAGCAACACTTGCCGGTTATGTACCTCTTACAGCTTTAGTACCATCTTTAACTCCTGAAAATAAAGGCGCTGCAATGTCTGTCTTAAATTTAGGTTCAGGGTTATCAGCATTCGTTGGTCCATTAGTAGTAACTGCTTTCATCGGTCCATTAGGTGTAGGCGGCGTAATGTGGATCTTTGCTGGATTGTACTTCTTTGGTGCATTCTTAACTCATTTCCTTACTATTCCAAAGGAGAATGAGATGAAACAGGATTTAGATACGAAAAGTGGAGAGCAATTCTCAGTATAAATTCTTAATAAAAAAGAAGGTCATCATAACTTCTCATAGTTATGATAACCTTCTTTTTTTACATTCAAATAGACCACTAAAGAAACCTATCATGTAATATCCTTTACTGAGGATCGCTCTACTAACTGAGGAATAATTGTAATTTTTTGCTTAGCATGCGCCTTCATTTCCATCGTTTTTAAGAGTTGTTCAAACGTACAGGCTGCCATTTGTGTAATTGGCTGTTCAATCGTTGTTAACCCAGGATCTGCAATCTCAGCATAGATGGTATTATCAAATCCAATAATTGATAAATCTTCCGGAATCGAAAGTCCTTGTTTTCTTGCTTCATTCATAAGGCATATAGCAATTAAATCTGTACAAGCAAAAACCGCTGTAGGCCTGTTAGGTAAATTAAGTAATTCTTTACTTGCACGTTTGCTATCTTCTACTGTCGAATAGCAGCTAATGATAGCATCATCATCTAATGAAATCTCTGAATCCGTAAGAGCTTGTTTGAAACCATTTAGTCTTCCTAAGCTACTTTTTCTATCCTTCTCCATCATAATCGTTAACGATGTATGGCCTTTCTGCGTCAGATAATTCCCAGCTAGATAGCCTCCCCTCATATCATCAGTTGTCACCACATGAGTTGTAATGGAAGGATGATCTACGGTGAATAAAACAAGCGGTAAATCTCGATTCACGATTTTTTTAACAAGTTTATAATCATTTAGTTCCGTTGCAATAATAATGCCATCTACTTGCTTTTTAAATAATAGATCAATGTACTCGTGCTCACGTTTTGTTTGATGGTCTGTACTACATAAAATAAGTGTATATCCAGATTCTCGTGCACTATTCTCAAAAGCTCTTGCTACTTCTGCAAAAAATGGGTTTGAGATATCTGGGACAAGTACCCCAATTGTATATGTTTTTTTGCCTGTTAACGCTGCTGCTACACTACTTGGCTGGTAATCTAATTCATCCATTACCTGATTTACTTTGTTTATTGTTTTTTCACTAATACGCCCAGTTTGATTAATTACCTTGGATACAGTTGCTATTGATACACCTGCTTTTTCCGCAACATCATAAATTGTTGGTTTCACTTTAATTATCCCTTCTTAATCATCTTTTTCTATATTTTATCATAAATATATTTTGCTTCTTGGTACGCAAGAGGAAATCTTTTGAAATTCCCAAAGAATTGTCCCCTTATGTGTATCTCCTCTCATTTACATAACAACTTGTTCTAAGTGGAAAATTAACTGATAGATATCCGATTAAATGGGAATAATTAACAAAACCTTAGAGCCCTCTATCTAAATGGGGATTCAAAGCTTTTCTCTTGAAATGATACCGGAACTCTACTTATTTTTACTCAGTTGATAAATTCAATAAAATATTTTTAGCCAAACTATTTTTAATTATAAAATTTAGAGATAAACTTTGGTATCATTTAAAGAAATCATATATATAACCTCCAAATAGTTTTTACTTTGCTAACTCCGAATTAGGTATCTAAAAGCACATGATTATCCTCAGCATTATATTTCTAAATATTGCTGGAAAACAGTATAACAATCTCGTTCAATTACGACAATATTTTTTAGGTTAAGTTGATTAAAAATTCGCATTTCTACAGTACCAAATAGTTTTCCACTTCCAAGTCCTTGTCCAACATCATCTTCTTCAACAAGATCGTCTTTTGGAATGATGAATCCATTTGTAAACCCATATCCATTTTCTTCTGCGAGCTCCATATAAGCTAGCTGATATAGATATTGTTTGGTGACATCACCAACACCCGGTTGCCCTTTAATTTTCAACTTGCCATATGCATCCGGCTCCATTCGGATAACATAATATTTCGCATCGAATATACGAAATGTCTTTGTTGTTAGGTCAACATCTAGCACATCTAGCATTAAGGTTTTACTTGCTTTTACTCGTTTATTATCCGTTGCATGAACCCAAACTGGTTTCTCGACAAAATCACCTAATTTGAGTTTTTTCCAGTACATTTCTCGTTTAGCTTCTGGGACATCGGAATCATCATAAGTTGCAAACTTGTGCAATGCAAGCGAGTTCATGTCCATTTGTAAGCTATTCCGATATACCGATACACAAACATCTTCCCAAACTAAATTAAATGCAGTGGTACCGTATAGTTGAATCTCATCCTCAGGTTGGTATGCTTCTTCTTCAAGATATTTTTTCATATTGTTTAACATTATCTGTTTACTAGTTACGAATTGTTTTGAAAACTCTCGCTCAATTAAATAGAGCAAATACTCAACATCTCCAAAATCTGTCGTTTCTTCATCTGATATTTGGAAATTAAAGTCCAATCCAATGTAAGGCAAAATCCCTTCAACTTCACGATTAATCTCCGAAATAATAGCAGCATGAACCCGACGAATGATATCTAATTCATTAAGAACAGAAGTTTGAGTAAACAAGTCCAAATACACAGGCGTTCCATCAGAGATATATGCAGATGACTCATTTATAGTCTTCTCCCATAAAATTTGTCCTTCTCCGTTTTGCTCGATTACTATTTCATCATTTGAATACAATCCATTCTTCAAATAATCTTGTAGTAATTGAATCATCATAGAAAGCTTACTCTTTCCAAATTCGTCATTCACTGACAGATTGGAAGAGTGATTTGCTTGATACTTATCGATTACTTTTAGAATCTGACTAAATTTCTCTACCTTCTTTGGGTCATTTTCAAAGTCATCTCTCCAATATTTCGGATACACAAAAAAACAGACATCCCGTACTAAGACAATGCCCACATACGTGAATTTGTAGTGCTCATTTTTATCTTCACCAAGATCATCTAAATCAACCTCATCTAGAACATCTTGTCTTGGGATGAAATGCTTTAAACAATGACTTAATTCCAACCGTTTCAAAATATCTCTTAGTTCTTCATCAGAATATGAAACATATTGTCTTGCTTTTGATTGGAAGCCGCGAAAATTGAAATGTCTTTCCTCTTGCATTTCAATGATTTTCATATCGCCACCGCCCGCCTATTGTTCTTCTTCTTTTTCTTTTTCGGCAACTTCTTCATTACTTATTTTAAATAGTGCAAGACCATCATCCCTAAATTTTTTCACTACTTCTGAATAACGCATTTTTTCAACTCCATGGAATATCCTATCAGGGCGTATTTTTGCTACGTCATCAAACAAGTACATTAACACTTTGGACTCAAAAGATTTAGTCACTGCCTCGTTATCACTTCTTAGAATATTTTCTGAAATAAAGTATGGACCCAACATTTTATCCTCTGGAATATTATTGTAATCTGAAAGAATATCATTGATGAGTCGACGCATAACATTCCAAGAAATCGTTTCTCCTTTTGGAAGGTTGATTTTACTGTATCCAGCAAATCTTTCCTTACCTTCATTTGTATTCCAAGCATCATCAATACCAAAATATTTCTGTTCCCAACGACGTTTAAATGCTGTATCCATTGGCATAACCCCCTGGTCAGCACTATTCATTGTTGTCCAAATAAAGAAATTACTTGGGAATACTAATCCATCTTTCAACGTACGTTTCATGTTTTCAGCATAAGGTTTATTCTTTTCTTCTGCATAGACCGACTCGAAATATAGCTGCAAGTCTTCACTAATCGCAATGGGATATTCGCTTGAGAAATCACTCTTGCGATCAAGCAGTTGGAACATCTCTCCAAACACAGCTGCAACATTCGCGCGATTTAACTCTTCAACTATGAGAAGATAGGCTGAATTTGGGTGGAGTAGCGCTTGCACTAATTGTTTTATTAATGCTCCTGGGATGAACTTATAAGTAATCTTTTCTTCCAAAACAGGTTTGCCATTTATATCTCGAACAGGAATCTTTGTGGGAAACGGTTTGAATACACCCACAAATTGCCCATATGACATGTTCGGGTGGAAAGTTACTCGTTCAACCTTACCTTCGAACAATTGACTATCAATTGCTAGTTGATAGCTTTTTCCTGTTCCTGGTGCACCGAAGTAGATATACTGACGAAACTTTTCTTTCAGTTTATCGTTAAAAGTATCTACATATTTTTCGTCTTCAATTATTAAATTAAAGTCTGTTTCGTTAGCCCAGGTTACATAGGAATTCCACGCTGCTTCCCATCCTACTCCCCCAGATTTATTAATAACATACGATTGTGGCAAATTAGGAACTAACTTAGCTAACTCTTTTAGACTTTCAATGTTTACTTCTGTTACAGTTTGTTTTGGATCATTCCATAAGACAATTGGTACATCAACTATTGGTGGTTGCACCTTGTTAATTTCATTAATAAGTTTATTTAAATTTTTCAGAAAATTTTTCCTGCTCTTTGTTGGATCTGTCCCAGAATGCGAAGATTTCGCGAACCACCAATTCGCAAATTGTTGCTGAAGGTCCTTCGTATCAATTTTTTGAACCTCTTCCAATTCGACGCTAGTACTAGTAAGTTCTTCTGGTTTAAACATGACAACGTCAGTAATATCAAATTCTTTTGCTACATCCTTTTTAATGATGTACGCTTCGTAAATTAATTCCCCTTGACATTTTAATAATACTAATACATCTCCCTCAGCAAACAACTTGCGAAACAATTTGAAATTATCTGTTGAAGTTGTTGTATTTGCGAATTCAATTTGAGGATTTGCTGGTCTACTAATCTTTACAGATACTTTTGTCAACACAGTCCCTTTTTCATCAAAGTGTATTCCACTAGATTCATTCACATGACTAACGTTTAACTCATTTATAAATACAGGAACTTGTAGTGTAAAAAATGACTCGAATTCCGAACTTTTAAAACCAGGATTTAGTTCGGAATCAGTGTAGTGCAGAATGTTAACATAAGGGAAAAAGTCTTGGCTTTTTTTTCCTTCAATTGTAATATACGACTGAGAACTACTTGCAGTAGCCTTAGACAATAAATCTCTAGAAGCCAAGGTTTTTATTAAAATTGCATCATACTTACTCTCGAGTTGAACTCCCGCAGTATCTCTAAGTGATTTTTGAATTTTTTTTAAACCCTCATTGAATGATAATTTTTTCATAAAGTTACTCACTCCTTATCAATGCAATTCTAACACAGTTAGAAAAAGGCTGGCACAATACATTTCCAGTCTTTACAATCACAAATGTTTAATTATTTCATTTCCAATAATCTTTTCCATTAAAGGTGGTACGCTATTCCCAATTTGTTGATAAGTCAGGGATTTAAGTATCCGGGTTTTGGTGTGCTTTCATTTGAAATGCAAATACCAATACATTGCAACTTCATCACTTTCCTCATGTATACCTTTATAGGCTAAAAAATCAAACCCACCAATTACAAATCCACATTTTTCATAAAACTTACATGCTGCCACATTATTATTTTGTGTTTCGAGCATTATACCTGGCATATTGCTTTCTTTTGCCCACTGCGTTGCTTGCTCAATTAATCTTCTACCAACCCCAAGTGAACGATAATTTTTATCCACCTTTATATCTTCTATGTAAGCATAATGATTCCAATTCTTTTTCAATACCATTACTCCTATTATTTGGTTATGTAAAATGGCTATGTAAATTACTTGATCAGGCTTATTTATATATTCAGTGTACGCTAGTTCATCATCATATTGATCTTATAAATAACTTTTCTCATAACTTGGAACGTCTTCTACTGTATATTCTATTCGCTTATTTACTTTTGAAAGAGAAAGAATTAACCGAGAATTCACTATAAAACTATCATCAATCTCCGGTAAATTGTTTAAATCATTTACTTCTAGCTCTCTAATTAAAAGGTTCATCGTATTCTCCTTTAAGGGGACCTCCAATTAATATTATTTCCCCTAGTTCTTTCTATGTTCTTTATTTGATTCTAATTTACTAACTGATTAGGATTATACTATCAATATGTAAAAGTTTATGAGAGTAATTGCAAGAGTCATAAATTGTTTCACCAGAATCAATTTACCTAATTAATTCGCCGTTTATTTTAATTGAGTTATGAATATATATATATGAGAGTAATTTGTACAAGCTGTAGTACGTTTTTTACAACAAATTTCTCTTCAAAATTGTTAAAAGGGGGATTTATCTTGATTTGTCCATCGTTTAATAGAGCGATAAATTATATGGTAGGGACTCATCCTGTTGGAATCACGAGTGGTGATTTTAATGGGGATGGTAATCTTGATTTAGCTGTTGCAAATAACAGTTTTGTATCAATCCTTCTAGGAGTTGGAAATGGTACATTTCTGCCCGCAATGAATATTAATATCGGGGATTCTCCATTAATAGGAATCCTTGCTGCTGATTTTAACGGGGACGGAAAGTTAGACCTAGCTGTAACAAACGACGAACCTGGTAACGTTATCTCAATTTTGTTAGGAAACGGAGATGGCACATTCCAATCTCCAACAAATTACGCCACAGGAACACGTCCTGGACAATTTGTTGCTTCTGATTTTAACGGAGATGGAATTTTAGATTTAGCTGTTACAAATGATATTTCCGGTAATGTTTCCATCTTTTTAGGGAATGGAGATGGCACATTCCAACCCTCAACTTTTTATCCGGCTGGAGATGCTCCTATAGGAATCACGACAGGTGATTTTAATAGAGATGGAAAGCTTGATCTCGCCGTTACTGATGTTGGGGTAGGTGCGAATAATGTATCTGTCTTGCTAGGAAACGGAGATGGCACATTCCAGCCTCCATCAAGTTTCCCAGTAGGACAATCTCCAGTAGGAATCGCTTCGGCTGATTTTAACGGAGATGGAAAACTTGATCTTGTGGTCGCAAACGAAAATAGCCAGAATATTTCGGTCTTATTAGGGAACGGAGATGGCACATTTCAACCAGCAGTAAATTACCCAGTGGGGACAGTAGGAAGTTTCCCATTATTTGTTACGGTAGCTGACTTCAACAACGATGGTCTTCTCGATCTTGCAGTTGGAAACCTTGGCACAAACAATGTTTCAATCTTATTAGGGAACGGAGACGGCACGTTCCAGGCTGCAGTTAATTTTGAAGTAGGACAAAGCCCTGAAGTAATTATAACAGCTGATTTTAACAATGATGGTGCCATCGATATAGCTGTTCCGAATTATGAATCTAATAATGTATCAGTATTACTAAACAACTGTTTCTCAAGTTGTGGTCAACAACATTCTCAACAAGTTTGTTACGTTCTTCAATTCAATATTTCCACACAGAAATTTTCCACTACAATAACTTGTGAGTCTTGCAATCAGTCCGTTACATTTAACCCTTCAACAGGAAATCTGACCATCACACTTCCATTTACAGTTACTTATACAGTTACAATCACAAACACTTTCGAATTGAATTGTAACCTCATAAATGTACAGGCAAATTTCTAAATACCAAAGGGAAAAGAACCCTGGTAACTAATCAAGGGTCCTTTTCCCTATATTATTAAGGAAACAAACACTACTGATCCGTGTTTGCCTTAAATTGTTTGTCTTATTAGTTTTATCAATGGCTTACCCTTCACAATATTGCCCCTGCATTACAAGTTGAATATGTTCCTAAACACAATAATGCTGATAATAACCAACCAAACCTTTCAAGGTAGTTCTCACCTACCATTGTAAACAAATAGAAATACACAACGTTGAGGTAATGATTTGCTACGCCAACACCAATTAGTATAATGGATGAAGGATAGCATATATTTGTCTAAAATCCCCTCTTTTAAGAATCAAATTTTCAAACAGACATTAACACTATAAACTCAATAACTTTACAGTCGGAATATCCGCTGGTGCCCATTTTAACTCTAATAATTTTTCAGATTGAACCCACTTGAGTTCTGCATGCTCAAGTGCTTTAGGTATACCGGACTTTATATTTGCCTTATAAGTAACTAGATGAACTATAATATTCTCATACTCATAATCCACTTCTTCTATTTTGTCACCTACGTTGATCAAACATCCTAGTTCTTCTTTAATCTCACGAACCAATGCTTCTTGCGGCATTTCCCCTTCATTAATTTTCCCGCCTGGAAATTCCCAATAGTTCGGTAATGACATTGCAAGAGAACGTAATGCACATAGTACTTCATTTTTCTCATTAAAAATAACAGCTCCAACAACCGATACTTTTCTCTTCATGAATCGTCACTTCTTTCACATCTTATTTAGTACATATACTCTCTATATCTCGTCTTCTTGCTTATATCGCGCCAGCTTTTTCTCTAATTTTGCAACATCTTCATGTAGATTTAAAACATGCAGCTTCCGATGACAATTCGCACATATTCCAACAGTGTTATAAAATGTGATTAAAAACCTGTATTTTATATGATAGATTATAAAAATACACAGTATGAAATTAACCAATGATAATTCAAATAAAAAAATCCCCGGATCATTAAACAGATACGGGGATTTTTTTATCGATGATTCTCTATATTTCCATACGTTTCATATGACTTTTGCTGTAACATCTCACTGTTAACAAAATAATGTCAGGCTCATAATGCTTCCACTTAAACAAATGTTTTGTTTCCATACCGATTAAATACTTTTGTGTAGTAGTAGTATCCGTATGTCCAAGTTTGATAGATTTTTTGCACCAGAACCACTTTTCTTATATTTTTTTAATAATCTTATTAAGTTTTTTGTAAAATTCACCTTTTGTCTTTACATGATTAAACTGATTCGGATTAATATTAGCTTTTTGAGAGAGTGCTACAATCTCTTCTTTTGTAATTGAATCTTTAGTATTTATAGATGCTATATTTGTATATTTTCCATCTTCTGTTTTTGGAATTTCTAAAATCCCTTTATTTACAAGATCTACTACAGCCTTATGCTCTGAAGAATGTGTATCTACACCAGTAATTTTCCAATTATGCATAACTTTTGGCGTGTATACACCATTCTTTACCTCTTTTAAATATGTAATAGCAAGGTTACGGATGGTTCCACCTGTTTCTCCAAATGCATTCTCTTGTTTAGATGACCAAATTTGTTCAAACTTACGCCCCTCTAAAGCTCCACCTTTTGCCTGAAGAGCCTCCATTCTATATGCATTCATTCCCAGCGTCATAACATCGTTCATTTTGATTGGTTTATTTGTACGAATAGATCGTAAATTTGTAATTCTACTTCCATATGGTTTTGTTAAATCAATTTCGTATTTTACGCCCCCAAAGAAATCGTTCGTACTATATTTAGACGCACGGCGGGTTTTATCAAAGCTAACTGTTACATCTCCGGCACGAGATGAGTTAAAATACCCTGCCGCCCATTCCATGTAGTCTTTTAAATCTTTCCCAGTTATCTTATATACTGTAATTTCTCCCAACGCATATTGGTAATTATACGCAATATCTTTCTTCTTTATAGGACCTACATCCAAACGGGCATAATCGTTATCAATTTGATGGGCTACTACATCTGCTTTGCTGTAATAGAGCATGACTTCATGAAAGAAATCTGATAAAGGTGTCTCTTGAATTTGCACACTTGGAATACCTTTGATTTCATTTTCAGGAACTAGATTTCTACCCTTTAATTGAGCGACTACAACATTTGCATCTCCTCTCGCATACTCGTGAAAAGGAGTTAATGTTTCTTCAAGTTTAGGATCAGATAATACCGTTGTTCCATCAGCATTTTTTACAGGTATAGCGGTAGCTGTTTTACTTTTTAAAACCGGCTTTCCATCTTGCTTTGTAAAAGTAAGGTCAATACGTGAGATATGCGTTCCATATTTATCTGGTTCTGTAATAATAACACCATTTACAACTTCTTTTTTTACAAGTTTATGCATATGAGCTGCAAAAATAGCGCTTAGTTCCGGACAAGCATTCGCAATATCTTGAACCCCAGTACCAGGGATTCCATTCTCATTTTCTAGTCCCATATGCATAACCCCTACCATTACATCTACTTTACCTTCTAATTCTTTAATTGCCTTTTTTGTCTCTTCTACTGGATTTTTCACCACTAAACCATCCAAATGATTTGTCCCTTTTTCAAAGTCACTGATCATTGGTGTATTCATGCCAATAATCCCAACTTTAATTCCACTTTTTTCAACAATCGTATATGCAGGAAGAAAACGCTCTCCATTCTCCTTATAAATGTTTCCTGCTAACGTCTTTCCTTTATATTGCTCACTAACTTTTTTCAATGTATCTAATCCAAAGTTGAATTCATGATTTCCAAATGCCCACGCATCATATCCCATTGCGTTCATCGCTACCATCATTGGAGATTGTGGCTTATCATTGAATAATTCTACCGAGTTACCTTGAATTGTATCCCCTGCATCTAATAACATGGTATTTGGATTTTCTTGACGTACCTTCTTTATAACCGTATAAAGTTGCGTTAAACTTCCACTCGTATTTGCCCCATCAAGTGCATAATCCCAAGGCATAAATCTACCATGAATATCTGCAGTACCTAACAATGTAATATTAACATCAGATTCCTCAGCCTTAGAGATAGCTGGTTTGACTGTTACTGCCGTTACTAGAAGCATAAGAATAATAAAATAACATACATAGTTCTTCCATTTCATTTTTTGCATAATAACAATATTTCTCCCCTTTTTGTACCGTCATAAAGTTGCTTGAACTTTAAAAATGTAACTTATTATTTGGAAAACTTCAACTGTAAAAGATAATTTTGGTGGTGGTTCTGTTGCAAAAATAAAAGAGAGTAAAGTATATACCCCTAACAGAGTTGTACTTACGCCACTCGTCCAAACAATTGATGGATAAATTCTTTCTAATTTTGAACAGACTGGTCCAATAAATCAATCTATTCTTTTTTGATCACATGAAAACAGATAATAAAGGTATTTAATTTAGGTGTTATAAATGCAATTACCACATATCATTATTAAACTAACAAATGAAAGTGAAGCAACAAGAAGAACAGCAAAAACAACAAGAGTTAAAGAAACAACAAGAACAAGAAATTCAAAATAAACAAAAAGAAGCAACTCCTCAGCAAAAAACAAATCAAGCATCAGAACAGAATGGTTCTTGTAATATTTGTCACTTTACCTATAAATTGGCCACAGTTGGAAGCATAAGTTGGCCAGAAAACACTTGTTTTCGCAGATAATAATCTAATTATTCAACGGAATTGGAAGTATAAATTGGCCGTAAGTTAATTATTAACCCATAAATTGGCCGAAAATTTTAATAAGAAGCATAAAGTTAACAAAAGGTAAGGTATTTTTATGCTAAAAAAACCTAGATTATCAATAAAACCTTCACTAAAAATAGCACCAACAATAACCGAATCTCTTACGCTAATCCTAATTCTATAAATAAAAAGTCGATTTCCTGTACGTTAAGAAATCGACTTTTTAATGAGTAATTTAATGTCTTTATTAGAAATGAGCTTGATTAAATTAAATCCAAAATATCTTTTGGGGTATTTAATACATAATCAGCTTTTTCAAAACCTTCTTTTGTCTTTGAGCCCCATAAAGCGAGTGCGAATTTAACACCAGTACTTTTCGCACATTGCATATCGTATATAGAGTCTCCAATGTATACTGCCTCATTATTAGGAACATCTAATTGTTTCAAACAAGCTAATAATGGTTCAGGGTGTGGTTTGTGTTTATCCGTATCACACGCACAAATTGTATGTTCAAAATGACCGCTTAGACCAAATGGCTCGAACTCATCTATTAATTCTTGCTTAGTTTTTGATGTAACAATACCAAGCTTTAATTTACTAAGGGATAACTCTTTAATAATGCTTTCTAATTCTTCAAACACGGAGACTTCATGAGAAAAATCTAGTACAGATTTGGCCCATTTCGGATGAACAACGTCTATATTTTGTACATTTAATTTTTTTAAGGTTTCTTTTCCAGGAATCCCTAATGCAAATCTTAAATCTTGTAACGCATAATCTTCCTTTAGTTCTTCTTTTAAAACTTTTTGTAAGGATTTTAGTATTGCTTTTTCTGTGTCTAAAATTGTGCCGTCTACGTCAAAAACAAGAGATGTTATCAAAATAAATCCTCCCTATTTTTTAATCTTCACTTGCAATTACTACTTCAACACCGTTTTCTTTCAAAGTGTTATATAAATCATTAGACATAACTTGATTTGTAATGAGTGTGTCTATAGATTCAAGCGTTAAACCCTTATAATTTCGTCGCTGATTCCATTTAGTGTGATCTGCCACTAAAATAACTTGATCAGCATGTGTTATTAATTCACGCTTGAAATAAATATCTTCTTCAAAACCATAGTATATCCCGTCTTCTGTAATACCTGCGGTTCCAATGAACACCTTGTCAAAGTGATAATCTTTGAGTTTTTCAGTGGTAGAAGTCCCCGTAGTATGTCGAGAAACCTTATTTAAAGTTCCTCCCAAAAGGTGAATAGTCGTATCTTCAGATTGAGCTAACATATAAGCAGTATCAATCGAATTCGTCACAATAGTTACGTTCTTTGATTGCAAATGTTGCGCTACAAAGTTGACTGTTGTTGAAACGTCTAAATAAATCATGTCATTGTTTGCAATTATATTTGCAGCTTTCATTCCAATCAATTTTTTCGTTGCTAATTCAGTCTGTGACCGCTCTTGATAAGTATCAATTTTCTTATGAAAAGTAGCTAAAGCTACTCCACCATAGGTTCTAACTATTGCTTTATTTCTTGACAGTTTTACTATATCTCTTCTTGCAGTATCTCGTGAGATATGAAACATTTCACACATTTGTTTTATATTCATGGTTTTATGTGTTTCTAAATAATTAAGGACTCGTATCAATCGTTCTTCTTGATTCATAAATAACCTCCTTAAAGGTATTTTAAGTAAAAATAAGTTAATATTCAAGTGATTTTAAGTCATATAATATAAAAATATCTCTGAAATTAAGTAGTTTCAAGTAAAAATGGTAAAACTTTATATTAAAGCCTTTATAATTTCAAGCGATTTTATGAATGATTTAAAAGTTTATCCTGGAATCATAAGTTGGCCGTAAACTAAAAGAAGCATAAGTTGGCCAAAACGGCCATCTTATGCTTCTTTTTACAATATTAAAGGTAATAAAAATAGTAAAGGCGAAAAGATTTATCATATGCCTGGTCAACAGTTTTATGATAAAACGAATGCTGAGGAAATGTTCTGTTCAGCAGCTGAAGCACAAGCTGCAGGATATAGAGCATCAAAAAGATAGCACTAAAAAAGCCGTCTCGATTTGAGATGGTTTTTTCTATCCACTGCTTCCCTCCTCACTATCTACACAAACTCCATGTTGCTGTCCAATCCTGACTCCCACTCTTCGCATAGCATGCACTAAAAAGGCGGTTCATGCTTAATATGTCAAACTATTATTACGATCGTTCACATAAGTGCTGCTGGAAAAGTGTAAAAAATGCGACTGTGAATGTCATTGTGAGCCTCGCTACCAAACGTATACATCAGGCCTTTATTCCGTAATGCGAACACGGACTTCATCCAAGTTTCTGCACTTAATCAAACAGACGAACCGCAAACCGTAACTATAGCGGTTCAGAATTACCAAGACACTTGCGATGGTGACATATACCCATCGTATGGATACCTTTGTGGCGAGTTAATTTACGAAGGCGGTTCAGATATTGAAGTATGTAACGGCAACGAAAGTGGATGTATTTATTGCGAGCCGGAAGGAATCAATCAGTTTGTTGGACCGGCTACATTTACGATTCCACCTCGGCAGTTGTATAGCGTAAGGGTGTTTATCCCAGCTGACCCGCTTATACCGGTAGAACCGATATACGTAGTTTGAGTTTCATATCCGGTAGATCCTAGCAGACCAAGTGACCCTTTTTATCCCACCGCCCCTGGTCACCCTGTTACCATAAACACATGGGGCATTCAGGCGTGATTCAGCAAGGTAAAACGGTTTTGAACGGGCAGTTTACGAGGTTTCCAGGCGAACTTTTTTAACATAATAAAACAAGAGCCGTCCAATTAAGGACAGCTCTTATTTTACTTCACATACACAAAAGATTCATTTGCTGTTACATAGTATGTTTTTCCTTTGCTATTGTGTACTTTATATTGTGACGATCCATTGACAGTTACTTTCGCATCAATCGTGAATCCTAATCCTGCATCTACTACTCCGGCAACATCTTTATCCTGCCAAGATGGAGATTCATAGGAACGTAAATTGTCCACTTTAGAAATAGCTCTTTTACCAGATATAGTAGAAGCTTCCTCACCATAGTAACGAATGTATGAAGAATCATATAAGGATGTTTCTTTAAGAATTACTACACGAAAAAGACATTGTTAAATTTAAGCAAGAATTTTTTCCTTATTACTCTCAATACCATGAAGAATCCCTTTATATTTTCTAGAAAATATAATTGACAACATTACATAATTAAAAAATAAGCTAATAAAAACACCAAATATATTCAAGTTAAACACATAAATGGTAATAACCATCATTACAAAAGTAATTAAATTTATTATAGCTGTTTTTATTAAAACATAATTACTTTGCCCTATAGCTTGTAAAGCATATTTATAAACATTATGTAACGGATTAAAGATATTAGCTATTATAATAAAGGTAAGTATACTTGCAGCATAATTAATTAAATTTGTATCATTTGTAATAAAGGCTACAACCTCATATTTTAAAAATACAAAAATAATACTTAAAAACATGTAAAATACCATAATAAGTCCTAAGGTTACCCTAGGAAGTTCCTTTAAATCCATTAATTGTTTAGATCCGTACCTTTCACTAACTAAAGTTAAAATGGCAGAAGAATACATATACATTGGAATTAATATAATACTTAAAATTTGAGAAACTAATAAATATCCTGATAATTGTATATCTCCTGTTCGAGCAATCATAGCATTTACACCTATAATGAAAATACCGCCTTCTAAAATCTCTTGACCAACTAGAGAAGTGCTCTTTTTACATAAGAACTTTAAATTATTAATATATATTTTAAAGTTTAGAAAAGTAATTTTTAATTGTTTTCTACACAAATACATATAAAAAAATAAATTTATACTTAAAGCAATTATAGTTGCTATGGCCGAACCACTTATTCCTAATTTCGGAAAACCAAAGTTACCAAAAATCAGAAGATAATTTAATATTACATTCAAGATTGAGGCCACCGTTGAACCAATAAAAATCCATTTAGTTTCTTTTATTATTTTAAAGAAAGTCGAAAATGTAAATAATAATAATTGAATTAATATATATACACTCATAATAGTTAAATATTGAATAGAGTCCTCTAAAATATTTCCTTCAAAACCAAAAACTATAGATAATAAGGGCCTTTGAAATATGAGTAATAACAACGCCAAAGAAATACCTATAATTATATTAAGAAAAATAGAAGATATAAAATAATTATTAAATGATTTTATATCTTCTTGTCCCATGCTTCTTGATCCATAAATATTAAAGGAAACTGACATTACTCCTAATATGCCTGCAAATGTGAATAAAAGTGAACTCACTACACCAATAGCTCCATAAGCTTCAACAGAGATTCTCCCAATCATTGCTTGATCTACTAATTTAATTAATAACCCAGCTATTGAATTCACAACTAGTGGTACAGCTATATGATTAATTTCTTTAATGCTGTTAAGATAATTAAACCTCATGCTGATAGCTCTTTATAAATATCAGATTCAATTAAATTAGAAGATATAATACTCAATAAAGGGAAGTCTAATAAAAATTCTTTTATTGTCTCTTTACTCATATCTTCAGTTATTCCATATTCCTCTGATATTTTATCAGAAATGAATTTAAAATCTTTTCCTTTAGAAATATAGTATAAAATTTCTGCACCTATATAGTTTGTTACGTAGTATTCTAGGGCAATTGGATCAAAAAAAACATATTTATCGCCCTCTTGTCTGAATATTATATTTTTCTTACCCTGAATAATAAAACATTTAATTTCATCCATTTGCTACACTCTCCTCAAAAAAGCAACTATTATCCGAACCATATATTGAGTTTGTTAAATTAAAGGCAGAAGATCTACATCCACCTCCACACCACTTATGACTACAGGTACCACATTTACCATTTATATTATCAAAGGATATATTTCTTAATTTATTGAAAACAGAAGATTCATTCCAGATTTCCTTAATTGATGTACTTTTTATGTTACCAGCTCTAAATTGATCAATTCCCATCATTAAATCACAACCAAATACATCACCATTATATGCAATAGAACAAGCTTTCACACCTGCTTGACATGATATTTCCCTTTCCTTTGTATGTATATCCGTTAAGTTCAGATCTTGATCCCAAACAGATAACAAATCTAAACGATTATAATGTTCTAAAGGAAAATAATATAACCAAAACACAGGACTTTCATTAGGTGGAATTATTTTGAAATTTAATTTAATATCCCCTCTACTTTTCATTTCAGATAGATTTAAAAACATAGGATACCAATTATTCTTATCCGCTAATATACTTCCATCAGAAGCTCTACCTGTTGGACAAACTACCATGACTGTCATATAAGTTATTCCTAATAATTCATTCAGTTTAATTGTATTAATAAGGTCATTAACGTTGGTTTTATTTAACGTAAAAAGAGTAGATACTGGTATATTATATTTTTGTAAATTTTTAATACCTTTAATTGTCTTTTTAAAACTACCATGACCACGGATTATATCGTGCACTTCTGGACAACTTCCATCTAAAGTAATACATATTCTATCAAAATCAAATTTTGATAATTTACTTGCAACTTTATCACTTATTAAAATTCCATTAGAATTAATTATTTTAGCAAATTTATATTTTTGAGTTGCACTTAATATCTCAAAAAAATCATCTCTAATAAAAGGCTCGCCACCAGTTAAGGAAATCCTATGAACGTTCATATCATCTAAGTCTTGAAATAAATTATTTAAATGATTTAGATCCATCTCCTCATTTTTTGTTTCAAATGGACTAGATGATGCATAGCAATAATCACATTTTAAATTACATCTATTAGTAATACTTATATCTACTAAAGAAGGAGCCGAATAGTAATTTCTCACAAAAACACTTCCTTTCATATACTAAAATTTGATGTAAACAGGAGTAGATTAAATTCTACTCCTGTAAATGTAAATTAATGTTTTCCCCAAACGCTTTGACGAATAGTTACAGGTTTTTCAAATTCCTTTTTCATATCAAACATCTCCTTTAGAAATAATATTATAAATTTATTAGATTAGAAATTATCAATTGTTAATATTTACCTATTCGCAATACCACTATAACATGGCTTCTATAATTTGATTATTGATAATTTTGAATATTCCACAGGTAGTTCCAACACAAATTCATTCATTATTTTAAACTAAAGTTTTATTAATTATATTTACCCTTCTTTAAATGAATATAGGTAACATAATTTCTTTTGTAATTCTAAATTAGTGTTTTCCCCAAACGCTCTGACGAATAGTTACAGGTTTTTCAAATTCCTTTTTCATATCAAACACCTCCTTTAGAAATAATATTATAAATTTATTAGATTAGAAATTATCAATTGTGAATATTTTCCTATTCACAATATCACTATAACATGGCTTCTATAATATAATTCTCAATAATTTTGAATATTTCGTGTATGGTTTCGATATATAATCATATCTTGTTTTAAAATAAAATTTTATAAACCTTGCTAAAGGAAATAAAACATTTTAATTATTGACGAAAAAAAAGAGAATGCCCCATCATTAAACAAATCGAGCCTCAGTTTTTATAGAGGCTTTTGTTATACTCTTTTTCATCTCTTAAATTTGAAGGGTTTCTTTTACATGTATAAATAAATTTTCTAATAAGCCTGGTGTAGATTCTAATCCCTCCTTCTCACTCTCTTCTGTTACAGCACTTACAAACTCTCACATTACTTGTGGCCTAATAGTTCTACAAATCGTTTTTCACGCATTTCAAATGTTTTTATCTTTATTTTGAACACCGCCCTTATTTAATACTTTTCTTTCCTGATAATAGTAATACCCGCGTTATTATCTCTTGTCAGTAGATTACAATATTATGTATAATGAAAATATTATCTTTCCAATAAATGTTAATAAAGAGATGCTATAAGTACATACAAAACGTATCATCAGCAATCGATATATTAACAGATTTATTCTATGTATACTCAGATACATACATGGGAATCAAAACTATGGAATTTTATGTACAGATTAAATTAATACAAGATGGAAGATTGGTAGCAAATGTACTCAAGGAAAAAAGAGTGTTCGATTTGATTAATGTTATAAAACTACTTGAAGTGACATCTACCGAACAAATTGAAAACATATTCAGGGGGAATTTCAAATGAAAACATTTGGTAAAGTATTATTAGCAGGAACATTGGCTCTTGGCGGTTTAACAGCAATGAACGTGGAAACACCCAAAGCTCAAGCAGATGGAGCGAGCGAATTTTGCCGATACATTTGTGGTCCTAAAGAAACGTTGAACAATTTCACAATTCAACTTTCAAATACAGAATACAAAATGGGACAAAATATTATCCTACGAGCAACAAATGATAATGCATATGATGTACATTACCAAGCATCTGTAGAAAAACAATACGATACTGGTTGGGATTATTATGACGCTGATTTTCGCTATGGTTCACTATTACCAGCTGGAACAAACGTATATGAAGATTTTGATGCTGAGACTGGCAATGGTGGAGCAATTTCTGAACCAGGAACATATCGCATGAAAATTGAAGTAACGCATGCTAATGGCCACGTTGACACAATGTACACAGCGCCAATTACATTAGTAAATTAAATAAGGAGTTTGCTTCACATCTTATAGTATATATTTTAATAATGTCATTAAATATTTACATGGACATAATGGATAATGAAAGGAAGGTTTATACCTTCCTTTTTCTTATATTTTAGAATAAATAACGTATCCTTCCTGAATGTTGTATATAAAAAAACAAGGCAACACCTGTCATGATAATTAAAAATACTTGATAATAATCAATCATCTGTAATACCCCCTTCATACAAAAATAAGCTCAACAAAATATTCACTTAATACACATGTAATAAGGTCAAACAATGTAAAATTCAGCTACAATCTCATTCATAATTTTTAAAATTAATTCTCTCCTTCTTTTAAGAATACTTCTAAACTTGATAGATTACGTTATATCGCTACTCTTGTATGCAGAATTACATATCAACCTCCATTGAAAACCATTCTCAATGTAACTATAATGGTTTCAGGAGGTGATATTTTCACTTCCTTTTCAAATCTCACAATATATTAAAGGAGGAACTAGCATTATGAAAAAAGTTATTTTATCAGGGGCGTTAGGAATTGCAGTACTATCAGGTATGAACTTACCAGGGGCAGAGGCACCAAAAGCGAGTGCAGCAACTACAAATTTAGAAATTCAAGAAGTTACAAAATATTACTCTATGAGTTCTTATGAAGTGTCTCAAAAGGAAACATTTAATCTCAATAAAGGGGAAGAACTTACAGTCTTTGTACAAAATTCTGGGTTCCCAATTTCTTATACGGTCTTTGATGCAGATAATCAAATAATGGGCACCTACAATGCTAATTCACCATATGGTCGCGTATTCAAAGCACAAAAAGATGGTAATATTTCTGTACAATTTCAAGCAGGTGCAAATTCTTCATACATGAAGAAGATGAATTTCACAGCTAAATTTGCAGTTTCTAAGCTTAACTAACAATCAAAATTTCATTATCTTCTTTCAAAAAATTAAAAAGGTATATCCCTTCAACGGGATATACCTTTAACTTTAGTGAATTTTATATTGACCAGATAATTGCTCTTGCGCCATACGCACTAAACGTTTGGTAATTTCTCCACCTACTGAACCGTTCGCTCGTGCTGTTGAATCCGGTCCAAGTGTAACACCAAACTCCTGAGCAATTTCATACTTCATTTGTTCAATTGCACTTGCTGCAGCTCCTACCAAAATCTCGTTTGAATTATTATTTTCGCGAATTTGCATTTCTTACACACCTCCATTGAATTTGGTAATATCATGCTCTATTTCCAGAAAAATATGTAAAAAGATCAAAAAAAAGACGCATTAAGGTGTCTTTTTTCAATATGTTTTTATCAGAGGCAAAATAAAAAGCAAGGCCTTTTGGCTACGCGCTTGAAGAAGGAGAATTCTTTCGAGGAATTCGTTAAAACAAAAAGAACTTGTAGGAATCTCTACAAGTTCTTTTTAGTTTCAGGTGAATATACGAGACAAACTATCTTACAGATTCATCATAGAAACTACAGGGGTAATGCTTTGACAAATATATTATATAACAAATATTAACAGCCATAATTTTAATTTTGAAAATTATGTGAATTAAGAACGAAATTAGCTTTTTTCTTAACTATTATTAATTTCGTTTACTACTAACTTCTTTTTCCTTAAATAAACTGCTCGATCCGATTTTTTTGCAACTTCTTGTGAATGCGTAACTACAATTACACATTTATCCTCTTGATGAGCGAGCTCCTGAAACAACTCAATAATTTCATTTGCTGTTTCTCCATCAAGGTTTCCTGTTGGTTCATCAGCAATCAATAAATCGACATTGCAAGATAGTGCTCGAGCAATTGCTACACGTTGTTGTTGTCCACCACTTAGTTGCAAGACATTTCGTTTCGCTTCTACTTCTGTGAGTCCTACCTTCTCTAATAATTCTAATGCTCTTGCTTTTTTATTTTGTACCTTCACACCTGTAATTTCCATTGCTGTTAGTACATTCTGAAGAGCGGTCATATAGGTAATCAAATTATACGATTGGAAAATTACGGATACATTTTGATTGCGGTATCGATCCAAACCAATTTTTCGAATATCCTTGCCATTATATAGTACATAACCGTTTTTAGGTATGTCCAGCCCACAACCTAAGCTAAGAGTTGTGGTTTTTCCAGATCCAGAGGGCCCTAAAATCGTGTAAAAATGCCCTTTTTGAAAAGAAAAATTAACATTATCTAGTATCGTTACTTTTTTCCCGTTACTTTCATAATAATAATCTAAGTTTTTAAATTGTAAAATCGTCTCCATATCGAGCCTCCTTATTCATCTTTTAAAAGAATTTGTTTTGGATTTAAGCGTAGAATAGATAATGCTGGAAGAAGCGTTGCTAATATAGCAATAGCTAGTCCAATTCCCCCCATTTTTCCTACATCTTCTCCCGTTACACTTACATCAATTTTATCAATTGGATCTTCGTTTTGGTTTTGTGGAGTACCACCAGCTCCAACCATCATTACACTACCATTTTGTGAATTGTCTTTTTCTTCGCTTGCTGTAGCAATTTCACTCGAAAGTAAGTTATTCCCTACGAATTGAGAAACTTTAGCTCCTGTTGTTAGGGATAATCCTAACGCTAAAATAGCAATACATACTACTTCTACTACGAACTGCGCCATCAGTTTCCATTTTTTCTCTCCAATGGACAATAAAATCCCCATTTCCTTACGACGTGCTTTAATCGATAACATAATGATTAATCCTAAGATAATCGCACCTGCAATAGATACCATATAGATAATCATTTGAGACGTAGAAGCGATATTTTCGATAGGGCCAATCATTTGTTTGTACAATGAATCTTGTGCATCTAACTTAAAATAATTAAAATCAATATCAGATTTTTTTGCTTCTTCTTTAAATGCATCAATGTCTTGTGGATCGTTCAATAAGTACACAACTTGAATACTACTACTCATACCTTCATCTGTTTCTAATTTTTTCAAAGTAGAGTAAGGCATATATAGTTTATTAGCTGGATTCATCATAGGAGGGGGATTTTGACCCATTGGTTGCTCATTCGTTTCGTAAATACCGATAATTTCAACTTCAAGAGTTTCCTTCTTATCCCCTGATTGAACTTTAACTTTATCTCCTACTTTCAAATTGTTTTGTTCCGCTAATCGTTTTTCCATTAAAGCTACATTCTGATCTTGCATCTGTTCTGTAATTGGTTTTCCATCAACGATTTTACTTTTTCCATTTTTAAAACTATCTTGTAATAGAGTCTTGCGAACTCCTTCTATCATAAGAGAAGAATTCATATCTATTTCTGAACCTGAACCTGATCCTCCCACCATTGCAACGTTACCTTTTCCTTTTCCTTCTCCTTCTGAAGCTCCTACTAATTTAAACCCATCCGCAATTCCGAAATTATTGGTTATATAATTATAGTCTTTTACATGCTTGGACTTCGCTAATTTGTCTGCTTCTTTTGTGTTGAGCTTCGACGGCTTAGGCATCTCGCCAGTTTCCCTAGCTTGTTGACCTAATTTGTCAAAATCAAGACCTAAAGTGACATCTGCACCTAGTTTTTTTCTTGCTGCATCAGCAGCTTTTTTTGATGCATTTTGGATTGTGAATCCTGCCAGCACTAAATTTGTAACAATCAGGAAGACTGCCATCAAAATTAATGATGTTCCTATTCTTTTTTTCATACTGAGAATTGCGCGTTTTATAAAATTCATTTTTCCTAACCTCCTTGATAGCTGTTATTCTATATACGCTATCTAGAGTTTGTATGGAGTTACTCAGTAGTTTATCTAGAGATATATGGAGTTTATGTGTACTTATTCATTGACCTTAGCAAGAAAAACTGGAACACAAATTAGAATACGCAATTGATTTTGAATATTGGTAGAGAGCCAGTCCATTAATGTGGAGTGAGGACGAATGGAATGATCGTACATATAAAACTAGTAAAATAGAAAAAACCACCGAAAGGTGGCTGTTAAGCGGTACGTGTTTGTTCCATTAATTTCACGGTTTTTGTTAGTTTTTCACCATTTCGATAAACGGTTACTTTAATTGTATCCCCCAATTTTTTCTTTTCATATAAATATTTACGGAATTGAACGACATTTTCTATTTTTTGTTCATCCAATGCAATCACAACATCATACTGCTGTAAGCCGCCCTTTTCTGCTGGTGATTGATTTGAGATATTCCCCAACACGGCACCATTTGATATCTCTTTTGGTAATTTTAATTGATTACGTGCAGAATCTGTCATTTTCTCTACATCTAATAACTGTACACCCATCATTGGACGTTTAACTGTTCCCTCTTTTTCAAGAGACCCTAGGATTGTTTTGGCTATATGAATCGGGATTGCAAATCCAATTCCTTCAACAGCTTGTTGTGCAATTTTACTCGAATTAATTCCAATGACTTCACCCTGTTCATTAAATAAAGCTCCTCCACTATTCCCAGGATTAATAGCTGCATCTGTTTGAATTACCTGTGCTTGCCAATCCACTTGTTGATTTCCAAGTGTACTAACAGGTATTTCTCGTTCCTTGCTACTAATAATCCCCTTTGTTACAGTACCTTCTAGCCCCAATGGATTCCCAATGGCTATTACCGTTTCCCCTGTACGAATTTTTTCTGAGTCTCCAAGTGTTGCCACTCTTTTTACATCTGTCCCGTCAATTTCTAATACCGCTAAATCTAATAATGGATCTGTCCCTACTACTTTAGTGGGAACCTTTTTACCATTATTCAATTTCACTTCTACATTATTCGCACCGTCTATCACATGATTATTTGTAACAATGAAAGCCTTATTACCGTTTTTTTTATATATGACCCCTGATCCCGAACCTGCTTCTTCTGATTGATCTTGCGTATTAAATGCATCTGCATTTTGTTTATAGTTAATGACACCTACGACAACTTCTTTTGCAGATTCAATCATATTTTGAAGGTTGCTCACATCTTCTGGTTTGTAAGAGGTCGGCGTAACCTGATTTACTTCGTTATGTTTAGGAGATTGGTCTGCATTTCCTTTGATTTCATTTATATAAGGGATGGTCAATCCAATGGTAATTACACCAATCATTGCACCAATTATTCCTGTGAAAAAATACCCTGTTTTTTTATAGACTTTATTCCTATTGTTTTCTGTTTGATTTGTATCATAATGTCCCATTGTGAACATCCCTTTCTCCTTTAATTTCAATTGAATATTTTTATGTTCATATTTGAATTACGATGTATGAATGTGATATTTAGGAATCACCATTTCAAAAAACATTTCACCTTTAGGCATGGTTTAGACATAAATCAACTGTTTTTTCGTAGGAATAGCATTATATTTGAATTTTTCTATAAATACATGTATGACGATATTCAACCCCACCTCGAGCTGGTCTCTAAAAAAAAGAGCCTATTCGGCTCTCATCAAATCAATTATTCAATGTACATAGCATGTTATACGGGTATTGGCACAAAGCAGCAAGAAGGAATCATAACCTCAATTAGATTCTTTACTCTTTTGTTATAAACTTAGAGCCGAAAGTTCTCGTGAGAATGGATGGTAATAGGTTTGCGTGTAAATAAGAAGGAAGGGATAAAAATTGATAGATTGTGTAAGTCGTCAACATCATGTATCATTCCTTTCTATTTGATACATGTAGCATACAAACCTAATCTGTATTCTATATGTAGTTAATCTAGAGTTATAGTAAAGATTTTCAGTACCTCGTTATTGAATGCAAAAAAAAAGAATCAATTTGATCCTCTCTATTTTTGTTCACTAGACTTATATAGTTTTCTTTTATTTACACTTGTGTATTTATTTAAGCACGGCGCTAATTTCAATTTTTGTTTTTTCTCTTTTATGCGACCATTATTCGAATGAGTGGCCATCCACAGTTGTACATCTAATAAAGAAAGAATGATGTTTGCTTCCAGTGACATCTTGATTACCTCCCTCTGTCTTGTTATGTATATAACCTATCTCATGCATCTGGAGCTGATTTGAAATACATGTAGTTTTCTTGTGAAGTTTTTATAGTGTTTCTAATACGTCTCCACATCAACTCCAGACTGGAAGGTTATAATGACTACAAGAGGTGATATTATGAAGAACTATCACATTTTGGTGGTAGAAGATGATCAAGAAATACAAGAATTAATCAAACAATTTTTAATGACACAACAGTATAAGGTTATAGTTGCATCAGATGGATTAGAGGGCATGAAACAATTTAATAAGCAGTCCTTCGATTTAATTCTTCTAGATGTGATGATGCCAAACCTGAATGGATTTGAAGTTGCCAAAATGATTCGAAGTCAGTCAAATATACCAATTATTATGCTAACTGCGCTAGAAGAAGAACAAGATCAAATGAAAGGATTTGATCTTGGAATCGATGATTATATTACGAAACCTTTTTCTTTTCATGTTTTGATGAGACGAGTCGAAGCAGTACTGAGAAGAAGTAATAATCAAAGTACGGATAATCATTTTGTATTTAGAGAACTACATGTCGATGGCGATGCATATAAAGTATATGTAAATAAAGTTGAAGTTCCCCTAACGACAAAAGAATTTGAAATTTTGCAACTACTACTTCAAAATGAAAAAAAGGTACTCACAAGAGAAAATATCGTAGAAAAAATTTGGGGATATGAGTATGCTGGAGACACACGAATGATTGATACGCATATGAAAAACATACGAAAAAAATTAGATATACCCTACATTAAAACAGTAAAGGGCATTGGTTATAAAATCGATGAATAGGATTGTAAAGATCATGAAGATGAAGAGAATTACCTATAAACTCTTTATGACTACATCCCTCATTTTGTTAGCCTTTGCAACCCTGATTTATGTAACTTTATACTTCTTTCTCCCTAAATTTTATGAGAAATACAAAACAGATCAGCTTCAAACGGGAATCGAAGAAATAATTGATAAATCTAAAGATCTTACGCTTCAAAATGCAACACCACTTGTTGATGAATACGCACAAAAAAATAATGCAGTGATCTACCTTCAAGATAATGAGGGAACAATTATTTATACTCCTTCTTTTACTTTTCTTCAAAGTACTATTCAAGGGAGTACTATTCAAGGGGGTACTGTTCAAGGGGGTACTGTTCAGGGGGGTACTGTTCAGGGGGGTACTCCAGCAAAAGGTTTTGTTACAACAGTACCAATAAAGGGTTTGGCTCAATCTCGTAATTCATTTGAGGCTACCAAGCCAATACAATTCCAAGATGTTAACTTAACGCTTGTGGTGTTCGCAACATTTCAACCGATCGATGAAGCTTCACAGGTCTTGGTACGTTTTCTTCCCTTTATTAGTATCATTGTACTGGTTATTGGTTTAGGAAGTGCTTATTTCTATTCAAGGTTTATTACAAAACCACTTATTTATATTAATGAAGGTGCACAAAAGATGGCAAACTTAGATTTCTCCGAAAAAATTGAGGTTCGTTCTACGGATGAATTAGGGGAATTGTCCAATAGCTTGAACGATATGTCCATAAATTTACAACAAGCAATTTTTGATTTACAAAAAGCGAATCAGCAATTGAAAAGTGATATTGAAAAAGAAAGAGAAATAGAAACAAAGCGAAGGGAATTCTTTGCTATTGTAGCACATGAATTAAAAACTCCTCTTACTGTTATGAAAGGTTACTTAGAAGGGATGATATATAATATCGGCCCTTATCAAAATCGTGACCAATATTTAAAGAAAAATCATCAAATAATTGGAAGTATGGAACAACTGGTTCGCGAAATTTTAAGCACGTCAAAACTAGAACAACATACCTTTAAACCACAAGTAGAAGAAATAAATCTTTCGAAGTTAATAGGTACAATCACAAAAGACCTCGAATTTTTTGCTTCTCAAAAAGACATTCAAATAATAAAAGAAGTCGATTCTGACATTTTTGTTTATACGGATTGTGTTCTTTTAGAAAAAGCTTGTAAAAACATCATTCATAATGCGATTATGTATTCACCACTTAACGAAAAGGTCTATATAAAGTTAAGCCAAAAATCTAAGCAAAACTATATCGAAATGCAAGTCCTTAATACAGGTGTCGAAATTAAAGAAGAGAATATACAACATATATTCGAACCCTTTTATCGAATCGAAAAATCAAGAAATCGAAATACTGGAGGGAGTGGCTTAGGATTATATATTGTAAAACAAATTTTCGAATCCCTTTCTATCACGTATTCTATGAATAATACCAAACAAGGCGTACAATTTTTGGTTACCATTCCATTATCCATCAAGTAAACAACAAAAGAGTCTCGATCTTACTTCATCCTATAGAAATAAGATCGAGATTTTTCATATAGGATACCGTCACATTGATAAATATAATTACTTACAATATATGTTATATTCTAATATTTTATTATTGATAACTGACGGTATCATTATATTTCATTCTGCAGCTTATTTAGAAGAGTTATGTACATTTCGAAGAAGTTCTTCAATAAGTTTTGTTTTTTCATTCACCTTTGTGGCATATGTGAAATCACCATAACAATATGGATACCTAAAATTATTTTTATTTCCACCACAATTGTACATCGCTGGATTTTGATCAACTTTCATCTTAGAAAACTTTTTAGCCGAATCTTCCGAGTGTTGTTTAACTTCTTGACTGGCAATAAAATCAATATACCCTGGTCCCATATTATAGCTTTGAATAATTGCATCCATGCTAACATCTTTTTCCGTTCCATATTTGTACATTTTAGCAAAGTGTTTTACCCCTTGTTCAATGCTCAAGCTTGTCTCTTGAATTTCATTTGGCTTTAATCCAAGTGATTCAGATGACTGCATAGGGTCTTTTCCCTCACCTCTACTCTCTTGGTACATAATTCCTAATAAAACTGCTGTTTTCCCTCCTAAATTATATTTTTCTAATTCTTTTTTCAAGGTAGCCTCATATTGCAATACACGTTTTTCGGTAGCGAGCGCTTTATTTTGTTGAACATTAGTTTTATGATTAATATATAGTATTCCAAGCATTGTTCCTAAACCTAAAATACTAATAAGGAATACTTTAATAATTTGTTTTTTACTCATATCCTTCATATATTTCTCCTCGTATAAGAAATTCAATTTTTCAATGGCGGTTGGTTATTTACAAAATATATAATAATCATCATCTATTTCTCTGCCCCTTTCAGACTCAAATTTATTTCTTTTAGGTTTAAAGTTTAATATAAAAATTTAAAGATAAGATAAAGATAAAATAAAGAAAAGATAAAGTGCATTTTTAGAGCACTTTAAAAAGATATTGGTACAAACGAATACGTGGGACAAGTTGTAGATATGAATGGATATAGTGATAATCGAGAGGTTATCATACAAGTTATTAATTATGGAGATATCATTCTAGAAGAAGTTGTACTATTTAATAACTTACTTTAAATTTACTTTGCTCATTTACTGTATTCTAACAATCATCATCACACATGACTTAATATATTATTGAAAAGAAAAAAGCTCTGCACTATGCAGGCTTTCTTTATGATTTCACCGCTAAATTATTCATAAAACTTTCTATAGAATTCGCCTGAAATATACGTAAATGAGGAGATTGGACATCGTAATGTTTGTCAGTAATGATAAGGATTGAAGGAAAGAATTTAGAACTTTTCGGTTGCCAGGATTCATTGTGCCATTCTTGGCTATGGAAGTATAACTCATATCTGTTTATCTTATCTTGCATTATTTTTTTACTGTACACTGACTTTTGAACTTCAATAAAGAATGGCGATCTACGCCATATTGTAAAAGCATCCGGCTCCATATATAATTTCCCATACTTTGGTTCAACTTCAAATAGTTTAGGATTTTCATAATGAACGAGTTGTTTGTATACGTCCACAATACCAAGGAAATGAGGAATTTTTTGACTTGTCTTTCTGATAGAACTTGGCTGCGGAAAATAAATGTATGGGTGCTGTAATACGTTAGCATCAACATAGCCGTCTCTTCTTAATCGTTTCATAACCGTATTACAACAAGTTACCGCATTCTTTAAGCCTTGAAAATGCAAGTCAATAATATCGTCACGGGACATGCATCTAAATCGCTTCAAATCATTCAAAATTCCTTTATCTCTACTCTTCATCATCTAACACCCCAAATAACGGAATTTCTTCTTGAGATGAATTCTGGAGTATTTTCTCCTCTTTAGACATGCGATATGTTTCAACAATCTGTTTCGCCTTACTTAATTCCAAATAAGGAGCTTGCACTTTCTTTAATCCATTTCGTTTTAAAATCATTTGGCCTGATTGCTCTAAATGCTCTGAACCAGGAGTACCCATGATATTACTATTAATTGCACTATCACATTTAAAGCCAATTCTTACGGTCATATTGAGCTTTAACTTACCATCTAACACTTTCGCATCTGGCCGCTGCATACTAAGCATAAGAAACACCCCAAGTGATCGGCCGACTGCTGAAATCTTTTCAATTGTAGTCATACACTCTTTTTCATCTTTTAGCATGGCCACTTCATCGATAGCAAGTAGAATATATGGTTTTTGATGATTAGGATTTAATTTGTTGTACGCATCAATATGATCAACTTCATATTCTTCCATAAGTTTTCTTCGTTCTCTAATTTCCTTCCATACCTTTTGAAGCATTATTTTCATTTCAATTTCTTCCATACAAACTTCTTTCACATGCTTAACTCTACGCAAAAAATGAAATTCAGAGTTTTTTAAGTCACCAAGGTACAAATGCAACGTATCAGGAGACATATATTGAATGAGTGTGGATAATACAACACGTACCATACTACTTTTCCCACTTCCCGTTTCTCCTGCTATTAATAAGTGTGGTGTATTGGAATCAATCATATCGTACGTAATCGTTTTTCCAAATTGATCCCGGCCAACCACAACAGGAAGACGGTACCCTTTTAATAAGGGCTGCCATTCTCTATAACAGTAATTGTATGGTTTTAGTCCAGCAGCTGAACGGAATGCATGTAGTACAAACTTTTTCATATCACCTTCAATCGTAAGATTCCGTCCTAATATTTGTTGAAAACAGAACCACTTCTTTTCAATCTTCTGTGGATCTAATCCGTTTGGGATGGTAAATACATATCTCACGCTTTCTTTCGAAGAGGAAACATCATGTATCTTTGGATAAATAGGTACTTTGCCTCCACGCGTTTGATGTTCCGTATATAAACCTGCTTTTCCGAACACCTCCATAAGCTGATTCCTTAACCTTTGCGTACGAATCCACTCCTTTATAATCCCCATTACTCCCTTCCCTCCTTAAAACATGATTATGATACGAACAAATACATATCCAATCAAGCAAACTCCACCAATTCGCGTTCCGTGATAAATACCTTCACTTACAAATTTAGCTGCCGATATATAGTCATGTCGCACCAAGTATTTTTCTAACATGACTGCTCCGATTAAAATCGTTCCCATAACTCCTAATGCAATGTAAGTATGTAATACCTGATCCGACATATGAAGGAATGCGAAAGGACTTAATGAATTGTATTTACGGATTTTCTGTTCTTTATCTTTGTATGACCGATCCATAAACTCGCGAAAAGGAATTATTTCTTTCCTAGCACACATTTAAATACCCCCTTTATAAACAGAATTTAGAATGTAGATATTACATAGCTTCATCTACTTAATACCGTGGTAGTTTTACCTTGGTAGAAATCTTGATAAATACTGTGGTAATTATTCGCAACTTACTTTGGTAACCTCGTATACTTCTATCTTAATAAATACCGTGGTAGCTGCTTTGATACATCATATTGTGGACAGCTTGTACATTATGTAAAAAACTTTTGCCGTCTATGCGAATAGTTTTTTACATTTATGTCCACAATGTTGAAAATAGGTTCAGGAGGGATTTAAGTGTTTTGGAAATTCGGAGGGAAAAACCGAACAAAATTAGGTGATTTTTTAGATCGGAATGGCTTCACCCAAAATGATTTAGAAAAGACCGCGAAATTAAGTCGTCCTACGGTTTCAAAGGCGTGCAATGATAAAGAATACATACCTAGTCCAACTGTAATGAAAAAAATTTTAAAAGTTATTAGGCAAATAAAACCCAATGTTAAATCCACCGACTTTTGGGATATGTAAAAACTGGCTAACTAGAGTCAGTTTTATTTTTTTACAAAAACCACTTTATAAAAGAACATACATTCGCCCGTAATAAGAACAGACGTTCTTGTTTAAGGAGGCATATCGGTGTATGATTACTCAATCTTGCCAAATCGAATTGTTTTATGTGTAGATCTTCGTAGCTTTTATGCAAGCGTGTCCTGTATCAAGATGGGATTAGACCCACTACATACCAAAATAGCTGTAGTAGGAGACGTAAACAGGAGTGGCTCCATTGTTTTAGCTGCAACACCACCATTAAAGGCATTAGGTGTTAAGAAAATGGTAAGGTTGTATGAATTACCGCGGCGTAAAGACATTCTTGTTGTAAACCCAATTATGGGAACTTATATCAAATGCTCAAATACAAATAGTGCGACAGCAAGATACAGAAACACATTGTTAGGGGGACATAAAGCATGAAAAACGCTACTATGCCAAAAGGAAGAGGAATGGTCAAATGGACCCCGTTCGCAGCAATGCCTGAACAGTTTGCTGGTATTTGTAATTTGAACCATAACTTTGCCGCTTGGGCAAGCTTATGGTTCTTTTTGTTTGTGGCGAATTTATGGTTCCAAGAATAGAATACATCTAATCATGGTATAGGGTTGGCTATAGGGGGCGCACCACATACCTATCAAGCTAAGAAAAGCAAATAACCCAAAACGAAAAAATTGGCATCCTCAGGTGAAAATGTACATTTTTTGTTTTGGGGGTACTTCAAAATGTTGGGTTGATGGGCATTTTGTACTATTTTTTATTATACATCTCTAAATTTTAGAGAATGTTCACAGCTGTAATTTTGCAGGTTGAAATAGCAAACCTAACGGTTGTAGTTGGATTTATAGGTAAAGTACCTAGAACTATACCAAGACCTGTTTGTTCCACGTTAAAACCTGCTGCAGTAGAACCAGTACTTGCTAAAAGATTCACTGTAGTACCGATAAGCGTATCCAATAACTCCCTAATTGGTCGTTCACGACAATCACATTCGCATCCTGAGTCTACAGGCGGAAGTAATATTATAGATGGCCCTGGTGGTAAAAATCCTACCCCTGTTACATCAGAAATATTGACCACAAAGGATGTGCTACCATCTGTAACTGTAACTAAAAAATCATTTACGGAAGTGATAGTAAATAAAAAGAAAAGAGGGGGGACGTTGGGCGCGTCTGCAATAGTGCCAAGAATCACAGTTTCCCCAATAAGTTGCTGTAAAACGTTCTGCATAGGCAAAACACAGCAATCACAAAGACAACCTTCTGTTGCTCCTGTTGGGCCTGTTGCTCCTGTTGGGCCTG
>NZ_MAOG01000126.1:0-18166 GCF_001884205.1 Bacillus sp. NH11B | reverse complement strand
GTCCCTCCCGTTGGGCCTGTTGCTCCTGTTGGGCCTGTCCCTCCCGTTGGGCCTGTTGCTCCTGTTGGGCCTGTCCCTCCCGTTGGGCCTGTTGGTAGAGTAAATGGTGGAATTGGCGGAAGTGTAGGGCCAATTAAATTCGGATTCAATCCATTAGCTTGAAGTATTTCGTTTTTATCAAACATGTAACTACCTCCTATGGGCATACTTTATTATAGGAATATATACAATTATCTTACATAAAATTTATTTATCATTATATAATATGCTACACTTTTATTATTGTGTGTTTTGTTTTGTGATGATCCAATGACAGTATTTTTATATTAATAGTAAATCTGGTTCTGACGCATAGAGTGCATCCACTTGAAAGAGGTATATAGAGTTTTAATTAAACCTTTTCTTATGGGCATCTCACAAAATACCCATCAAATTAAGCGATTTTAATGCCCCTAAGTAGAAAAAATACGCTATTCTTTCTTTAAATCATAGGAAAGAATGGCGTTTTTGTATGTCTATTTCTATATATGATGAATTAAAACTATTCGCTCAAGAAATTCAAAGATTCTTATCTCCAAATATCTTACGAGAGATTGTTAGGAATGTTGGTTCTGTACAACGAACCAGTAAATACCAAATAAAAGATTTAGTTGCTTTATGTGTATAGGTCGCTAAAACTTCTTTAACTCAGTTATGTAGTTGTTTAGAAGTATCAACAAAAAGAAACAATCTTGCTTATCATTTTCGTTACATGAGTTTAGCTTGATAGCGATGGAGGATTACCGCATATCCCATCAAGCTACATTAATAAAACACACGGCAATCTTATGCTTCCTCTTACGGAAAACTTATGGTTCAAATCACAGTATTCGTGAAATCATCAAGGAGAAAAACAAAGTAACTCGGCCGATCTTAGCCGCTGAAGAAAAAGAACTGATTGAAAAAATGTTGTTATGTTCCTTAATATCTGAAAAAGAAATACTAATTACATATTATGAAGACGGTTATTTACTCTCTGGCTATATGACTGTGGTTGATATTGATCCGCTAAATAGCGCTGTCATATGTACCGATGCTTTTTATAAAAAGATGACACTACAATTTTTGAATATAATAGACGTGAAATAGAATAGATTTAAATAATCACGTTCGGATTGTTATAAAGGAGTGTATAAAATGCAAGGGAATCAGATAAGAAAGAATACAACAAGGACAGTTATTCATAATGATATAAATAACTATCCCTATTTAAGTATACCTATGATTATCAATGAGAAAGATGGAAATATTTATGAAATTTTAAGCACCGGTTTTCATACTAATGATGCAGTAGCGATAATAACAACGGACGGTTTCGCTACAACTTGGGTAAATACACCGATCGTATCAGTTAAAAACAATGACGGTAACCTTCAACTATACCGCTTACCTTTAGAACTGGAATATTGGGTACTTTCTTGTATGAGTGCTGCTTGAACAGGAAAAAATCCGTTCCCATGTAAAGTTACTTTTGGAATCATTGATACTAAATTCCATGTGGAATTCAAGTGAAAAAGGAGCAAATTAATTTGCTCCTTTTTCTTATTGGGGTAGCACCACATGCCCATAAACTTAAAAATTCAGAATTACCCAAAAATGAAAAAATGAGCTTTTTTGTTACAAGTTAGCACAAAAATTCGTTCTGGGGGTACTATAAAATTTTAGCTTGATGGCGATGTGAAAATACCCCTAAGTAACCTAAAAAACTTCTAATCGATAAATTCGTGTTATTATTCTTGATATTGCTGTTGAACCGCAACTGGTAGTTCCTCAAAGATTAGTCTTTTAAAAATGTTAATAATGCTTCATTAAATTCTTTTGCATGAGTTGCGTTTAATCCATGAGGACCACCCTGTATTAGAGCGAGTTTACTACCAGGAATGGAATCATACGTTCGTTTTCCACTTAACTCAAAAGGTACAGTTGCATCAGAGTCACCGTGAATAATAAGAGTAGGTATATTGAACTTTTCCAAGTCCTTTCTAAAATCTGTCTTACTAAAGGCGGTGATACAATCGAGCGTTCCTTTAGGTGATGCACTAGCTGCAATATCTCGATTATATAAACGGAATGGCTCACTAACTAAATCCGTTCGATTACCAGCCGCGAAAAATCCCTTAGTAAATTCGTCAAGAAATGCAAGACGGTCATTTATCACGCCACTTTTGAATTCTTCAATTGCCGCATCATCAAATACCCCTTCAGGATGATCCTCTGATTTGTATAAATAAGGAGGAACTGCTCCAGCAAAAACAGCCTTTTCAATACGTTCTGTTCCATACGTACTAATGTATCGAGCTACCTCACCTCCACCCATAGAAAAACCAACAAGTGTGACATTTTGAAGATCTAAATGTTCTAATAGTTGATGTAAATCAGAAGTAAAGGTATCATATTCATATCCTTCCCACGGCTGAGATGATTTTCCAAATCCTCGGCGATCATATGTTATGACTCTGTAGCCTGCTTCAATAAGAGCTGGTACCTGATATTCCCAAGAGCGCCCACTTAAAGGCCAACCATGTATTAAGACAACCGGTTTCCCTGAACCATGGTCCTCATAATAGAGTTCAATTGGATCTTGATTTTCATTGCCTACAGTAACTTTTGCCATATAAATTTCCTCCCCATGAATTTTAATTATTAAACCTATTTCTCAATGAATTTCAGCTTTTGCATTAGCCTTCTCCAATAAAGATTGAAGTTCGATAGATTCCATCGGCGAAAATATGGGATTATAATTAGGCCTCTCTATGGAAAACGTCTCATGTAATTTTGCATAATTTGTACCAGCTAACCAGCTCACAACTTTAATTCTCTTACCTCAAATGGTAATAACCTCTGTTCAATTTGCCCTCTCAACTGTTCAAACTGCCCTGGCAACATTAATTTTTCTCCCATCGTTGCTTCGGATTCATCGCGGGCAAATCCTGGAGGGTCTGTTGCAATCTCAAAGAGAATTTCCCCGTGTTCTCTAAAGTAAATCGCGTTAAAATAGTTTCGATCTCGTACAGGAGTGACCCCATATCCGTTTTCCTCAACATATTTTTGCCATTCCAATTGGTCTTGATTATCTTTTGCCCGCCATGCAATGTGGTGTACGGTTCCAACACCCATTGTTCCGTGTCCTATTTGCGTTAATTTTAAGTCAATAACATTGCCTAGTTCTGCTGAAGAACGGTAACGTGCAAAGTCGCCTTCCTTGCCGATTAATTCTAGTCCCAATATGTTTTCTAACAATGCAGCCGTTTTGTCAGGATGGGTCGATAATAAAGTAGCACCGCCAAAGCCTTTAATAGCTACCTCAGGTGTTACCCCACCAAAGGTCCATGTATTTACTTCCCCCTCTTCCCTTTCAACAATTTCCAAGTGTAGCCCATGAGGATCATCAAATTCCAAGTATTCCTCGCTAAAGCGTCCCTTTACAGTAAAAGGAATATTGAAGGATTCCAGTCTTTTTTTCCAGAACTTCATAGCTCCTTTTGGAACAACATAAGATGTAACGCCTACTTGACCATCACCAATTTTCCCTTGACTAGCTCCTGCCCATGGAAAAAATGTCATGATTGTTCCTGGTTTTCCACCCTCATTACCAAAATAAAGATGGTAGGTACCTGAGTCATCAAAATTTACAGTTTTTTTCACTAAACGTAAACCTAATACACCTGCATAGAAATCAACATTCTCTTGAGGATGACCAACAATTGCAGTAATGTGGTGAATGCCCATCGTTGTTTTACTCATTTTATTTTCACTCCTATTTTTATTTCTGATTAGACATTTAACCTAAAAAAAGCATCTTCAATTTGTCGACAATTGTATATACGACTTCCAGGGTGCTTTTTCCTTTTTCTCAAGTTTTTTTATTTTCTATAAATATTGGTCTCTAATTTTATTAAAAACATAGTCACGGAAATTATTAACAATATCCATTATTAAGTTTGTTATTAGCCATTCGTAAAATCTTAAGATAATAAAAGGGGATCGCCCAACATTTTGGATATCAAAGTAAGTATTAATAATATATGATTTCCAATTAATCATTTGAAATAGGTCAGAAGGAGAAAAAGCTATATTTGAGACTGATTATTGTATTTTTTACCAGGGAGCCATATTAAATTAGGTATTGCTATTGAAAATAGCAAATAGATTCACCCTTATTCAATCAGCGAAGTAGATAACTTGGCAACAAAACTATTTTTTGCCACTTACCTGAAATCGAAAAGTGCTTTTAAGTTTACAGGCGCTCTTACCATTAGTGCTGATATGTGATTACCTACTGTGTTTTTTGAATTTTCCTAAGTAAACCTAGAAGCTGTTTTTTTCCTTTTAAGTCAAGTTGGAAAATTGTGATGCTTGAAATTGTTATTGCTTCGAAACAGCTTCATTAAAAAACTCTTTTCCTTCCTCAGTCAATGAAAGGTATTTTGTTTTCCAGTCCTGCTCCCGATTAATCCCAACTCTTCCATTCTGGTAACGTATTACAGCATTTATTTTCTGTTCTGAATTAAATTAAGTCATAAAAAAATGCACCCCAATTGTTAGACTGTGTCTAACAATTGGAATGCATTTCAAGTTTTGATACTAGTTTTTTTGATGCTTTTATTTATGTAGCTGTTAATTTAGCATAGATAATAAAAAATAGGGCTAATTGTCCTACTATCACAATATTTGGTACTACTACAATCAAATTAATAACAAAAAAGACTGCTAAAATTCCTAAAAACAAGCATAAATGATAAATTTTTAAACGGTGTTGTTCAAACCTGTATTGATGAAAAACAATTGTAGTTGACAGGAAATAGAGCAATACAGAACCAAAAACAAAATATAGGATAAAAGAATAATAGACCTCATGTAAAAATAATAGTCTGATAGATGCTGCAACCATACTCAAAGACATTAAAATAAACAGATGACCGTAAATAATAATTTGACCGGAAGTTTGTCTAGACTTGTCGAGTTTCTTCTCCATGTTATCGAAATATTGCCACCACATTGAAATAATGAGGATAAATGAAATAATCGCAAAGCTTATTGAACCCCAATTTCCTTGTTTAGGCTGAATGACCACAAGAGTGCTTATAAGAGCTTCCCCAAAGAGAATAATGGAAAATAGACCAAATCTCTCTAACAAGTGGGCTGTATTTGTAGGAACCTTTTCTAAACACTTTCTCCCAATCAGTGGGACAATAATATCGATAAAAATTCCCAAATACAACGCAGCATATCGAATCCAAGAATCAAAAAAGACGGATAATAATGAAATAACGATTCCAATCCAAAAATATCTTCCTAAAAAGAGTGCTGCTTTTTTTCGAGCTCCCTCTTCTATACGCTGGACAATAAGATATTGGATTGCAGTCACGGCCCTTAAGCCAATATAGCCAATTAAAAAAGAAAGATAATAAGGATCAAAATCAGCTGATAAGCTTGATGTCATTATTAGGACAAAAAACATTTGCAGGATCAAAAAGATTCGTTGATGAAATAAATCTTTTCCAAACCGGTTAATAAAGATGGTTTGCCCTACCCAAGCCCACCAGATCGGAATAAAAATTAGGACAAACTTTACTAAATACTCTGCATGTATATGACCATCTTCAACATGAAGTAAAACATGAGTCGCAGCCGTCACCGCTGCCACAAATAACAAATCATAAAAGAGTTCTAACCACGTCACTTTCTTTTCTTCCATTTCTGCACTCCCTCCTTATAGTTAATAGTATGCTAAAAACATATAGTAATTGGAAGAGAAAATAATACAGACATAGAGCATTTGTCATAGCTTGAACAACTCGAGCCAATAATAAGAAAACTAATGAGAAATCCTTACATCCTAGACCTTTTGTAGTAAACACTTCATTAAATTAAAATAAATAGTCTGAAAATCAGGTGTAAAACTACTTCTACTGATTTGGTATACCCTAGTATAATTAGTTATTTTTATAAAATCAGGAAATATACTAGGGTATACTATAGACCTTATTTGTGGTAGTTTACGAAAAAATTCTTATAATCGAATCATTGCTCAACCATTTACAGGGATGGATGATTCCCATCAATTTCATTGGATCGGGACAAATAATCTACCTTTGTTCAATGAAGACTTAGAAATTAGTGTTCCAGAAACAGTGATATCATTTAAATCTGCTATCCAGGACGTTGACGGTATCATTATTGTAAGTCTAGAGTACAGTTTTGGACTTCCTGTCGTATTAAAAAATGCGTTGGACTGGGCGAATCTGCTGTTCTTAGCAGAAAACCGGTTGGTTTAATTGGTGCAACCCCTGACGGATTAGATACTGTTTATGCTCAAATGCAAATCAGATAAATACTAGAAGCCATGCAAGTTCATGTTCTTCCATTTCAAAAAGTGCTGATTTCCCAAGTACATGAAAAGATTGATCCCGATGAGAAAGTGCTTACTGACGAACAAACAAAACGTTATCTTCAGCGCTATTTACAACAATTTGTAAATTGGATAGATAAAACTCCTATTTTAGATTAATAAAAGGAGATCAAATATTTCCAAAAATTAGCATAATGTAGTTTTCTGATTTTTTAGAAAATTATTGACGTGTCCTTAGTTTATGGATAAATTAATAATAAAGGTCAATTTAGATATTAAATAATCGTAACAAACGAAGAAATTTATGATAATATTCCACTTTTTAAACTTTCTTCGATTACTTAATTTTTTAGGAGGAATACATAATGCCTGATCTCTATTCTCGTATTAACAAAGATGATGCTGTCGTTCTTTTAGTGGATCATCAAACTGGTCTTATGTCTGGACTAGTCCGTGACTATGGTGTTGATGAATTCAAGAACAATGTTTTAGCTCTTGCTCAAACTGCTAAATTTTTTGATTTACCAGTTATTTTAACAACAAGCTTTGAACACGGACCTAACGGACCTTTAATGCAAGAATTGGTTGATCTCTTTCCTCACGCACCAAAAATAGCTCGACCTGGACAAATTAACGCATGGGATAATGATGATTTTGTAAAAGCAATCGAAGAAACTGGAAAAAAACAACTTATCATCGCGGGCGTAGTTACGGATGTTTGCGTTACTTTCCCGGCACTTTCTGCTATAAAAGCTGGGTATGAAGTATTTGCTGTTACTGATGCTTCAGGAACTTTCAGTAAACAAGTTGCTGATGCTGCCAATACGCGTATGGCACATAGTGGCGTGCAACTTATGAACTGGTTTAGCGTAGCGTGCGAATTACAACGCGATTGGCGCAACGATGTCGAAGGTTTTGGCAATTTGCTTGCTAGTAATCTTCCAGGTTATCAAAATATAATTGGAAGCTATAGGGGAGCTCAGCGAGATCTTAGTAAACAAGATGCATAAATGTATTCCAAAGAAATAGCTATAAATCACTTTTTAAAAAGTGGATAGTATAAATTTAGCGCTGATTAAATCAGCGCTCTCTTTTAAATCAAGAAGTATAGCAAAGCTTTTATTTTTACGATTACAGCTTAAATTAACAGAAAATATATTCATTTCGAAAAACTTCATTTAAACAATTAAAAAAGGAGTGTTTTATTATGAGTAATTTAGAATTGTTAAATCCGGAGAACAGTGCATTAATTTTGATCGATTTTCAGCCTCAAATGACTTTTGGAGTTGCAAGCATTGACAGACAAACATTGATTAATAATGTTATGCTGCTTGCTAAATCAGCATAAACTTTTAACGTACCTACTATTCTTACTACAGTTGAAACACGCAGCTTTTCTGGTTATTTTTGGCCACAAATTCTTGACATATTCCCAAACCATGAAATTATAGAACGTAGTTCAATGAACTCTTGGGAAGATTCAAAATTTGTTGATGCAGTTAAAGCAACAGGTAGAAAGAAATTGATATTTGCAGCACTTTGGACTGAAGTTTGCCTTGCATTCCCTGTGCTTGAAGCAATTAAAGCTGGCTATGAAGTTTATGCAGTTGATGATGCTTCAGGTGGTACTAGTTTGACAGCACATAACGCTGCTATGCGTCGTGTAGAACAAGCTGGAGCAATTCCAGTGACAGCAATTCAAGTTTTACTTGAATACCAACGTGATTGGGCACGCAAAGACACTTATGATGCTGTTATGGAAATTGTAAAAGAACACACTGGCGCTTATGGTCAAGGGGTAGAATACGCATATACCATGGTACATGGCGCGCTTCCAAGCAGGAAAATATGAAACAAGAAAGAGTAACTGTCGGAGATACTCATACAGTGAACACAATGGATGCTAGCGGTCCAGTAACAACGATTGTTACATGGGAAATTCAAGAAGGTAGAGACAAACAGTTTGAAACATGGAGACATGAAATCGAAGCTTCCGCTACTAAATTCCCAGGGCATTTAGGCGTAAATCTAATAGTCCCCAATAACGAATCCAGAGAGTATACTGTTATTTTTCGCTTTGATACGTTTGAGCATCTACGTGCTTGGCAAGAATCAGATATTCGTCGAGATTTGTTAAAAGAAGCAGAACGATTTCAAGCCACTAATCCAACTTACAAAACTGAAAGCAGTTTGGCGTATTGGTTTGTTACTCCGAAAACGCCAGTTCCACCGCCAAAATGGAAAATGTCTATTGTTACCCTTCTTGGTGTATGGCCTCTTAGCATGTCGGTTCCTAAAGTGATAGGACCTATTATAAAAAATATGAATCCTATTATATCAGCTTTTTTTGTTTCTGTATGTATAGTGTCCTTGCTATCATGGGTAGTCATGCCGATTCTCGGTAAAATATTTCATCCATGGTTACAGAATAATAGGAAGTAGATGAGGTGTGAACATGAATTTACCGGATATGATCTTATATAACGGAAAAATCACTACCCTTGACCCATCTCAACCTGAAGTATCGGCTATCGCCATAACTGATGGTTTAGTCACTGCAGTAGGTGGAGATGAGCTTCTTGATAGGGCCACAGAAAAAACAAAAAAAATAGACCTTAAAAGAAAGAGAGCTATTCCGGGCTTGAATGACTCTCATATACACGTTATTCGTGGCGGTCTTCATTATAATATGGAATTGCGCTGGGAAGGTGTGCCATCACTTGCTATTGCTCTGGAAATGCTTAGAGAGCAGGCAAGGCGTACACCTGCTCCTCAGTGGGTAAGAGTGGTTGGAGGTTGGTCTGAATTTCAATTTAAAGAGAGACGGATGCCAACTTTGGAAGAGATTAATGCTGTTTCTGAAGACACGCCTGTCTTTGTGCTACATCTTTACGATAGAGCACTTGTAAATCGTGCAGGGCTGCGTAGATACCCCAGACCCTCCGGGCTGTTTAATTGAGCGGGATAAACGAGGTAATCCAACGGGTCTATTAATTGCCAATCCTAACGCTTCTATTCTTTATTCAAGTTTGGGTAGAGCTCCAGTACTTAATTTTGACGACCAGATTAACTCAACTCGCCATTTTATGCGCGAATTAAATAGATTAGGTATCACAAGCGCCATTGATGCAGGTGGTGGATTCCAAAATTATCCTGATGATTATAAAGTTGTTGAACATTTAGCCGAAAAGGATCAATTAACTTTGCGTATAGCGTATAATCTATTTACGCAAAATCCAAATCATGAATATGAAGACTTTGCTTCATGGGCCAAAATTGTTTCTCCGGGTCAAGGAAATGATAAGTATAAAATGAATGGTGCCGGAGAAATGTTAGTATTCTCGGCAGCCGATTTTGAAAAATTCCAAATGCCGCGGCCCGAACTAGCTACGATGATGGAAGCTGACTTAAAGAAAGTAATTTCTCTATTGGTGGAAAACCGTTGGCCATTCCGTTTACATGCAACTTATGACGAGTCAATAAAACGTTTCTTAAATGTTTTTGAGGAAGTCAACAGAGAAATTCCTTTTAATGGTCTACGCTGGTGGTTTGACCATGCAGAAACAATCTCAGATCGCAGTATGGAACGTGTTAAGGCTTTAAATGGCGGTATTGCCATCCAAGATCGCATGGCTTTCCAAGGTGAATACTTTGTTGATTTATACGGAAAAGAAGCTGCAAAGCGTACTCCTCCGATTTATCGTATGCTAGACCTGGGTATACCTGTTGGCGCCGGTAGTGATGCAACCAGAGTTTCTAGTTATAATCCTTGGGTTGCTCTTTACTGGATGGTTGCCGGAAAAACCATTGGTGGTCTTTCGATATACGATGAAAAGAATAAACTTGACAGAAAAGTAGCCCTTGAACTATATTCCAAAGGAAGTGCATGGTTCTCTGGTGATGAAGGTAAAAAGGGAACCCTTGCAGTAGGTCAGTTTGCTGATATTGCTGTATTGTCTTCTGACTACTTTACTGTGCCAGAAGAAGAAATCAAAGAACTTGAATCATTACTCACCATTATGGGTGGGCAGGTTGTTTATGGAAATGATGAATTTAAAAATTTATCACCTGAATTACCACCAGCATCACCCGATTGGGCACCGACGGGAGTATATGGTTATGGTGGGGCTAATCTAGCCCACAATATACTTTCTCGCGATGCCCATAATCACAAGTCACACCGTTGCAGTAACCCTCTCCATCAGCACACTCATACCGTAATAGGAAAAGATGGAACTAAATGGGGTATTGGTTGTACTTGCTTTGCTTTCTAATAAGGGTTTGGGGCCGAGGATGGACCCAAATAGTAATGGTAATAGGATCAAAAACGGGCATTAAGTCAAAGAACTTAATGCCCGTTTCAGTTTGGTACTAAAGAAACACCGTTACTCTGAAAGGTTCTGGTGCAAAGATGATTTCAAAACTACACTTATGACTATTTGATTGAGTGATCGGTACGTCAATATATCGTGAACTACTCGCCACTTAGCTAAGCTTGAAGTGGGAGCTTCTCAGTTCCACGACGAAAGTAACCTTTCGTCTCCCTGAGCGTTGCTTCGGGGTGTTCCACCCCTAGATGTCCAACGCTTGGACGCTCTTTTGGTACGGTTGATATTTTACACAGGAACCGAATGGCTTGGTTTTCGCACTCTATTTTCTTCCTGCAACCTCATATATCAAGTTATCAAAGAACTTCATATAGCTAGTTTATCAAAAGTTTTTAGCTATGCCAAACCGAAATTCATCTCCCACCTACCGTTGGGCTATCGCCCTTCACACGCTTGAGGAAGGAGAATTCTTTCGGTAAATTCGTTAATAAAGAGCTCTCTTGATAAAGAGAGCTCCTTTTCTTATTTCTTCTTCTTTTCTGTCGGTTGGCTTTGTTTAGCGAAATTAGACGAATCATCGAAATTCGGTTGCTTTTTACCAGCATTATTACTTCTACCTTTTCCCATATGTAATGCACCTCCCCTCATCCTTACTATTCCCAATAAAAAAATCCTCTTGCATCCAAGATAATTTTTTATTAGGCTCTTATTAATAATATCCAAGTGGTGTATACTTATCTAAAAATCTAAGGAGTCATATATATGGCTAAAACAAAAGAAATGGCTGAGGTTTTTAGGATAGGATTACAAATTGGTTTATTTTCAAAAAATGATGTAATTAATTGGGCTGATCAAACTATTGAAACGCTAGATAGTCCTGCTAATGAAATTATAGACGTTTCTTTATCCAGTAATGATAAATTGGTCGATATTGCATCTAAATTAAAAAACATAAAGGGAAGATATGATGAAAAATTACCAGTGAAAATTATACTGGGACTGTTATGGGAGAAATTTATTATAAATGAAGAAAATGTACTGAAAATAAAACCTTTTATATCTAATTTGATACATAATAATTACTGTGAAGGATTCAATGATGTAGATCAACAGCTGTATAATTTTAATGAGGAAATAACTTTAGCCGCAGATAATATATATGGGAATCTAGAAGATATTGGTCAAGAAATAAAAGGATTTTTATTTATTTATAAAGATTTTAGTATGGATTTTCATTTACCTGATGGTGGGCTGGATGATGATTAAAAACAACAGGTCTCAAAGACTCTTAGAACTTCTTGAAGCAAATAGAAAAAAGCATAAACCTACTCATGGTGCTTTATATGACGAATGCGTCTGCGTGTTAGGGGCTGAAACTAAAGAATTATCTCCTGAAAGAGGATCGGAACTATACAAATTATTAAATGACTCTTACCCTTTTGAATGGTGGGGACGAATTAATTGGAATAAGGTTGCCCTTAAACATACCATTGACTCCATCGATCAAATATCTCATCTTATCCCTTTAGAAAGTAAAGTCTATATCTTATGGAGTACTGGACCTATTCCTGCTCTCTATGCGAATTTACACGATGTATTACGTAATATTGATGATGTAACGGCGGTTGGTAGCGACACTTATCTTTTTTGTCCAAATAATTTTGTTATAGAATTTTACCATGAAGGTGAAATCATGATTGGTTTTGGAAAAGACCGTATTTAACAGCCAACATACAAAGAATTTTTTTTGTTTCTAGATCTATTGATGCTGATAATGATCTATTATGTAAGCTTAATAAGAATACCTTTCATCATCTATATTCTTGATGTGGTACACTCTCTGGATAAAAGGTAGAGGGAGATAGACAATGGCAGAAATTATTAAAGAGATTATTTCCACAAGTAAAAGATACAAAGTTCAAGTTATCAAACGAAATGATGGTTTTTACACTACAGAAGTTTTTGCGTGGTTTGAGGATTACGGATATGAGTATTGGGCCCCTATTAAGCAGGGATTATCGTTAATTGATACAGAAAAACATGCCATATCTATAGCAATGGAACACTTAAAAGTGTATTCAGGTGAGAGTGATTAGTGGGGGGCAGCCGAGATTTATTTCATTTATCGAGGTTCACTTTAGTAAATAAACAGGCCAGTTAGCCCTTATAATGGACTAACTAGCCTGTTTATTATTTTTTCCTTTTCACATATGTTTCTCATGCAATTTCCGTTCAGAGAATTCGATAAATTCTGCTAGATTTGGTGTTTCTAAAACCGATACGAAAATATAAACTAACTAAATTTTTACAAAAAGGAATGGAATTGATTCTATTTTTGGTAAATATTTTTATAAATATTACGATACACAAAATTACTATATTAATTTTAATAAAAGTCCCTTGAAAGGAGCCACTTATTTTACAAGGTACTGTTCTACTTCTTTTATTAATAGTTCTGCCCCTTCTGGACTTAATGTTATCTTACCGTTTGCTAATGATATGTTACAATTTGATACTTCTCCTGTTAATGCACAAACACCACCAGGCTGATATTTCTGTAAAACAATGTCTTCACCTTCTACAAAGATCTCTAATGGTGATTTTTCTTTAATACCTAGCGTATTTCTAAGTTCCTTTGGAATTACCACACGCCCTAAATCATCTACTTTTCTAGTCACTCCGGTTGCTTTCATCTAGCATCTTTCCCCATTTCATTATCAATTGTACCCAAGTTATTCTCCACTATTATAACAAGCTTTCCCCATACATGAAAATTTAGTTACATTTACAAAAGAACAAGTGGAACAAATAGAAAATTATTGGCATGAAAATGGGCTAAAGAATCGAAATGAAGCAATTCGCCAGTTCGTAGAGAAAGAATTTAAGTCATAAATAATGAGTACCCTTCTCATTTTCCCTAAAAACACATGTAAAGCCTGTATCTATCTTTACATGCGTTTTTATAATGAATAAGACCTTTTGTATTAACTTCTTCATCAAAACGTAAAATAAACCGATTTGGACAGCCGTTTTCAAATCAAACCTCATTTTTTAACGTATTTTTACAAAAAAGGAAAAAGTGCTGGATTTTTATCAACTATAATCACCCAGGTATTAGAGACATGAAAAGACCGCAAAGCTTTCTTAAAGAATCGCCCTGCAGCCTTATGATTTCTATACATTTGATTATTTTTATATTTAAATTTATTTCTTAAGGAACTTTTTAAGGCAGTGAAAAATATCCTTCTTATTTTTCACTATATAATACTTAAACTTCTCATCTTCAATGTTTTTATAAATAGAAAAAAGGGTAGATGATGAGCGATTATACTGGTTTAGTTAGCCGGGATGTACCCAAATTTAATATATTCTGTTCCCAAAACTCACTTGTAACTTTATTATTTTCACCTCAAGAAATCCATTCCCCTTTAAAGAGGTGTTGTATTTTAGACTCAATAATCATTAATCCCTCATGGGGGCACCATATCAAAAAAGAAAATTATACTTTTAGACACATTTAATCAATTACCTGTACGTTAAGTAGGGGCAACCGAGATATGATAAAATGGTTAATCAAAAAAGTAGAGGATTACAATATGGGAAGTATGCCATTAAAGGAGAGTGTATACGATGAGTAACGCCAATATAAAATTGAACCCTCAACTGATGAAAAAATGATAGCGCTAACCTTCAACCCTTGCCACTTTCTTCTTTCTACTTTTTTATTTCTTAATTAAATAATTTGATAATAACTCCATAAACTAAACTTACTTGTATCTCATAGGAGTGTATTATTCGTGAAAAAAACTTGGATATTCCTCATTTTTCTAATCATTTCTTTTTGTTCCACACCAATATCCATATATGCTTTTACAGATAGTCGTAAGGCGTATGAAAAAACAGGGAAGGTAATTTGGGAAGTAAATACAAAGGAAAAAATAGTTGCAATAACATTTGATGATGGGCCTCATCCTGTTTTTACCCCTCAAATACTTGATATTTTAGCTAAATACAATGCGAAAGCAACCTTTTTCGTAGCAGGTAATAAAGTTAAAAGATTTCCTGCTATTTTAAAAAGGCAAGTAAAAGAAGGACACGAAATTGCTAATCATACTTATAATCATATATATGACAGAAATATTACTACTGCCAAATTAACAGCAGAATTAGATCAAACGGATAAAATTATCAAGCAAATCACTGGCTATAAACCAACTCTCTATCGTCCAGTTGGAGGCCTTCACAATGATTTAATTATTAATACAGCTATACAGAATGGAAAACTTGTTATTCTATGGTCATGGCATCAAGATCCTCAAGATTGGAGAAATCCAGCAGCTAGCAAAATTTCTAAATATATAACAAAAGGTATGAAGCCTGGCAATATCATTCTACTCCATGATTGGAATGGCAGCGAATTTTCTCAGACATCTCATACAGTTGAAGCATTAGAAAGTATCATGAGATATTTATACAGAAACGATTATGAATGTGTGACAGTATCTGAAGTGCTCTATCGTTCCATAAAAATAATCCCCTCCCCTTTTGATCCTTTTTATCAGTGAATCTAGACTTATTTACTATCTATTTTTTTTAAGGGTGAAGTAGTACGTTTTATGCATTGTTATGCAACGTTAATAATCATTAATATATAAGGGTTTAGAGGACATATCAGCGACCATTTCCCTCTTATCATTAATAAGAAGTATTCGGTTAGTTTGCATTTTCGTTTGCAATCTGGTTAGCACTTTTTTATAGCTCTTCTATTACATATACCTTCACAAACACATCATACTTAGCTGCCAACTCTTCATATTTTTTAGCTTTTCTTTATTCACTTTCATTTTGTGCGAACAATCTACTTCCCTAGCATGAAGTGCTCCTCCATTATCAAGAAACTTCATATCAGGAATATCCCCCTTTTTTTCCTTTTCTATTTTCCAATCCTTCTTCGTTGTAAAATTGATAATCTTATATGGGGTATACAAAGAAAACCCTACTCATTAATTGCTAGCAGGGTTTAATCTGTTTTGAGATAATTGATACAGAAGAAAGAATTGTTCATAATTCACATCGAAACGACCCAGTTTCTCAACGGATCTATGTTTTATTAACTTACTTTTACTTATAAGAGTTTCTATAGAACTATTACATGCTTTTAAATATTTTGTGATTGAGCAGTTGGCTATATTAATTCTATAATTTGAATACTAATATTGGGTTGAGCAGTGGTACCTGCTGGAAAAACACTTGTTTCTCCTTGTGCCCCTGTTGTCACAATTGATAGTGTGCTAGGGCTCCCAACTGGAGTAGTAACAATTGCCCCTCCCGACGATTCATTTGCACCCGTAAAACCTAAAGCTGCTGGTTGGAAATATCCAGAACCCGGTACATCTAAACCGTTTAATTGCAAATTACCCGCCATTCCAACATACGCATCATAAGTAAGGAAATACACTACATAATACGTATGTCCACCTTCAAGAATTATAGGGAAAGTTCCGGGTGAATGCATAATGTCTGTACCTACAATAACCCCATTATCACTAAGGTCAAGTGGTATCCCTACAATTGTCGAGAATCCTGGAACATTATATATATGAGCACTATTAGGAGAAACAGCTCCTGTCGGACCCGTCGGACCGGTTTCTCCCGTTGAACCAGTTTCTCCCGTCGGACCGGTCGCCCCAGTTGGACCGGGTGGTGCAGTAAATGATGAAATCGGTGGTAATGTAGGTCCTACCAAATTAGGATCAAATGGACTATCAAATTGATTTACATTAAAGTTTAATCCTTGCCATTTATTTCTCCTCTCCATATATCTCCCCCAAAAAATTTTCCATTTCCCATACAACACAAATATTAGACAAAGTATTATTTTCTCTACAAAGGTATGATATATAGAAGATGTACTATTCCCCTCAAAGATTTTCCAATCTAATGAATGTATATCTGATGATTTACCTGCCAAATTAAATATTAGGAAGACTCAATATATATCAGAGTATCCGATAACCTTCTATGGATTCCATGTATAGCCAAACATAGCTGAATAACTAACCCTTTTCCCCTTACTTCACATATACATAGGCTACGTTTGCAATTAAATAAGACTACTGCACTATATAAAAGATACATTTCTCCCTTATTGTGAAATCCCCTAAATCAACAGGATCAAAAGATGTATTATTAGTAAAAAATAAAAATCAATTAATTTTAGCTATACAAAGTCTTTTAAAAAAACTACCTAATGAAGAAATTCTACTTGAAGAATATGTAGATGGACCTCAGTACTTAGTCGAAATTTTAGTTCAAAATGGAAAAGTCCATATTATAGCCGTAGTTGAACAAGAAATTACACTCTTTGAACGTTTTATTGTTACTGGTTATTCTTTACTAGGACAGGTAGACAAAAGTCTATATAATAGCCTTTTCAATGCAGTTAATTCTGTTATTCAGGCTTTTAATATGAAAAATGGTGCTTGTCATCTAGAAATCCGGCGAATAAATAATGATTGGAAATTAATTGAGATAAACCCCAGAATATCGGGTGGAGCAATGAATGACATAATTGAAATTGGACATGGAATCAACTTAGTGCAAGAGACTATTCAGTTAATGTTAGGAAATAAACCTTCACTAAATAAAAAACATCATAAATATTTATACACTCATTACCTAACAGTTAAATCTAAAAGGAAACTAATTCGAGTTACAGGAAAGAACCGTAGTTCTAGATATCCTGGTGTAGAGATAGTTTATATAAAACCTAAAAAAGGAACTGTCTTAAAACCACCGACATCAATGGGACATCGATATGGATACATTTTAGCAGCATCCAATTTTAAAACAGAAGCTAAAAAAATAGCTTTAGGAGCAGCTAAAGAAATTTCATTTGAAATCCAAGAATAATAACTGCAACATAAAAAATAACATATATACCAACTGATAAGAATATACAAAAAATCGTGCTTCTTATAATTCTAATTATTATAATCTACCATTATTCATAATAAAAAAATTCGCTCCTTACCTATTTTTATATAAGGCGTAAACTTTTTTATTATGAAATTTTAATTTATTTACCAAACAGGCGACTCCAAAATGACTTTTTTTGTTCTGATTTCTTAAGTTGATGGGCATGCGGTCTCACCCCTGCTTTTTTACCCTTATTAGTAAAATATGTATTGACTACTAATGCTATAATCACTCCTATAAATCCTATAATCGGTACAACTTTAGTTATTATCATGTCCCACGTTACTTCTCCCATATTAAATAGCACTCTTTCTAAAATTAAATTAGTACATTTCCATATCTAAAATCGTGAGTTTATCATATAAATTCTTTGCCCAGTTATCCATATCTTATATTATGTGTAACTGCCCCCTTCGCTGAATCCCTTGCTATCATTGACTTAATTAAACTTTCTCTTTTGAGTTACACA
>NZ_MAOG01000125.1:0-40799 GCF_001884205.1 Bacillus sp. NH11B | reverse complement strand
AAAAAAAAAAAAAAAAAAAACAAAACTAAGCAAAAAATACAATAAGCTGCCCATATGGACAGCTTATTTACATAATTCTTGAAAGCGGAAGTTAAAAGTTTTTAGTTTCTTGCTCAATTAAAGCACCCGTTACTTTAATTGTATTTCTTCACAATCTTATTTTTAAAAAAGATTTTACTCTTTTTTAAAAATAAAGCCAGTAGTTAATCAACGAGGGTTCAATCTCAATATTTTCTTGATTTAATGATAATAGAAGATGGTCTCCGTTTTTCATTTATTAATTCTGGCATTTTTTCTAGTCCTGTTGGAGTTGACTCTGGCTCAATAATTTTCTCAATTACAAGACCGTTGTCTATAAGAGTATTAATTAATGTTGAAATTGTTCTGTGATATTTAACAACACCATCTATCCACCAATGTTCCTCCCTTTTTCCTTCTTCTTGGTAATTATCTAATGCCCAATGCAATCTGTTTCCATTATTATCCTCAAACCAATTATTCATTTCCTTTCGAGCTGTTACTATTGGATGTTCTGTTGAAAAGATAAATTCACCATCATTTTTTAACAGACCTCTTATTTTCTTAATTAGATGTGAGTAATCTTCTATGTAATGTATAACTAAAGAACTTGTTATTAAGTCGAATTTTTGATTTGGCAAATTAAGTTCTTCTATTGGTACACACATATAATCTATTTTTTCATTTTTGTTATAAATTTCAGCTTGTTCAATCATATTTCTTGAGATGTCCACTCCTATAACTTTCGAGGCACCATTTTCTACACAGTACATAGAAAAATGACCAGTTCCACATCCCAAATCTAATACAGACTTATCTGTAAGATTAGCAATTATAGATTTAATTGCTGGCTGTTCAACAAAATCATTAAAGGTAAATCCAGTTTCACGTAATGACTTATACTTTTTAAAGAAAAACGGATTATCATAAATGTTTTGTTTCATTATATACCTCCTATAATACAATCTATATTTTTTATATTCTAGCGGGCATCCAAAAATTCCTATATTAACCAAAATACACTTCAACTAACCTGCCATTTAGTTGAATAAGGAACAGTGTATATCCTATACATGTTAGGTTGACATAACGTCTCATTATCGGTACTGAAAAAGGATCCTCGATTGAAGATCCTGTTGTACTTATTATCTTCCACAATCGCGCCCGATTGCGGAATAATGATTTAACTTAGTTGGCACCATATTTATTCCTGAGAATCCACTGTTTATTGAATAATCAAACTCTCTTATTGCGATATTAAATATTTTTCTTTGAAGATGGGACTTAATTCACTCCAAATATCAAATTTATTACCATCTAAATCATAAAAAACAAAGTTCTTTCCAGTGTGTCCTCTGTTCTCGATCTCTCCAACTTTTATTTCCTTTTTTATAAAATCATTATGAATTGATTCAAGTGCATTTAAACCATTAACTTCAAATGTTAAAGAGAAGCGCTCTTCACCACAAAAATCGTAAAAATTTAAGCTTTGATTTACTTGGGATTTAACCAGAAAAAAACTTTGGTTTGCGAAGTTAAGAATAGCCTTGTCTTCGTCTTTATAACTTAACTCTGCACCTAATTTGTTTACATACCATTCTGAAGAAAGCTCTACATTGATAACAGGAATATAAATAGTTCCAACCCTCAATAATTTATCTTTCATTCTACTCTCTCCTTTCAGTCATTCAAATAACATTAATAAATATGTTCTCTTTTTATGTACCTATTGCCTTTGAAAATCCCACAATTTTCTTTATGATGTTTCGCTAGTTCCACAGACTTGCTCCATTAAATGACCCTTTAGTTGAAGAAGATCTAAAATGGTTGAATGCATGCTCTATACAAATCTAGTTCACATAACGCACAATTATTAGCAGTTATCAAATCCCCGAAAGCTATTTATGCCAAGATTTTTCCAGTATTCCGTTCCTTCCGCTGTATGCAAGATTTCATACAGCCCTGTCACAACAGCATTTGGCAGTTCAAACCGTTCTCGTAGCCTGCATGAAATCCTGTATATCCTTAGCGTATAAAATCCACGTTTTGTTGGCGAGACCTCAAAAAGAAGCGCGAAACGCACTTCTTTTCTTTGTAATCACTACACATCACATTATTAATATGATTACGGACAAGCCTTCTTGTTACTAAATAATGTTTCTTCAATTCTTGTTATCTAACCCACTTATTTTTCATTACTTTAAAATACAGCTTTTCAAATCCCCTAAAATACTTACTGTAAACGCCTAACGTTTCAATATATGTATGAATAACCTCGTTTAAATCAAAATATTTAGCTTCCCAATACAATCCCCTGTTAACTAAAAGTCTAGTGGTACATTTAATTGATTCTTCAATCGTCAGTTCTTGTTTTTTTAGTTTTTTATGAATGACGGAAAGAGTTAATTTAAGAGAAGCTAATCATTTCCTCTTTATGATTAGCGTTTTAGAATAGCGATTAAAACAAATGGAACAAACGGTAAAATAACTTTATTCCCTAGCTATATGCATTTACTATTTAATAAAACAAAAAAGCATCTTATTGAATAAGATGCTTTTTTGTTTTATTATTTTAGTTTTCCTACTTCAGTTAACACAGTTTCTAAATCTTCCGCTGCTTTATTTAAAGTTTGTACATCAAGCGGTTCAACCTTTGCACCTGCTTCGATTGTATGAAGCGGTGTTTCTAGTTTTTCATATAAATCAGCATTCTTTTCTTTTACTACATCTTCAAACGTTTCCCATGTTTTCTCTAATTGCTCCGCATTGTCTTTTACTTTAGCAGTATCATTTGCCTGTAATTGAGCTTTTAAATCATTCACTGTTTTTTTCATGCTTGTTGCTCCATCAGCAATAGAGACTGCTTGTTTCGCAGATGCCTGCTCCGTAGTTTTCTTGCTTTCATCTTTCTTTTCTCCTTGCGTTCCGCAAGCCCCTAATGCTAGAGAAGTTGCTACTATAACTGGTAAAATTAGTTTACGAGATTTCATATTGTTTCCTCCTATTATGCCTGTTTTTGTTGTTGTTCTATTTTTGTATCCTTATTCTTATTTCTCACTGCAAGTATTACTGCGACAACAAGAAGAATTACTTGCGGAATCGTACTTTCCCATGATGGATAAATCGCGAAAAGGTCTATCGTTCGGATTGAAAGGTGCGTAGCTGGCAATAAACCAGCAAGTTGCAAGCCATGAATACCCATTCCTGTGAATTTAAAACACAAATAAAACATAAGAATACTTGAAACTAAGAAAAATGGACGCATCGGAATTTTCAAGCCTACCTTTAAAATTAAATACGATAGGATGACGAGTATCACTACTCCAATCACAATGCCCATTAACAGACTTGAAAGTTCAATGGAAGATGCCATACCAATGAAAAACAATACAGTTTCTGTTCCTTCACGAAATACTGCAAGGAACGACAAGATCGCTAATGACCATAGACTTCCCGTATTCAATGCATTTGTACTTTGGGTACGAATATATCGTTGCCATTCTGCGATACTAGATTTACTATGAAGCCAATAACTCATGTACATCAGCATCACCGCAGCAAATACCCCCGTCCATCCAGCAATGAGAAAGTTATTACTCCCAAATGCCCCTGCGGAGAAAAGCATATTTACAATCACACCGAGAATGATACTAATCCCAATCCCTGTTCCAACACCAATCCAAATCCATTTGCTTTTTTCTTCATGTCCAGCCTTTTTCAAAAATCCGAGCAACGCTACAACAACTAATAGCCCTTCCAATCCTTCTCGCAATAGAATAGTAGTTGCATCTAACATGTTGTAGCTCGTTTTCTCAACAAGCGGTGCTAAGTAATTACGCATGTCTTCAATTGTTCGTTTAGCCCCTGCTATATCAGGAGAATTGGTAGCAAGCATAGCATACGAAGTAACCATATCACGCTCAGCATCTCCATATATTTTGGAGGACTGTGTCAGCACTACACCTTCTACATCCAACCATGAGGAGCGGAATGTCTCAATATCCTTTTTCGCTCCTTGAACATCATGTTTGTCGATTTTGGAAAGTGAATGATCTAAAAGAGCAATCAAGCTAGCCACATCCGATTTCTTTACACTTCCCTCGTCTTTTTGAGTAGATGTAGCAGAGAACTTACCGGCAATAAATTTATCGTCAACTTCCTTTAACTTTTGAAGTGCCGTCTCTACTTTTTCTTGATTTGTTGGTTGTTGAGCAAACGCAAATTGCACCTGCCCCATTGCATCTTCAATATCGCGATACGCTTGTGAAGATTGTTTTTTAATTCCCTCTTCAATGGAAAGCCACGTGGACCTAAAAGCTTCATATTGTTTGGAAGCCCCATCTATATCCCCTTCTTGTACAAGCTGAAGTGCTTGTATAACGGATTTATTTGCTTTTCCTAAATCATCTGCCGATGTTGCAGCAAACCCATGGAACGGCAAACTTACAAAACCTAATAACACAATTAGTAAAAAGGTATGAACCTTCCACCTCATGCTAACCCCTCATTTCTAGATATAAACAATTTTTCCATTAAATTTAATGTAATTAATATTGAAATTCATTATCACTGAAAGCGCTAACGAAATTATATGTTTTTATATTTTTGATGTCAATACAAAAAGTTATTTGTATGAAATTACCACAAAACTATCCGAATCTTTCATTTTTAACGTGTATGTAATTTTATATCTTTCAAAATAAACAGCTATAATATCCCTTTTCTTTCTATGCCACTTAAAACAATATGTAACTACTTGTACAATTCTATCCCTAACAAAAATAAAAAGGGATATGTACATCCCCTTCTTACAATGGACCTTCAAAAGTATACATAATATCCACCGTCCCATCTTGATGAATACTAATTTTTTGAATTAACGCCTGAAATACATGAATCAAATCTTGCTCTTGGTGTTGCAACTGTTCAAAAGCTTGTTTTATTGTTTTAATATCCATTTGCACAGCATCACTATTTTGTAAAATAAGCAATTTATGAGTCGCTTGCGTTATTTCTATTTCAAGATCGTTCCGTTTTTTTCAAATTCTTCTTTATTAATAAGTTCTTTTAAATACAAATCTAAGAGTGATTTTTTCTTTTGCTGATTTGTACTCATAAGCTGTTGTAACTTTTTTGTCTTTTTCTCTTGCCCCTTCTCAACATTACTTTGAAGCCTTAAAGTAACAGACTCTCCTTTTTCCACTAATAAATTTATAATGAACTGACGAAATTCTCCATATTGAATTGGCACTTGATTTACACAACCATGTTTTCCTGCCCGACGATATTGAGAACACTTTAAATATTTCCATTCTGTCCGCTCTCCAATTTTCTTTTTCACATGAGACTGCACAATTACCATATTAGAACCACAGACTGCGCATTTTGCTAAATTACGAAATTCAATCCAAGTTGTGATTTTCGTTTTATTTTTTTTATTTTTTTTCGATTTGCTTGATTCCATATCTCTTCTTCAACAATCTTAGGGTGATGGTTAGGAAAAACAAACCATTTTTCTTTTGGCTTTCGAATTTGTTTTTTCTTACCACCAACTTTTACTGAAGTATATTGATTTAAAATAAAGGTTCCTTTATAAATTGAACTTTGAAGGATTCTTTGAACTGATGTCATTTGCCAGTTCTTTTTAGTTTTCGACTTTATACCCAATCGATTTAATTCATTTGTTATCTTTTTATATCCCCAACCTTCGAGATACCATTTATACATCATTTGAACAACTTGGGCTTCTTCCTCATTAATCACCAATTTTTGATTTTCACGATTGTATCCATACGGAACTTTCCCAATATGTTCCCCACGACGTACTTTTACTGCTAAAGCTGCCGTAATACTAGACGAAAGCGTTCGACTGTATTGAGCTGAAAATAAAGACCATAGCTCAAATGCCATATCATTTTTTCCAGCCTTTATAGAATAAAAATAACAAATGAAAATAGTCTAACTTTTCCATTGACAATGATAATTATTATCTTTAATATTAATTTGATTTTTCATTAAATTGAGGGGGATATGTATGAAAGTTCGTAAGGTTGTTGGAAAGATTCATTTATACCTGAGTATGATAGCTGGGATGTTTATTGTGCTGATTGGCTTGACAGGGAGCTTACTTGTTTTTAAACACGAATTAAATCGTGTGTTACATCCTGATTTATACAAAGTAACAGAAGGCGAAAAGGTTACTTATCAGAAAGCACTTCAAACTGTATTGGCAGTACATCCAAAGGGTGAGATTCAGCGAGTATATACCCCGGATGAACCAAGTGCTCAAGGTGTTTATTTATTTAATTTGAAAGAAGGAAAGGCAAAACAAGAAGTTTATATCGATCCAGGAAATGGTAGGATCAATGGAGAGTTAGGTGAAAAATCATTTTTTAATCAGGTTGAGGAACTTCATTATCATTTACTTCTTAAGGATTTTAAGGGGAAAGAGATTGTTGGAATTATTGGATTTATTTTCTTTTTTATTATTTTATCAGGTTTATATTTATGGTGGCCGGGGATTAAGAAATGGATGCGCGGATTTGTTATACGCCGAAGCAAGAATTCGTATGTAAAACAATATGATCTACATAGAGTCATTGGAGGTGTTTCAGTTCCGTTTCTGCTAATCGTTTCATTAACAGGTGGTCTGTTGGTGTATGATAAAACAATTTTTGGATGGTTTGGAGCGAAAGCTAGTATGGCACCATCAAAAGAGACACTCATTTCGAAAACGCTTTCAGGAGAGAAACTTCCCCTTGATTACTTGTTGAGTGAAGCGGAAAAAGCAGTACCACAAGGAATAATTATGCAAGTAAGAATACCGGAGAAAGCGAAAAAAGGCAAGGCAGAAGGTGCTGTGGAAATCCGGATGAGCCGTTCATATGATCCGGGGAATGGGAATATAAAGGTATGGATGGACCAGTATAGTGGAAAAGTATTAGCAAAGCTAGACCCAAAAGTAGATAGCGGACTTACATATCAAATATGGCGTCTTCCTTTACATACAGGAACATTTGGGGGACTATTTACAAAGATCTTGTATGTGATTGGTGGGCTTACTCCATCTATTTTAATGTTTACTGGTGTGTATATGTGGTGGTATAAGAAAAAGAAGAAGAGAAAGGGGAAAAAAGCCTCAGTATCTGCAGCGTAATTATATAATTCATATACGAGTAAAAACATGATTTGATGAAGAGCGAAAGCCACACACATAAAGCGACTAAATCCTTTGCTTAATACTTACTTTTTTTATGTAACAATCACTTTTCGTTTCTAAATTGAATATCTAGATATCAAATAAAAAAGGCACCTTGCAATGCAGGGTACCTTTTTTATTTGATATCTCCTTTTTACAGTGAGATTTCCTTATGAGCTTATATTAGCAAATCTCATTTTTTATAAGGCTATTTGTAGTTATATCCTTATAGAAAATGAAAAGAGTTAAAACTTTAACATACTATCTTTCTCATAACCCTAGACCGAGTATATAAGCAATTGAGTTTTAAGTAATCTTCCCCAAAACCGAATACCGCTTGTCCAAAAATAATATTTTCATAGCAGAAAATTAATAACCTTGTAGATTGGATACGTAATTTTTGTGATTCTTCCTGGTCTACATTAAATAAATTGTCTTCTTCTTCGCTATTCGACATTCCAATCTTCATTATTTCATATGGCGGACTGTCACTTGCTTCAATCAATTTATCACACCATTGAATTACTTCAGCTTTACTCCACAACCCACAGCAAATCCCTAAGCCATAAATACGAGTTAATTTTCGAATTAAATCCAAAGTTTCTCACCTACAATTTTTCATATACATTTTTGTTTAATTTTAATCGAAACTTATTTACACTCACATTTACTTGTTTTTTTGTTTCCAAACCCCATTCTTCTTGTGATAAGTATCCTTGCTAGTCATGAAATGAGCTACCAGGAATATAGTATTTCTTACACTTCTTTTTTTCTTTTCTCTCTCCTTTTCTTTAGCAATCTCCTGTAAATCCGCTTTCCATTGTCTTATTAAATCTTTTTTTCGCATCGGACTGTGTTCCCCTTGAATTAAATTAATCACCCGAGAGATATATACACTTTTTAACCCAATTTTCTACCTCATTCATATTACTGTTTATTATGTAATTTACACATAATAAATAGGCACCCGTTATGGGCGCTTAACTTTTCTATCGAAAACAAAGTCAACGTCATCATCTTCATTAATACTTTAAAGTTCACCATACTCATTTCAGTAAAATAGTTTCAAAGTCCTTCATTGTAATATAATGGTACCTTAAATTCATTTTTACTTTATTTGGATATGTACTATTACATGAAAATATGTATTATTCCGTCTAAAAAAGTCTTTTAATGTCGATTGATGTAGATTAAACTTTAAATATGATGGTTTTATATTTTTGCTTCCCCCTCCTCATAGGAGAAATAAAGAGTTGTTGTCATTTTCATACTAGTAAGCGCTTATAAAACATCCAATCATTTCGATATGTAATATTTCATAAAACATTGTAGGTTTATTTTTAAAAATATTCAGGGGAAATAGACGAAATTCAACAGAATAATTTATCAGACGGGGAGAAAATAATTGTATGTATCCAAAATTTATTGATAAAATAGCGTTTTCGAAAGCGCATAAGGAGTTATTAATTAAACTGTATAATAAAGAAATTACAAGAAGCGAGTATAATCAATTGGTAGATGCTTTTTATCGTCCACAACAAAAATAAATATGAAGTACGTGTTTATTGTTTTATGTGTTTTATAATAACAAAGTTCGTTTATATCATTTTTGGGCAAGCTCTTTTGCTAGGTTGATAGGCATATGGCGGTATTCCTACTTCAATATGTTATCTCGAACTTTTTGACACATTGTTTTTCATAGAAATCACACCAGTTCAAAAGGTGTACCCTTTGATACGAAAATAATTTACATGAAATTATTGTAATTTTATTTAAATTATTTAAAATAGAACATTTACATATTAATGATAATCAATTAATTTTAAAGGATCCACAATGGTGATATTCAGTCTTTGTACAATTGGATTATGAAGTAATGTAGTGAAAATAATGAATGGCACAGCAAAAATATATAACTATGTATTATTTATATTTATCTTACCAGCAATAATTTATTCTTTATAAGCTTCTTATCAACAAGGAAAAAACACTAGCTTAATGACAGTGTTTTTTCCTTTATAATCTACCAGGCAATATATTTTATTTAACCCAAAAAGAGCATATTATGATTTTTAAAAATAGAATAGGTACTATTATATCGATTTCAATACCGGTTTTATTGATTTTGTCCATTGTTAATGTTGCATACAAATTTATTTTAACTGAATTTTTTGGAGTCTCTATATTTTTACCTGTATTTCTTTGTCCAATGGGATTTATCCTAGCTATTTTTTCCTATCAAGTGGATAAAAATATTAGAGCGAAAATCGGGATAATATTAAATGTGGTAGTATTTTTGATTCCTTTTATTTGGGTGATCGGAAGAACTATGTAGTTGAAATGTAATCCGGACATATCTCCTATATCACTAAATCTATGAACAAATAAAAAAGGAAGAGAATTTTTATAATTCTCTTCCTTTTTTATTTACGAGAAATTTCGTGTTCATTTGTTGTTTAGTATTTCGAAAAATGCTGTAGAATTTATATCTATCATTATAACAGTATAAAGGATGGTTTTAAGATGCAATATTGCATATAGAAATGTATCGATAACGATGTAATCCTCACAATAATAAAAAACGTAAAGCTGGATTACATCTGAACACATAAGTAGAGGAATAAATAAAATGAAAATCGCAATGGTAAGTTTGAAATTTGTAAGTGGAGCCTTACCATCCGCAGCAGAACTTTTAAGAGACGAATAGCTTCATCTCTTAGGTTCAGTTCAGTGTTAATATCTTTGTCGTGATATTTAACTCCAAGAAGGGAAATCCCACACCAAATGATATTATTTAAGACATTTATGTTAAGCATTTTCGGTCTTCAAAATATTGTGTAGTTTTTCAGCAAACTCTTGATGAAGCTCTGAATTGTAGGCCCCATGATGCCCAGGAAACTCCACAAACTTTGTTCCCAATAGTTCTGTTAGTACAGCCGAACACCGGTAAGCAAAAAATTCTCGTGATGCACTTCCACCAGCTGGAAGCACTTGTATGGATGAAGATTTTAATCTAGCTTTCAACGCATTAATAGCTAGCGAATAGTTTATTATCCCTGGAATTTCATGCTCAACAAAGTACGTTGAATTACTTAAAAGACGCTCTGTTTTCCCATCCTTCGAGTGGCCACAATTGTTAGTATCCACTTCTGAAATTGATAGTAACTTTACAACCTCATTTCGATGATTCTCCTTAAGATATTCCAAGAATTGTTTTGCCTGTACAAGCTCATTGTCATATAAAAGTTGCAATAAAACCGGTTCGTGTGGGATAATCATCCGAATCTGTTCCGGATGTCGTATGCATAAATCGAGTCCGATGATAGCACCAGAGCTACTTCCAAATAGGTACGCTGGTTCATCGGTCAGTTTAGCTAGTAGGCGGTGAGCATCATCACTGTGTGTCTCTACTTGATAATCCTCAGTTCGATTAGCTAGATTGCTACGCGAATGGCCACGTCGATCGTAAGTAACAACAGTATACCGGTCAGCAAGATAATTGGCGACGTTATGAAACTTATCAGCATCACCACCTCCACCATGGATTAAAAGAAGGAGCGGACCTGCACCTCGTACCTCATAATAGATGTTTGCTCCAGGTACTTGCAATGTTCCATTTTTTACTACGCTCATTTGTAGATCTTCCTTTCTTCTGTCATCTCCCTTAACCTTACACGATTGGCGAATGGTATAAAATATAAGGATTAACTATGAAACAAACTCGCCATATGGAAAGGCGTTACTCATCATTTCACCTGTGGCTCCTTTTTATTGACATAAATTATTGTAGTTTAAAGATTAACCCTCCTTATGCAATATTACATATAAAAATCTTTATTGGGTCTGTTATAATTTTAAGAGTAAATTATTCATCCATTAATTTACCCTATCCATATCTATAGTTATGGAAACCCTAATTACATATAAAAAGAGAGAAGAACATTGGTGAGTTCTTCTCTTTTTTTATTTACTAAAGATTACTATTCAAAGTGCTTATTGCAATTGCTTTAAGCTGAATTTTAAATTATAAATTCTGATTTTCATACTTCTTCACGAGTCGATAAAAAGAAAAGAGTGTCTGCTCCTTCAAAAATAAGTTATAAAAGAGTTTTGTTTTCCTGTAACACATTATCTATCCTGCTATTCGCAATCAGTACGCTCCCGTACTGATTAAAGTTTCACTTTATAACCTGTTTGCAATATTTACACGTACCACGCCTCCGATAATAGTAAGCAATCGTAGCACCAAACAGAGCCACTCCCCAAATTGGCCATAATAACTCTGGACCTTCCAATGCCCATCCCCTAAGATCTAGACCCCCTTTATTAATAAACCCCCGGATGTACATCAAACCTGCTGAAGTAATCATAATGGAAACCAGTGAAGCAGGAATAATCGCTAATGAAAGAGGTACACGCCTGCCAGCAATAAATGGAAACCAACGTGGAAAAATTTCGCCCCAAGGCTGAATAAGACCCAGCGTAAGAATCGCCCCTCCGAGCGCTACGGTAGCCAAAGACGCGCCCATTAACCAAATTCCGGGTGAATCACGTTCAAAGGAATCAAGTAATTCTTTGGTAGTTCCCAGTGGAATGCCTAGCGCCCAACACCATCTTGTTATGGAATAACAGATAGGAATTATAATGGCAATGCAAGTGCACCATTTCCCCCAAGATGCTGCTGAGGATTGTGATGCCCATTTAGAGGGATTACTATTTCGGCCACAATAAGGACAAGCATCTCGCGTTTGACGTTGATAGACTAAAGCAGTCGCACTCCATAGAAATGCGCCTAACATACTAATATATTGATTTACAATCGTCCAGTACATCATCTGTTCAAAAAATTTCACTCCATGTGGAAAATCAAATGGTGCTCCAATCAAAAAAATAAATCCATATGCTGCTGACGCCAAGACACGGTAGTCAATAACTGCAAATAATAGAATTGCTACTAACATATACACAAACATAAGTAATACTATTCGTAAAAGTCCCTTGCCCCAGCCACAAATCATCATGACAGCTACAATGACTCCCATTAATCCAAATCCAACCATTATAGGTGCACCAGTTTCAGGCCTCAGACCAGCTAGCATTGAGTATTCAGATTGTGGATCTCCGATTCCAAATGGAAAACCCTTTCCTTCCAAGGTCCAATACTGACCTAATATCAAATACATCAACGACCAAACAACCGCCGTATATCCAATCCATTTGGGCCAAAATGATAACCATCTAAAAGTATGAATTCCGGTTTCGCTTTTTTTCTCAGTATTTGACATCGCGAATGAACAACTCCTTTTAATAAAAAGTAATAATGCTAAAGCCTTCTACAATATTTACACTGTCCTCGCCTTCTTTGATAGTAAGCGATAGTCGCTAGCCCAAATGCTATTCCCCATGGAAGCCAAAATAGTGAAGCCTCTAATTCTCCCCATTTTTGGATAAGTGCCAATGTCAGAATGGCACCGCATATAGGTAATTCACTGATACCAATTTGATAGCAAAAAATCCCGCTTTTCATTCCTATCTTTCAATGCACCTTGTGAATAGTGATCATTCGGCCGTCGTATATGATTTAATTAAAAAAAACATATTCTTCAACTCCCCAGTGTATATTGATGAATAAGTTCATATTATGATAAGAAAGTTAATTTGAAACGGACCTCCAGAACTGTTTATAAACAGTTCTGGAGGTCCATTTAGAAAAGAAATTCCATAATCACAGTTGTAAGGTAACAAACTGGAAATATTGAGCGATAAAAATACCAATTCCGCATAATGGAATTGGTACGAAAAATCTTCTAATCTATATTAATTACTTTCTTTCTCTATAGAATTATACTTGTGTTACACAAACTCACTATTATGTTCATATTTATTTTTTAAAATAAACAGCACCAAAATTTTCATTAAATCTCTTACACCAAATAGAAACTGAACCATATACACTTACATCTACCCCTTCAGGAATTTCGTAGTTTTGGTCTCCTTTATTTCCCTTTAATTTTCCCAATTCAATATACTGATAGTTTTTCACATCTTCATTATTTTTCAAACGATTCGTAGGAACTAATACAACTCGCACATCCGGCCCATTAGATGTTGCAAAATTAGAAAGCCTTAAAACACGTTTTCCATCTGCTAATTGATGAATTTTTGCCGTTCCAGTTGTTTCATGGACACCGTTTTGAAACTGTCCTTCACTTATTACTCGATCACTTTGTTGCTTTGCTTCAGTTGATTGTACCTCTGTTTGTGGCAATGCTTCATTCACGTGCTTATCAATAAATAATTTCTCTGGCCTGAACAATGACCATAAAATCCCCAATATAATTATCAAACAACCTATAAACCATACATATTTTCTTTTCATAAAGTAAAAAACCTCCTGTAACATACTGTGTAGTAGTATGTTAACAAGAAGGTCTTTCATTTTTCTAACGTAAATGTTACAAAAGTCTTTCAGCCGTCTTATTTTTTTATGATGTGATGGGAAGAGTAAACCAAAATTCACTTCCCTGCTTACCATCTGCGCGATTCCTCACACCAATTTCTCCTTTATGCATTTCAATCAATGATTTTGCTATAGCTAATCCAAGACCGGATCCTCCAGATTGCGAACTTCTTGATCTATCTGTTCTAAAAAAACGTTCAAATACGCGTAATTGATCATTTGGAGAAATTCCCATCCCTTCATCTCGCAAAGTGAATTGGACCTGCTGAGTTTGTTTATTTTCCTCTACAGTCAATTCAATTGTTCCAGATACAGGAGAATATCGAATTGCATTATGTAATAAATTACCTATGACCCTTTCTATTTTACAAGGCATAATCAAAAGTCGAGGTAATATATCTGGAACATCCAATTGCACATGGATTTGTTTGTCTCCTAATAAGACAGAATGTGACTCTAATACATCTAATAGGACTTTATCTAAATGTGTGAAACGTGGGTGAAAATCTACTTGCTCAAACTCTAACTTTGAAAGATCAAATAAGTCGTTAATTAATCCACTTAACCTTTCTATTTCTTTTAATATCGTCGCTAAGTATTGCTTTCTCATTTCAGGATCTTCAATCAGGTTATCTTGTAATGCTTCTATCATCAATTGCATGCTAGCCATAGGAGTTCGTAAATCGTGTGAGATATTGGTAATTAGCTCCTTACGGGATTTTTCCTGTTCCTCTAATTTAGTAAACCCTTCTTCTAATTTTTTTGCCATCTGTTGAAAGGCAGTTGCTAATTCTTTAAACTCCCGTGGTTCTTGCCCAATTATATACATCGTTTCAAAGTGTCTATCACTAAATTGTTTCGTCAATTTTATTAAATTTTGTATAGATCTCATGATAGGACGTGTCATTAACCAATAAATAAACGTTGAAATAATGAATGCCACAAATGCGATTACTGTTAATAACCGCGTTTGTTCCGGTTCAAGTAACATTTTCGTCTCACTATACCATATAGCAATTACCATAATACTGGTACTTAATAAATTCATGAGTAACAATTGAATACGTAACCTCACGCTTCATTTCCCCCATTTGGCTCAAAGCGATATCCTATACCCCAAACCGTATGAATCCAACGATTCTTTATTGTATGCTTCTCGAGCTTTTCTCGTAAACGACTCACTAGCACTGTAACTGTGTTTGATGCCCCTTCATGTCCAAAATCCCAAATTAGTTCAAGAAGCTGCGAGCGAGAAAATACTTGTTTTGGATGCTTTGCCATGAGATAAAGTACCTCAAACTCTTTCACCGTTAACTCCACTTCCTTATCACAAACAAGTACATATCTTGTCTTTGGATATATTTTTAAATCTGGAAATTCTATTACTTCCAATAGAGATTCTTTTGCTTGTATCGGTACCTGGCTTCCTCTTCTAAGTATAATTTGGATCCTTAATACTAATTCACGAGGAGAAAATGGCTTTGTTAAATAATCATCTGCCCCCATTGTTAAGCCTAAAATTCGATCCCTTTCCTCTCCCTTAGCAGTTAACATAATAATAGGGACATTTGATTGTTGACGAATTTCCTCGCATAATTCCCATCCATCTTTTTTCGGCATCATCAAATCTAATATAATTAAATCTGGTTGATGCGTAAGAAATACATCCCAACCTTCTTTGCCATTTACAGCGGTATATACTTCATATTCTTCTCTTTCTAAATACCGTTTGCAGACTTCTCGAATATTTGCTTCATCTTCTACGATTAAAATTCTTTTCTTCATATACTATCCTCACTTCTTTTTCACCAATAACAAAAAAATTTATTTTTTCTATTATCCAATAAATATATCTTTATAGGTAAAGATGTAAAAACTGATCGCATCAATAAATCAGAATTCCAGATTTCGGCCTCTAAACGAACGAAAATTCTGAATAACATTTATGTAATTCAGATAGTAATCTTAACATTTGATTACTTATATGACTAGATAAGTAATTAAAATAGTAGTATCTAAATCATATAAATTAAAAGGAATGAGTCCGATTCAATATCGAACTCATTCCCTATTAGTAGCCTAAATTTTTGTATCTAACTTTTCGGATTCAGTTCATTACCGGTTCTTTTTTCAAACTTAGCAACAGAACTGTTACCTATTACTGAGCTCTTGATAGATTCCATGCTATAGTATCAGTTCCATTCTCTCCATTACCATATTTCATATAATCGATTAAATATCCCACCTTTAACTTGTTACCATTAGATAGTATGTTCCATTGCTTATGGTGTCCAGTGAAGTTCTTTGGATATGCATGATTAAATTTAAAAGTACTTGCGTTCTGTTTTTGATCTAAATGGATATAACTATCTTGAAGTTTTAAATATGCGTAATCTGAATAAATAGGACCTTGGAATTTAATTAATACCTCTTCATCCTTTTTAATTGGTTTTCCAGGTTTAGGTTGACCTACTCTTTCAATAATTACATTCACTTTTTCATCGCTAGATTTCTCAGCCCAAAGATACTCCCATTTATTCCCGGCGTGATGACTTCCCCAATAAGCTGTATTTCCATATGAAGCTACAGTATAAGGAACTCCTTCTGTAACAAATTCACCTGAATTATCTACTACATAATCTTCGAATTCTTTATTAGCTTTAATCTCTGCATCAATCTTTTGTGTAGGCGTTAGATTGTGTGCGTCATTAATTTCAAATGTAACTTTTCTGTGCGCTGCAATTTCAGATTTAATAGGGTGTATATTTTCTCTAGATTCATATGTATATCCATTCTCACGTTTAACTAGTGTTACTGTTTGTGAAGGAGCATTCCATTTCTTGCTATAAGTAGTAGGAATTTCTTTGCTCACACCAAATAAACCAGGTAAGATTGATGCCCGAATCTTTTGCGTAACAGGATCATAACTACCCTCTACTAATGTTGGTTGTTGTAGTTTTGCAAAAGCACCGTGTACAGAGTCTTTATGTAAATAACTGCGATCCCCCTGTCCCGCTTTTAATGCGTTCAATGCATCAGTTCCATTATTATCTGAAACCACTGATACTTGATTATTACTTTTAGCCTTGTTTACAATATGTTTTACTTTATTCATATCTATATTAATATGTTGAAAAACTTCGTTATAGGATAAGACTGGCTTATCAGCAAGGGGTTTATCTTTAGGAGTATATATCCTAAACTTTGGTATATTTCCTATATCTGTTTCTAATTGTTCTGTAGCTGCATTTACTCTAGATTCATATCTCCCTGAATCTCCTAAATGCATTACTTCTTCACCTTTTTCGATGGATAAATCCATTGTACTTGTAGGTAAAACTTCAATCGAAAGAAGTTCCCCTTGTTCAACAGCTTTCAATTCATCCAGTGATAAGACAATATTCGCATCTGCTTGTCCCTCTAAACTGTCAATTACTACTTCTGTTTTATTCCGTCCACCTTTTTCTGTACTTAAATAGTTTGCCTTATAACGATCTTGTGTTGCCTTTACAGTATTAATAATTTTGTTTCCTAAACGAATATTAAAATGAGGCGAAACATTTTCAGCGGATGCTGTGCCTACATTCTTATATTCCAAATGTACCCGTAATTTTGCTGCGTTCGCTGTATCCACAGTTGTTGCGGTAGACCAATCAAAATTATTTGTATAACTCTCCGTTTCAGTAGTTGTTTTTGAATATCCGTATCCCACGTTTGCTGAAACACCTCCGGAAGGAACAGGACCGGCTGCTGAGCCTTCTACACCACCTGATCCACTTAGACCTACATTAAATGAATGTTGTGTTGATACGCTTTTTTCCCAACCTCTGCTAACAGATCCGCCATTATTATCCGTAATGGTTGCAATAGGAATTACTTCAATTCTTTTGACACCAATTTGTAAATTTGGCATATTGGCAACTATCGGATTGAAATTAGTATCAGAATCATTATTATAATTCTCAACCTCATACATATCAGTAAAAGGATCACCATCCGTATTTGCATTCATAGGATTCGATATAAATTTTGGTTTCCCTTTATCCTTCTCGGGATCCCATGCTTTCGCTTCATTTTTTCCAGTTTGTGAATTGAATTCAATTTTATATCCATTAATCTCTAAGTCGTTAGAAATACCATCTTTGTCCCAATCGTTGTTTGCCATTTCAATGTTTTGTGTAATGAGCGAACCTATTTCCCCATCAGATCCGAGCGTGAAATTCTTATCTTCCTTTTTTGCATTTGTATTCTCTTTGAATATTTCAACTGTACTTCCTGGATTCGGTTGTTTCACATCTGCTAAAGCCGGAGATGCTAAAGTCAGTGCCATCGATATACTACCTAATACACTAAGTGCTGGCTTCAATTTTTTCATTGTTATTTTTCCTCCTTGGTTTCTAAGTGCGTTAGAACACCTACTAGTAAGATTAATTTCATCATATATAACAAATCTTTCATTTCTCTCTCATAGCTGTTAAAAAAGTCTCTCGTAAATATTACAAAACACTTACAGAGCTTTGTAAGGCTATATAATCTGTATATAAAACATCAAAAAAGCAGTAAAATGAACAATCGATTACACTATATACAAAAAAGCAGCTAGCCAAAGCTAACTGCTCACTAAAAATAAATTTAGTTTTTAGATATGTCCTTAACTCGATAATCTTCTAAAGTGTTTACCGTAGCAGAACTCTTTTGTTGCTCATTACTCATTTTTATTCACAATTCCATTATATGGTTTATTATGAAATTTCAGCAAAAGAATCTATTGATTTTAAAATGTACAAATAGGAAGCGTGACTTCAACTATAGTTCCCTTATTCACTTCACTCTCAATAAATACCTTTCCTTGATGTTTTTCGATAATTTTATAACAGATCATTAATCCTAAACCAATCCCCTCTTCCTTAATACTATAAAAAGGTTCTCCGAGATATGGTATACGTTCTTTTGGAATCCCGCACCCTTGATCGATAAAACGAATGCTTATTTGATCATTTTCAAGTTTATCAATTTGAATCAGAATTTCCCCTCCTGTTGGCATGGATTCAATTGCATTTTTAAAAATATTAACAAACACTTGTTTTAATTGATTTCCCTCACATGGAATCAATGGAATACCAGGTGTAGAATCGATTCTAATTTGTATATTATTCATCATTGCTTGAGGTTGCATTAGCATTAAAACTTGATCCATTAGCACACTAATATCATTAGGTTGTATCTTTACCACCTGTGGTTTGGCTACCGCCATAAATTCATTTGTAATACTTTCTATACGCTCAATCTCTGATGATACTATATTTATATACCCCTGATTATTCTCATTTTCCGTTGATTTTAGTAATTGCATAAACCCTTTCACTGCTGTTAATGGATTATTGATTTCATGAGCCATTGCAGTCGCTAATTGTCCTACGACAGCAAGTTTTTCAGATTTTCGTAGTAATTCTTCTGTTTTTAGCCGTTCAGTGATATCACGAGAAATACTTAGGAAAACTTCTTTACCATTTAAGTTAAAAACACGGACACTAAACTCAGTTGTTATTATTTTTCCTGTTGGAAAAGCATATTCATCTTGCAAAATGAAGGAAGTTTGTCCCTCTCTAATTTTTTCTAACAACCTTACAATCATTGGTGAATCTTGTGGTACAGCATTTGGAAACGGTAACGAGAGCAGTTCTTCTCTACTATATCCAAACCTTTCACAACCAACAGGGTTTACCTCAATAAATCGACTTGGAACACGATCCTCATTCAGCTCCACTACATATACCGCGTCAGTTGCTTGTTCGATTAGTGCACGGTACTTCATTTCACTATCTCTTAATTGTTGGTGTAATCGATGCCGTTCTCTTTCTGCTTGTTTTCTTTCAGAGATGTCTCTACATATTGCTGATAAAGCTATCACATTTCCTCTTACATCTAGTATAGGAGAAACCGTCAGACTGACATCAAGAAGACTTCCATCGTTACGTTGTCTAACAGTTTCTAATCTAGTAACTACGGATTCCTTTGTTAGAATTTTCTGAATGTTTATGAGTGATTCATCCATTAAGAAATCTGGTACACAAGGTAATCTCTTACCAATAATTTCTTGTGATGACCACCCAAATATATCTTCATAAGCTTTATTGGCTTGTAAAATATGCCCTTCTCGATCAGATATGGTAATAGCATCTACATTATGCTTTATAAATGATTCTAGTAATTCCTTGGTAGCTCTTAATTCTGATTCTACCTTTTTCCTTTCGGTTATATCTACTGTAGAACCAACAACTTCAATAACTTGTCCATTCCGTTTAATCGGCCTAAGCGCAATAAGAATAATTGTTTTATCATTTGGCCAGGGTAATTCAAATATAATTTCTTTCCCTTCCCATGCCTGAAGATAATACTTCATCAATTGTGGAACTAAATGTGGAGGAACAATAGAAGCATCAATAGTGCGTAGGCTTTTTCCTACCACCTGTTCAGAATAGAATCCGTTTTGATAATAGAACTGTCCATCACATAAAGTGTGTATAAAGTGCTTACCCACTTTTTTAAATTTAAAAATCCCCCCTTGAAGCTCATGTACGGTATCTGTGAGTTCTTGCTTCGATTTTTTTAATTCCCGATTCATTTTAGATAAGTCCCGTGTTAAATAATACAATTTTTGGTAAGCTTCCATAAGAAATAGCCCAATTAAAAGTCCTAAAGATATATATAATAAGCCTTCAGTGTAAAGCAATGTAGTATTAAAGAATACACCAACTAACCACTTTATTCCGGCAAAAACAGAAAAATATAAAGATGCACTTTTAAAAGGATGAAGGTTTTTAAAATATATTTTAAAAGTAGTAAATAGGATACCCATACCTAAATAAGCGATCACAGGTGGTTCCCAATACCCACCAATGTAAAAGATACGCATTATAATAATGCTACTTAACGTAATCCAACCAGCAGTACGACCAAAGTAAATAAAAGATAGAATAAGAGGAACAACTCGAAGATCGTAGGAAAATCCCATGTACGGAAAAGAAAAGAACATCAAAGTAATTGCGATAATCCCTCCATAGAATTTTTCGAAATACCACCTGGAATGAATTGTAAATACTTGAATGAATATTGCTGCGCTAACTAATAAAGAAAAAATAGATAGATTGATGAAATAGTCTTTAATAATCATGTAATGTCCCTCCTTGCATTAAGTGTATTCGACAAAAAAGCAAAAATTCCTACAAAAAATATAAACGGTTCAGGTGCAAAAAATTCAAAATACATGTAAGTAATCTCTAAATCTTGGACATACTGATACTGTTACTCTAAAAAGATGCGCAATCGGCATAAATATTGAAGAATTTGTACTTCTTACAAAGATATTCTTCTTAAAGGATATCGACATGAGATTAACATTTCACAAAAAGTATCAAAATGCAGACCCAAACTGAGATTGATATATCAACAGACATTAACATGTTAACCTTCGAAAGAATAAAAATGTTAACTTTATGTCAACTCCCCTTGATAATAAGAAACTAATACTACATGGATAAACCATAAGTTTATTAGAACAAGAATTGAAATATATAATTTGTAGAGGTTAAAAACATCAATAAATACAATGATTCCCTATTAAAATACAAAGAATGTTTCCTTATATTTTAATAAAGTAATATATTTAGCGTAAATAGTTTTTGGTAACATGTAACTTAGAGATTCTCAATCCACTATTAGATATCCAATTAAAGATTTAATACTTCTTACAAAGATATTCTTCCCGCAGATTATTGATATGAGATTGACATTTCGTGAATCCGGATTAAAATACATAGCAGGAATGAGATTGACATATCAATAGGTATTAACTTGTTAGCTAACAATAAATAAGAATGTTAATCTCATGTTGACTATACTTAGCAATAATGAAAACAAGACATTAACAAAACATCTATAAAACCATGGCTTTATTAGGCCGAAAATTGAAATACGAAAATCCACACTAGTTAAGAATTGCGCTTTATAAACTACTAGAAGTTTCAAGTAGAAAAATCACTAAGAAATACAGACTATCAAACAAAGCAGTTCTCATTATAGTTAATTCAATCAATAAAATAATATTAATTTGAGCAAAATTACTTTGTAATATACGGCTTAGAGGTCTCAAATCTATTCTTGGGCAAATAATAAAAAGATCGTTATTTTAAATGTATCAATCCTTTCTGTAAGTATTAACATGAGATTAACATTGTGCATAGTTGGATCAAAATACTCATCATTAATGAGATTAACATATCAATAAACATTAACATGTTAATCCTCGGAACGATAATATTGTTAATCTCATATCAACTATTCTTGATTATTGTGATAACAAGACATTGACAAAACATCAATAGGCATACGTCCTTATTAATAAAAGCGTTAATAAACCAAGATTCACATCAGTCTTTATTGCTTATAATTAGAGACTGAATAGATCCTTCTATAAAAACTTTTTTCTTTATCGCAAACACTTAGAAATTAAGCATTACAGCTATTCAACAACAAAGCGAATGGGACCTTGTAGTGTTTCAAAATTATAATAGCCAATAACTCGTCTAACTATTATAATTTAACGCTTATATGAACCTATAATAGTTGTTATCTAAAATTACTTTACTAGTCTTGGAATCAGTTAAAAAGAGATACTACACTCTATTAGTCAAACAGGTATCTGTTATATATTCTCAAGTGTTATCTATGGAAAAGGCTCATACTACAATTATTAATAATATGGACCCTTTTAATCATATTTATACCTATTTTTGTGAAAGTTTGATGCTATATCCTCATAATTTATTTACAAATCGGTTATATTTACTTATCATTAATGTTATATGAATAAAACTGTCAATCTCATAGCAACCATTTATAAGAATATGGGTGACAAAGGTACCTCATTAATCCTATATAACATTGATGCATTTCAAGTCCCAGTTAACAAAACATCAATATTTGGTGAGGATAGATACCGATCTGTTAATGTTCTGTTAACACTTTGAGTATAACATGTTAATCTTATCTTTCATGTTAATTTCAGATAAGAAAGGGATTCCTATTAGTACCGTCGAAAAACACTTAACATATCAATCTCACATTTCATGTTAATGTCATTTATCAGCGAAATTACATACTGCTAAGGAGGTAATACTATGATTAAGCAGGAAAATCACTCAGAACAAACCATGGTAGATGATGAGAACTCATTACACGAAGACGCTTTTGAAAAGGCCTGGCGAATAACAGAGTTTTCTAAGTTAGTAGGTAGACACCATAATACTGTTTATAATTGGTTTAATACGTTAGAAGAGAAGGGATTGCACGGGACTCTTAGAACCAATAATACAAATGAAAAGCTCTATAATTCATTAGATTTAAATATAGCTCTTTTCATAAAGCAGAAAAGGGATGAAAAGTGGTCTTTAGATGCCATAATCGAACTTTTACCGCATCAATTCGAACTAAGGCCCGTATCTCCTGAAAACCACTCTAACGAAATATTATCTCAATTTGATTTTCAGGACGCAGCTGAGACAATCGAAAAATTGGTGGAACAAAAGGTTCAAGCATATTTACAAAACATCGAAATACAATTTCAAGAGAAATTTGAAAATGTATTAAAAGCATTACCTCAGCCTGAAGATCCAATTGCTATTAAAGAACGTCAAAGACAAGAAAGACTGGATAACATAATAATTGAACATAGAGCTCGTAAAGAATTAAGAAGACAAGCTGAAAAACTCTGGAATGAAAAACCTGAGGAAGAGCGCATGAAAAAAGTTGGTTGGTTTAAAAAAGAGGAAGATTTAGCAAAAAAACACCTATTTATAGAGAATTATTTAAACGAAAATATGATAGAGTATATGAAATCTATTATGACATCCGAATAAAAAAGAGGCCCGGGATATTTCCAGGCCTCTTTTTTATTATTTTGATGTACCAAACATTTTGTCTGGATCCATAAATGCAGCTAATTCTTCATCATTCTCAGCATCTGCTGATGGTTCCTCATCACTTGTTCCCATATCGATGTAATCACCGAAATTAATACTGAAATCATCGTCTTGATCTTGCGTTTCAATTGTACTAATTTGGGATTTTTTGAACTGAATTTGATTTTGCTTCTCTTTAAATTCATTGAATTCTTCAACTAAACCCTTAGACAAACGGGACGGTAATGCATCAGTTTTATAGAACGTATACACACTGCCCATAAAATCATTTTTACTAATTAAATACCCATTAAATACCGTACCGTTGATTGGTAATGTATTCGTAACTTCTACTTTTGCATCATCCATAAATGAATCATCAATATTCTTTTGTTCGTCTAGAATTGCAAGCATTCCAAAATGATGCACCTTAGAGGCCTCCAACTCACCATCATCGTTCTTTTTCACTAATTCTATAGGATGGTGGAAAGAGCTTCCTTTCAACGATTCTGAGAACATATCTACTATTTCTTTACTATTTTCAATTTGATTCATATTGCGAGAAATTTTATTAATAACTAGACAACCAGTTTTCTCTAATAAAATACGTTTAAAGTCCTGTGAATCTAAAATAACAGATGTTCCTGCGCCATTAGAGGCTGTATTTAATTCATGGATGATTTCACCAATGCGCTGATTTGCATAGTCTCGTGAATTAGCAATACCTTTTTTCTCATTTTCGTTTAATCCCTTAAATTCATCATAGAAATGTTGGTTATCTGCGAAAACAACGAATGCAACACCTTTTGCTGGGTCATTTGCTAACTTCCAAATCTCTTGAGAGAATTTATTTACTTGTCTTAGTACATCAGGCCCATCAGCTCTTACAGGCAGTGTTACAACAATACCCATTTTAATAAAATCTTTACGTTCAATTGCATTATTGAATGCAATTTTTGCATACCTTTGTTGATTTGCTATTAATTCCTCTCTAGGAATTTTCATTGCCATACTTTTAAGTTCTTCAGCGATTATAGGTTTATTATGAAAAGCCGAGAATTCTTCAATTGCTTTAATGATTGTAGAAGTACCTGTTCCACCGCCTAAACCAGCAAAAAATAGTACCAATTCATCTGTTGGTCTTACACGCTCTGTGATGAATTCTTTTAACTTTTCTTTCGCTTCATCATTTGATTCTAGTACTTTTACAGCACGTTCTGGATTCTTCCCTAGTCCGCCTAATTTGAGTGATACTTGATTACTTGTAGGCACATTTTTTAATTCAGCTAAATCACCATCGTTACTATTTAGGGCAAGACAGTTGTACACAGATGCTCCATCCGTATGCTTATATTCAGCAAATTTATCTACCATTCTAGTTCCAGCCTGACCAAAACCAACCATTGTCATTTTTACTGCTACTTCGTTTTTCAGAAAGTTCTTCGCCATTATTTTATCTCTCCTTTTTCTTATCAATTGGTTTGTTTACGTCTTCCTAGTTCAATTAACACCTGTTGTCCTCTAATTGTTGAGATTAAAAATTTATAAGGATGCATAATCTTTTCAGTTATTAATGACATTGAAGATAATGTACTAACACTTACTTCAGCTGATCTTCTTGATATATTGGTTCGTTCAACCTCTAATGAGTACGATTTTCCCTTTAATTTCTTAACTCTCCTATCAATTACAACATTACCTACTATTTCATTTATTGAGATGCCTCTCATATATTTCGTCTCTTGGTATTGTTTATTTACCTCAGATCCTATGTAATGAAATACATTATAAAGTATTTCGTCCTCTTCAAGAATGTCTGCAAACATGTTCACAACTTCATCAGGAAATTTAATTACTTTATACTTTTCGCTCAATACCTCGTTCAAGTTTCCTCCCCCTTAAAACGTTGGTTAATTATTCCTACGAATATATTACATTAATATAAGACGTATATCAAGTGATTATATATAGAACTTACATATAAAGCGTACAAGTATTAAAGTTAGTTAAAATGTTGATATATAAACACGAATTTACACAGCGTACATGCACGCTGTATATAATATATATCAATTTTAGGTTTCATATAATTAACAATACATTCTATAAAACTATAAATTTAATATTTAATTTGACATTCTTTTGAATAATCCTTTATAAAAAATATCAAATTACAAACATTTCATGTTAAAACACTTCACAAAGCATCCATACGCTCTATTCATAAACTTTATATATACACTGTATATATAAACCCTTTAAAATAAAGGTTTTGTGGCTGCTATATCAATTTCATATCAACATATTTAACATACTTCTTTTCTGTACACCTTATATATAAAACCTATATATAAGGTGTATATATACAGCGTGTATAAAACATGCAAAAATCATTGCTCTTTTCATATCATATGGTTTGATATGAACATTTTAGTTTAATAAAGAGACCTTCGTATTCAACTAGATTTATTAACGATTTTTCTTCTATTTAAAACCATTGATAACGGAGATCTGTCAATGTCATGTTATAAATTCTCCTCTCAGTTATTAACTCACATAATTGCAAGTTCAATATCTCAAGTATTAGGCTCTACACATTCACTTGTTAATCTCATATGTACACCATCTTTATAATTAACATATAGAGTCAATGTTAATAAATTTAACTAAATTTATTATATTTTTGTGTAAGTATAGATTTACTAATTGAATTATACATATTACTGTAAGCTACCAACTTAACAAAGCAATAGATACATTAAATGACGATTAGTTCTGTTCAAGAAATTGGACCTGTTGTATATTCTGGCAAGAAAGGGGAAGGGGGGATAGCTGACAAGGTGGAAAGTGACTCAGGATACATCAGAAAGTGAAGAAATGTTAAATAGACTAATTTTGTACATTGGAACCTGTGAATCTAGCAATGGTTATTAAGTTTTAGTTTGAAGAGTTAAAAGTAGATTTTATACAATTTCCAGTTAACGTAGAGAATATACGTTCTCAAAAAGCTGTTGAACGAATAGGAGCAACAAAAGAGGGAACTTTTCGTAAATATAGAGTAAAGGCAGACGGAACCATTCAAGACAATATATTTTACAGTATTATTAGTGATGAATGGGAGTCAGTAAAAGAAAGATTGATTTATTTATTAGAGAAAGCATACTGTTAGTCTCACCTCTTCTTTTTTAACGAATTCTGTCCTTGTACAAGGGAAAGATGATAAAGAAAGGGATGTGTTGCACCATTTGGTTAAAAAGGTATCTAGATGAAAGAGATGATGAGGGGCTGTATTCGTCGTGCTTTCACGCCTGAATATTCCGAGTTTCTCCGCAATAACATTGTCAGGTGCTATAGCTTTACGCGGAAATTTTCTTTTGATACAAAGACTCTCCTGGAACGAGCCGCTAAAGAAATCACTGGAGCAAACACGATACAAATTGTAGATAGGATTGGCCAAACACTTCGTGAAAAATGAAGCAACGCTAAGAGAAATAGAGAACAAAGCGGATGCATTTTTCGGTAAGGAAAACTTTCAAACGAGCCTTATCCAATCTATTAACATACTTACTACTCAATAGAAAAAAATGCCTGTCACTACCTGGAAATGTCGAAGCTGCAAAATTCATTCGACATTTCCAGGATAATGACAATGGATTATTTTTCATAATTCTATTTTCTGGTCACCACGTTTTTCTAGGTTTTTAGCAGTTTTACTTTGGGCAACATCCTTTTGGTCTTTAAAGGTGCCCATGAGAAAATCATAGGCTGGATTCGTAACACCATACCAGTAATTTTCATTTTTGAAGTGATGCCATAAATGAACTTTTTTCATCCATCGTCCCCATGGTGATATTGGTTGAAGGGGGCGATGCGCGATATAATGCTTCCACTCATAAAATAATAAAAAGAGCATAATACCTGCAATAAATGCGTTTGTCATGACAAAGCTGGATGAAAGAAAATAAAAAATCGCTCCTGAAATTGCAATGTTTGGCACACTATACCATAAGGGTAAAAATAATAAATGTAATTCATTCGGATTTGTATGGTGATCATAATGTAGGCGCTTAAGCATTTTTAATAAGAATGCATTCTTTGGTGGCTTTAGATGAAAAATAAACCTGTGAGTAGCGTACTCAGCTAAGGAATACATAATCATTCCCAAAATAAAAGCACCCCAAATTCCGATAGAGGTTAAATGTAAAATCATAAATCCAAAGCTAGCGAGGAAAAGACAGCTCATGATCAAAATATCAGGATAGGAAAAATATTCTTTAAAATATTTTAGTTTCATTTATCACGCCTCCAGCTTTCTTTATTTTTTTCTATCTTTCCAGAGAGCCAAGCTTTTCTCCAATGTTGTCTTACACAATCTTTCCGCTTCAATTGCATCTCCCTTTAATGCAGCTTTTAATAAGTCGTGATAATAGTTGAAGGATAACTCACGATGATCTTTTACAGAAAAATACCTTTTTGCCATATCTACATAAATGGAATCGAAGCTATTTAAAATGAGTAGAAAGATCGGATTGGCAGCAAGCCCAGCACACCTTTTTTGCAAATCCCAATCAAATGCTGCATAGCTTTCTGCACTATCTTCAAGTTGCTCAAGATTAGCAAGGAGAGCAACCACTTTAGGTTGATTAAACGTAACAGCATTACGAATATAAGTCGGAGTCAACGAACTTCTAAATTCTAATAAATACATAATAAATTCATCTGTAATGGTATGATGATTCTCAACAATATTTATAAGTGTCGTTAGATTACCATTGCTCCAATAATCATTAATAGTCGATGGCATTCCTTTTCTACCTGTTATCCATCCACTCCTTTCTAAACGTTGAAGCGCCTCCCTAATAGTTGGGCGACCAACACCAAATTCTTTCGCAAGCTCTCTTTCCGGCGGTAAAGTACTTCCTACAGAATAAACACCAGCCAATATGAATCTAATTAATTCATTCTCAATTTTATCTGAGGAGCGTTCCTTTTCTCTCAAGCCATCGTCCCCTTTATTTTTTGGTAATACATGTTAAAGATATTGGTAATACCAAAAATTATATAACGAGTTTGAATTTTCTGTCAATAATATTCATTAAAAAAGAGGAAACCATTTTCAAAGTGGTTTCCTCTTTTTTGCTTACATAGACTCAATTATCATTTGTCTTTCATACCATTTTGTTAACTTATCATTAACACTGTTTGAAATCCGTTTCATTTTCTTATTACAGAATCTCGATAGTGTAGCAGGGGATAAGCCTAACTCATCTGCTATTTCGCGCATTGTTCTATTTTGATGCATATGTTGGTGCATAATTTTCTCTCTAATTAGCTCCTCAGTACTTACTGTACTATGAGCTATCGTATTTATAATCACATTATTTTCTTGCTTATCCGGAGTATCAATTACCTTTTTCTTTGCCAAACTCCCGATATTATCCATTAACTCTTTTGGTGGTAAAATGATGATTCCTAATTTTGAGTAATAATTCTTAAACCAGTTCCGTTCTCCAATTCTTGATTCATCAATTTCCTCAGCGTACTCCCAATGTGAAATAACTTTTTCTTTTTCTAAATCTATTAATACATTTTCTAATTGCTCACGAATACGGTGGGGGCGTCCCTTAGCTATATTAATCCCCATAACAGACAATAGTCCTTTTTCTCCATCAATTGAATATGGTCTTTTTAAATTACTGTACTGTTGTCGAATTCTCCATTGCCAAGATAAATAGCGAATTAGTCGCTTATGGAATTTGTGTCGATAACTATTATACTCCAATGCTTTTTTAGATAATAACGCTGTTGTGCTACTAGATCCGTATAAATACATCGACAAAAAGCTACCTGGCTTTATTCTACAAGATTCAATACCTACGTAATCATTGGTATTTTTATCTCTCCAAAGAACTACAGAATCTAAAACGAAAAGTCTTTTAATTATTTCACGTTTCATTTCAAATTGCTCACCAGTTTCTGCACGATCATTTAAAACCACGACTTCATTATCGTCATTTAAATAAATAAAGATACTCGCCAAAGCAGCTATACGTTGTGCAATTTTAATTTTATCTTCTGCACGATAATACTCTATACCATTTGCTGATGCTTTTGGAATATTACACATATCTAGTACATTTTCATAGCTGAAATCAATAAAATCATCTGGAGATTTCGCTTGATTCAACCACTGTATTGTAATTGTATCTAAACAGTCTGCGGTAAGATCATCCATGTTACTAATAACACCATCGACTAGTATTGACCATCTTTCTGCTTCATTGGTGTTTACTAGCCTTAAATCTTCATCCTTGTGTGATGATAGCTGAGCAACTCCGCTTGTATTTTTAGTTTCTAATGGTAAAACAGGCACTGCTCCTACTTCATCTTCTTCAAAGTGATTCTTGGCTATACCATCTCGTAGTTGATAATATACCGCATCATTACTTACAGGATAGTAATCCTCTTGTAGATCACTTGAATGCTCTTTTAACTTTTCATCTGTTGTATTAGATATTATAGCCGTTTCAACTTCTTCAGATGTACTTCCAAATTCTTGCTCTATTATTTTATCGAGTACATTCCGAATCTCAATTTTATATTTATCTAGATTTGCGTATATATGCAATAATGAAATCCCTTGTTCTTGTCTCTGACCTAACCAAGAGACAAGTGCTGAAAATGAAGGGGATATATTAGCTGAAGTTACTACTTTGTCATGATTTCCTTGTACTTCCTCATAATATCTATTCCACTTTTCCCATAGCTGCGTGTTCTTTTCATACATTGGAGCAGCAAGTAAAAGGGCATCGCTAAACAACACTAATACTTTCTCCATATTAAAAACCTCCTTACTAAATTCCCACCAATTAGAAATATTAATTATAGAACTTGATACGTTATAGCTATATGGTGGCAACATAGCATATAAGTTGAAACGTTATCAGAATAATCTATATCGAGAAATGATTTATCGAACAGTATTTGTCCTATCAAGTAAACATTCTTGTACTTGTATTATATAAGACTGTACTTATTTGTAAAATTACTACTTTACACCACAATCTCCATGCGGGAAACCCATTTGGCATTAAATAGTGTAAATCATACTTTTAAAGTGAAACGTAATTGTCCCTTTTCTTACAAATGAAATGAAATATTATGACTGTATGATAACAATTACTTTCTGATCAAGAAACATCGATGAAATGTCGGTTTCATCTAAAAAATTCTGAAAGTCACTCTATACAATGATGCAAACACCTCTACTTTTATGAAACACCATAGCTGCATTGTGGCAAGTTCTATTAAAAACTTGAAATGGTTTAGCTTTATGGTGGCAAGTATATTCTCAACAAAAATGCAAATGGATTGTCGGGTTTTATCTAACAAGAATTAACGGTATTTCATACTTCGATACAAATACCTCTACTTTTATGAAACCCTATAGCTACATTTTGGCAAGTTCTATCGAAAACTTGAAACGATTTAGCTTTATGGTGGCAAGTATGTTCTGAACAAGAAATGCTAATAGATTGTTGAATTTCATTTAACAAGAATTAACGTTATTCCATATAGCGACACGAATACCTTTACTTTTATGAAACATCATAGCTACATTGTGGCAGGTACTATTGAAAACTTGAAACGTTATAGCTTTATGGTGGCAACAACTCTTTAAATATGAAACATTAACGCACTAAAATCTGTTCATATAAAAAAAATATTTTTTATTTAAATTAGTGCTAAACATTGATATAAAGCCATTCTTTAAAAAAACTAAAAAACCCCAATGAAATGCTATAGCTATATGGTGGCAACAACTTTTTTTAAAAAAAACCTATAAATCCATATGTAACAAGGGTTTAGGTACATTTCAAGCGCAATGAAACATTGATTTCAAACATGAAACGGCATAGCTTTATGATGGCAACAATCCAAAAAAAACATGAAACGCATATAGCTATATGATGGCAATACTTCCTTGACGTAAATTAACATGAAAACGCTATACCACAATATTTATGAATGAATTCTAAACATTATTTAGTCATTTCAAAACTTGAAACGTTATAGCTATATGGTGGCAACAACTTTTAACCCAAAGTGCTAAAAAACCTAGTATATCAAGGTTTAGGTGCTGTTTCATTAATTTCAGATACGTTTCATATTCAAAATACCTTATAGCTTTATGGTGGCCAAAATATTTTTTTTGTGAAACGCTGAATCCCTTGTGCCTCTAAGGATGAGGCTGCGTTTCACATTTTTGATTTTCCTCTTAAAGAGACACATTTCACCAAGATTCGATTTGATATAATCAAAATTGAATTTTTATATCCTATTTAGATAAAAACTGAAACTCATAATAAGAGGAGGTGAAAAAGATGGCTAAACCTTTCGTTATAAAGAACAAACGTAGTTTAAATGGTGAAACAACAACTCCGGTATTAGTAACAATTAAAGCATGGCAAAAATTAGTGGAAGCTTTAGAAGGCAAATACTATAGCTTTAAAGATACATATCTAGAAGATATCGTAAATTCAATGTCTTACGAGGAACGAATTGCAGATGAAGAAGGGTTTGTTGAAAAAGCCAAACCATCTTTTTCACTTCAAATGAAAAATCTCTTCACTAAAGCAAATGGTAGAAAGCATAAGCTATATGGTATTACTAATGCAGATCTAGAAGTATTTCTATTTCTACATAAAAAATGTAATACCTATGGTGAACTTTCTCATGTTTCCATTCACATGCTTTGGGAGGACTACAAAAACTATAAAGAAGCATTTTCACATATTCATCATTCACAATTCTATGTTGCGTTGAAAAAGCTTAGCTTACACAACATCATTGAAATTGAGAATGAGTACAGTGGTAAATATAAAATTACATTAACTGATTTTATGAACAAGGAAACGAATAAAGCGAATCCTTACACGTTTATCAGCCCAATTGTATTTACAAAAGAGTTCTTCGATTTATCCATTGCTGCTAAAAAGCTATTTATTGATATCGCAATGCAGCAAAAACGAGAAACTACTTTGAAACGTTCACTATACAAATTTGATGAACAAGGACAACAGACTCATTTTGGCGGTATGTATCGCTTCTTACATAAGAAATACCCACATCAAATACGTTCTGTAATGGCTGAATTAACAACTAAATCTACTGCTACTGGATCTTCTTTTTTTAAAATTTGCAAATTAGAAAAAGGGAAAAAGAATAAAAAACAGTATACAACACTGTATTTATCTGTACACCCTGATTTCTTGTGTAATAAGGAAATAGGGGAAGAGTATCGTGATCCATTTACACCAAGACTTACATATAAACGTAAAGCTCAGTTCATTGAAGAATCGTTAGTTGAAATGAATATTGCAGAATTTACAAAAGATATAAACCAATTTGTAAATGTCTTAAAACATTCCTGTCATCGTCAAATCCGCCAAGTGATTCGTGGATTACGAGAAATGATTGATAGACAAGAGGGTTTCCCTAAAAATCTTGTTTATACACTAAGCAAATTATTAAAGCAGTCTTCTCAATATCGCGTATTAGATACTGCTGCTAAAACAGGTATTTATTCTCTGATTACACATAATGTATCGAAAGAAAAGCAAGAAGATGCGGTATTTAAATTTGGTACTCACTTTGCTATTTATTCATTACAAAATGTTAAGAAGTTATTCTGTAAAGCGCATGACCTTCTTCATTCTACATATGCGGTTCCTGTGACTGAAGAAGCATACCATCGTAATTATATGCAGTATCAAGAAGAAACACTATTTAGGAAGTATGCTTTTGAGCAAGGCGTAAATGTTAACGCATATATTGCATTAGAAATTAAAATTCGTGAATTATTAAAATCTCATGGCCATAAAGAACATCATATTCCAAGTGATATTCGCGAACTGTTCATTGAAAAAATAGATAGATTGCCTAAGGAAAAAATCCGCGTAATTGAAGTTCCTAAAGACTTTAATTTAATCGATTTTCTTCATTCCTTAGAAGCTTATTACCGTAAAAATAGTGAAATACCATGCACGGTAGATCAGCTGCTTCCTGCAATGTAAAATCACATGCTCTCCTTTTTTGAAAAATCAAAGAAGGAGGGCTATTCGTGCTGAAATTAGAAATTATATTCGTACTATCCAAACATAAAAGAGAGAGATTCTGAAATTTGAGTTAGAATACCTCTCTTTTTTTATACACTTCTATACAAAATTCCTAAAATATAATCAGTAATTCACAATTTTACTTTACTTTTTTCTGAACATTCGTTCTCTTACTGGCATTTAATCTACTAAAAATCGTAAATATATATATTAATTCAGTGGATATCTTAATAATATTGTCCAAATGTGTACAATAAAATAGCTCAAAGCTTTATATATAAACGTTTTATATATAAAGCTACTTAAAATCAGAATGTTTTTTGTTAATAATGTTGATTTACTGAATTATGTCTATAACTTACTTCTAAATGTTAATAAAATGTGGGTTATTTTATAACGTATGTGGAAATCATATTATTAATTTAAGCTAGACTATCATTAATCTTATATACACTTTTACGCATCAAAATGATGCTGATTATATGTAGGTTAATTAATTCAACTTTATGATATTTTGTATATTTAGAGCGACGTAAAACGCAATAAATACATTTCCAATAAGTGTTTTTTTCGATTTTTTATGGTTCTATAGCTCTGCAGACACTGTTATTACTGAGTTTGTAGGCCATTTTTCATGAGTATAATAGTTTTATCTTTATATTCTTTTTATATAAAAGATATATATTATATTAGGTTTTAAAGTACTATCCGAAAAATGCGCATTTCTTGATTATCTAAAAGGTAATAGTCTTTCACTAAGTAAAAAATAAATTTAAATACTTGAAGATACTGATGGTATTATTTTATAAAAGATGTGTAATCAGTATGAAAAGGAAAATTAGTTCAAATAGAAGCATTATCAGTATGAACTAAAGGGAAGAGATGTATTAATTGCTCAGATAACAATTATACGCTGAGTTTATCCATATAAACCTTAATTGGAAGAGACAATACAATATCATCTTAAATGAACAAACAACTCATGAGGAGTCGATAAGACCTATATTAGAGTAAAAAGACAACTGATTTTGTCGAACAAGTCTGCCTAAGATTGAAAATACTTTATACATAAGGTGTTTGGTTTAGCTTTATAAACTAGTAATTTACAGGATTCTTTTTACATATTGAAAATATGCTAAGCTTCCTAAAAAAAATAAAAACATTAGAATTAATTTTTGACCTTTCATACTTACTACAGCAAGCTATTCAAGCTTACAATTTCGGGACTGGATTTTTTGACTTTATTGGTGCAAATGGTGGCAAGTATACGAAAGAATTAGCAATCTAATTTTCGCAACAACAGTATCAAAAAGTAAAACATACTGGTATGTATCATTGTCTTAGACCAGAAGCCGTACTGTATCAAGCGTGCTAAGGCGATATTTTGTACGTTGACGTAGTTTTAAAATATTATCAGCCGGGTTCTGTCGTTTCTGGTGGAGGAAATGCAGGAAGTGGAGGAAGTAGCGGTTCAAAAGTTGCCGATGTAGGTGCCAATGGATAGGGCGTTCTACGTATGTATTTGGTGGAGGACATAACACAAATGACATTGCAAGAGGGATTTTTGATTGTTCAAGTTTTGTGCGCTGGGTGTTCGAACAAGTAGGGATGTATACCAGTCCGATGGGAGCTGTAAGTACTGAAACATTAAATAAAATCGGTACAAAAGTATCGGTATATGATATGAAACCAAGTGACGTTATTTTCTTTGATACCTACAAACATGCCGGACACGTTGGCATTGTAATTGATAAAAATACTTTCATTGGATGCCAAACGAATAAAGGTGTTTCCATTGAAGATCTAAATAATCCGTATTGAAAAAAGTCTTTTCTGGTTATGTAAGAAGGTTCTAAAAACCTAAAGAATAGGAGACTGAAAGAATGAAAGATAAACGCAAATCTTTGTTTATTGTGTTTGTCATTTTAGTTGTAGGTGTGACAGCTTTTAATATCTATTTGAGCAAAAAATCAATGAGTGATGGAAAAGAAAAACAGTTAAAACTCTCAAATGAATTACTAACAAAACAAAATGAAGACTTAAAAAGACGACTTAATAAGGTGCTTGCCTCCGCACAAGAACAACAGAAAAGAGCGTATTTATCGACAGCCGAAACCAATCGAAATGAAGTTTTATTTACAAGAAAATGAACCCGATCAAAAGGAAGTAAATGTGTTAGCTGAATTTATAAATGTCACGACTGATTCAACACAAAATCGAGAAGAAAAAGTCAACAATGTGTTACGAATCATCATAAAAAAGAAAAGGAAACATGGCGAGTTACAAGTGTAGAAGAGCTCAATATGAAAGTTTTATAACAAAAAAGGTGAGGATGTGATAGGTGCAATCAGTAAGAAGAGTGAAAGAATTAATTTGAGAAGAAATAAGTCGTGGATCTACCTAGCAATTATCGGCTTTCTATTTTGCGGTTTTTTCGCTTTCTTGACATCTAAAATTTACATGCCGAACGATGAAAAACTATTCCATACGGAAACACACAAAGTAATCAAGTTGTCGGGAATGGGGAAATTGATTGTAGAACAGAGGGAGTACAATCCACATAAAAACTTCATAGAAATTCGATTTTGGATAGAAGGATATGAGGAAACTGGCTTTACGTTTAAGGCACAAGAAAAAGGAAAGCCAGGTGTTCAATTACCTGTCAATTTGTTGTATGAAGAGAACGGAAATTACGTGATAGAAGTCAAAGAATTATCTCCAAATTGGGGAGCTTTAGCTTTAGATATTTACAATAAAAACAGTGAAAAAGAACAAATGGATATTCGGAAGTTTACACAAGATGTTAACGAGTACGAAGATGAAAATACAAGTACAAAGAGTCCAAATAAACTTGTTCAGACGATTTTTACCGATCAAAGAAAAACAAAAGCAAATGATGAATTGTTAGCTGAAGATAAAAAAACATATGAGTTAGATTTTATAGAAAGAGACAAAAAAGATATTGAAACAAAGATCGAAAATTATGGAAAAGCAATCAAACTTGAAGAAGAAAATGCAAAGACAATTTATGAGAAAGTAAAAGAACTAAAAGATGAAATGAAGTACCAAACTGAAGCGGAAAAAACGGAAACACAATCAAAAATAGCATCCTTAGAATCCAAAATAAAATCATCAGAAAAGAACGTTGAATTGTTTATAGGAGAACAAAAAATTGCACGAGATAAGATCAAAAAATTAGAGCAAAAGGCACAAGAAATTAATAAAAATTGAAAAAAGACATAGGGACACGGAAGGGACATTGAGGAAAAATATAGGGACGTGATGGAGACATTAACGAAAAATATGGGGACGTAATGGGGACATTCAACTTCTTTCCTTGTTCCCATCGTTTTGCTAGGCTCCGCCTAGCTTCACACCCTAGGTGGGAACAAAAACCCCTTATGCTCTTCTCACTATTTTTTGATCTCTACCCAAAATTGCAGAAAGGAGAGGGGAAAGTGGAAATTAGAATTAGAGAAGTAGATCCAATTGCCGTAAAGAAAATAGATGAAATTGCAAAGAGGAAAGGATTATCCAGGCAGAAATTTTTGAAAGACCATACTAATGAAGCACACTATTCAAAAGATTGCTTTACCTTTAAATTTTTTATACAGTGTTCAACCAGGGAACGTTTCTTACGTAAGGAAGGGGTTTAAGGGGTTATATGAAAAGAATGAAAAATGTAATGTTGTTAGTGTTATGTTTCTTATTTTTGAGTGGCTGTGTTAATACTAATGAAGATCAGGTTAAAAAATATATAAAAGAAAAACATGGAATCGATGTTGTTGTAACAGATTGGGGCGCTATGCATGAAGGGAATATGGGACATACATACCATACTGTTCAAGTAAAAAACAACAAAAATATTCAATTTAGAGTAGAGGTAGATGGTTTCTTATATTCAAAAATAAAAGGTGATGAATACCAATACGGAAAAAACACATATGAGGAATATAAGAAATTAAAACCAATTCTAGAAGAAATTAAAAAGTTAGGTTACGAGGAATCTGAAAATGAAAATGTTCTTCAATATATTTTGGCTTATGATAATACAGGAGGAAAACCCACTGATGAGTTGTTATTAACTTTAAAATCGAGTAACAAGATTGATTATAGTCAATTTGAATCAACAGAATTAGATCGTTTATATGCTCTATTTCAACTCATTCAGAAGAGTAATAGAAAGATAACAGAACTTGATATTAATGATCATAATGGAGAATCTATAGGTTTACCTTTCAATAATGTGCAAAAAGTTATAACGAAAGAAGAACTGCTACTAACAATGAAAAACACTTTAAGAAGTTATTGGACATATTTGATTCAAACTCAAACAAAAGTAGGTGAAAGGTTAAAAGAAATTCAAAACGACCGTTTTGTAATTGAAGGTATTACTTGTTCAGATCCGAAAGATGGGGAGTGTCCGAAGTATAAGGTGACTTTAGTTTTTAATGACAGTACGATGCAATATTATAACAATCCCTATGTAGTTGAGGATCTGAGAAAGGTAGTCACTATCCTTAAAGAAGAACTGTATAATGAAAAATTTGACATATTTTTAACCAACAAGGATGGAACAAGATATTCACTCTGGCTATCATCAGAAACAATCAAAAAAAGTAATAACATCGAAGAACTTATAAAATAACAATCTCCTAAAGAATAAATCTAAAGCACTTTTTACGTTTGTTATTTGGTGTGAAAGCATAATATAAGTTAGTAAAAAAAATCATTTGTTTAAGAGTGTAAGAGCATGTTTTAGCATATGCTCTTTTTTTCTAATGGATTCGCTAAAATCAGTAGTAATAAGTTAAGTATATTTTATCTTAATAACCTCCCAACAAGCTAAAAAGTAGGAGGTTACTTCATTTCTAGAAACAAAAATTTATCAATTCTGAACACCATTGATTAGTTGTACCGTTTTAAAGAAAGTAATACCGCTTGCAAAAAAGTTACATTGTTTTATTCCTTTTCGATTAAAGAATTCTAAATGTGTTTTAATTAGACTTTTTTGAATTTATTTTCTGTAGATTAAGGATCTGTAAGTTGTTTTAATCCCTTTAATGTGTTGTTCCAGAATCGTGCATATTGCCTAATTTACTATCAAATGCTTGCCGCCAACCCTGTCCCGTCTCTCCTGCTTCTTGTACCTTATGTATATTCAAAACAAATTACTGCTTTTCTTAATTCTTTATTAAAGAATAGGTATATACGATCCGCACCATAAGCTTGAAAGTAATAGCCTGTAGCAAATCCAACATATGTAAATGGATGGCCATCTTCATCTTTTGGCACATACAGTAGATTGGTATAGTCAAAAATTTCGTCTTCGCTAACGCAATCTTCCAATAATTCTTGCCCTTCTTCTGTCATAAAACGTATATCACCCAGGATTCCATTTACCTTGGGATAATCTAATCCCCAACCATTTGTTTGTTTTTCGACAAACTCTTGCTCTAATGCTTCTACGGATGTAAATTCTTTTTCAAAGCTAGAATAAGGATGAATTTTCTGATTACGTCGGAAAAATTCTTTACGGATTTGATAGTCTTTTTCATTACGTACATAGGCTTTCTCTACAATGTCGGAAGGATTTTTCTCAAATTCAAAGTAATTCCAATCTGCTTCAAATTTATACTTTCCTTCAACGACATCAAAGCCTAACGTATCTTCTTTCGTAAAATTCGTGTGAAACGGTTGGGTAAAATCGCCAACGCACCCGTCGTGAATTTCCTTTGCTGACACAATATGTAACCATTCGTTCAATTCAGGTTCAATGCATTGTAAGTTTATGGAGCAAATGGGTAAAAAGTGTTTTTTATGCTGTTCCAAATTATCATAAAATACTTCTTCATATGCAGGAAACGGTTTAATGAATTGTTTAGAAATGTTCATCTTTTTCCCCACCTTTATATGAGGTTTTTGTTTAATTTTATCATTTTATCTGAAATGTAAACACAAATTTTCTATATAAATTGGCTATCTAGTCTAATACTTTATTTTAATAAAACCTCGTTTCTCTAAATAAAAACTATTCATCAGTCTAAATCCTTATTTTATTAAAACAGGAGAATAAGAATGGAGAAATCCCAATAATTCAGCGATACTCAGTCTAAAACATTCTTTTAATTATACACCTATGATTCTACAGAAAGAATAACGTATGTTTTCATTTTAGGGGGCTTTTCTTTTTATTAGGTTGATAGCGATGGGGTAGCACCACACATCCATCAACTTAAGGATTTAGACTATTCTTGAAGGTGAAAGCACGTTACTATTCTCTTATGTTAATGAGAAAGGGTGACGTGCTTTTTATGAATATCCATCAAAAACAAGAGTTGTCTTTATTTGCCGAAGAGTTATATCGCTATTTGTCTCCCGCTACACTTAATCAATTAGCTATAGACGCAGGCGGAATGAAACGAAAACGTAAGTGCCATGGGCACCATTTTTTATCTTTGTGTGTATGGTTAAATCAACAAATCGCTACTACCTCTCTTACTCAACTTTGTAGTCAATTAGAAACTTCAACAGGAATTTTATTAAGTCCTGAGGGACTTAATCGGCGATTTAACTCGGCTTCTGTAGCCTTCTTTCGAACTGTATTTACTTCACTTCTACAAGCTAAAATTGGGGGATTATCTAAGATTTCTCATGCTCTTTCTGCTTACTTTGAGCGTATTCTTATCCTTGATTCTACAACATTTCAAGTGCCGGATCGATTTGCATCTACTTATCCTGGTGCCGGAGGATGTAGTCATAAAGCTGGTGTAAAAATTCAACTAGAGTATGACTTGTTGAGTGGAGAATTTTCTGATGTGAAAATTGAACCAGGAAAACGAAGTGATCAGGCGTATGGTGCGACTCGAACAGGTATGGCACAAAAGAATGAACTATATATTCGTGATTTAGGATATTTTCGTCTACAAGACTTTAAGTCTATTCAAGACAAGCAGGGATATTATTTATCACGTCTTAAGTTACCAACTAAAATATATAGAAAAGAGTTCGAAACAGTGGTATTTAAAACAAAACCCGCTCAATTG